>JAWODG010000051.1:0-44226 GCA_046483385.1 Candidatus Brocadiia bacterium | reverse complement strand
TGGCTCACTATGTCTCCGTAAATGGCTTCAACGGCCTCCACGGCCGTACGGTCGCCGCCGCTGCGGGGATCGACGTGCTGCACCTGTGCGACAGCGAGTTCAATCTCGACTACGACCACGCGTTGGCCGTGTGCCGCGAGTTCGCGCGGCGCGGCCTGGGCGAGCGCCTGCAGTGGTACACCTACGCCGCGGTGGTGCCGTTCGACACGGAGCTGGCCGCCGCCATGAGGCGGGCCGGCTTCGTGGGGATCAACTTCGGGGCGGACAGTGCCAACGCCGACATGCTCTGCTCCTACGGCCGTCGCCACCGCAAAGAGGATATCGCGAACGCCGTCGGCCTGTGCAAGCAGAACGACATCCGGGCCATGATCGATCTCCTGTTGGGCGGCCCGGGCGAGACACCGGACACCGTGCGCGAGACCATCGGGTTTCTGAAGGCCGCCAATCCCTACGCCGTAGGCGCCGCGCTGGGTGTGCGGCTGTATCCGGGCACGGCGCTGGCGCGGCGGTTGGCCGACGAGGGCACGCTGGAAGACGACCCCGGTGTCCGGACGGCGGGCTCAAGCAGGGGACCGGATGGGCTGCTGCGGCCCGTCTTCTACGTGAGCCCCGAACTCGGACCGGAGCCGGCACAGTTGGTGCGGGACATTATCGGGGATGACGAACGGTTCTTCGAACCCGCTCCGCTGGAGCAACTGGAGGACTACAACTACAGCGGCAACGAAGCCCTGTGCGAGGCGATCCGTGGAGGCGCTCGCGGCGCCTACTGGGACATCCTGCGTCAAGCCCGCGGGGGCTGACGGATGCGGGCACCCTCTGAACTCCGCCCGAGCGGCCCACTTACGAAAGCCGGGCTTGCCAGCACCCGAGAAAAGGGTTGCCCGGCCGCAACCCGCGGCGTAGAATACTGTCGCCGGTTGACCCGCGGACCAGGCGTTGACTCCCGGCAGGGGGGAACCATGAAGGGGTTGTCTAAATGGTGTTTTGCTGCGGCTTGCGTCGTCGCCGCTCTGCTTGCGCTGCCGGCCTCCGTCCGGACCGGTTCTGCTTCGGAGCTTGAGCCCATCCTGCAGATGGAAGAGGCGGATGGCGGCGCCCGCGCCGTCCGATACATTCCCCGGGAAGACAGGGCCGAGGCCCGGGCCCGGAAGATCGTGGAGCAAGCGTTGGATGCGGAGTTGCGCCGGATGAACGCCGCGCAAGCGGCGCGCGACGCGGCGCAACAACAACTCTCCGCTGCCGAAAGGCAACTGGAGGCCCTCACCAATCGGCAGGGGAATATCCGGTCACAGATTTCCTCTCTCGATCAGAGGCTGAGGACCGGCGGGACGGTGATGGACGGGACGCCCTACGGAGCGCCAAGTTACGAGACACAGATGGCGATCCGGTCCCAGATCAGCAACCTGCAGTCGCAGCTATCCGATGTCAACCGGAACATCTCCAGTGTGCAGAGGGGCGTCTCCTCCCGACAGGCCGCTTACCAGACCGCCGCCGGCAATTACCAGAGATGCCACCAGCAGTACCAGCGGCAGTTCGAGCGGGAATACGGACCGGAACTGGCAAGACAGAAGGAGCTGTTGAGGGAGCACGAGGAGGCGGTTCTGGACGAGACGATCGAAGAGGCCGAGATCGTACCGCCGGGAGTGGCCGATCCGACTAAGGCGCGTCTGCTGGCCGAGGTTGCCGGCAGATACGAGTGGATCGAAGCGGACGAGCCGAAGGGAATCGTGAGGTTCCGGATCGATGGGTCGGTCGAGGACCGGCAGGGACACAGGACGTGCACGAACCGGTGGGAAATCACTTCCCACGGACTAACTGTCCGCCTGGCAGGTGAGGAATGGCTGTTCCAGGGAGCGGTGGGAGAGGAACTTCGCGGCCTTTACCAGGGCCCTGATTCAAGTCGCAAGGGCGACCGGGCCGTCCTGCGGCCCGCCGCCGAGCACGACGCCGCAGCCCCGTCCGCGGAGGAGCGCAGGAGGCGCATATACTGGGAGCTTCTGCTTGCCGAGGACAGCGCGGACACGCTGGCACGCCAGAAGTCGAAGGCAGACCCCGACAAGTGGCTGGAGACGTTCTACGCCTTAGAGGCCCGCTGCAAGGCCCGAGTACGGGCCCGCTACGGCATCACCAGAGAGCAGGAGCGGGAGATCATCAAGGAGGCCTCCGGGAAAGACTGGCCCGCCCCGTGGCGGCCCGTTCCGGCAAGCTGAGCCCCCCTTCCTATTCCCTCCCCTGCTGGCCCAGCCAGTTCAGACCGAACAGCGTCACGTCGTCCTCGAGGGCGCTGCTGGACCACTCGACGACCTGCCCGGCGATGGCTTCGGCGGCCGCCTGGGGCGCGCGCCACGCGTTGGCGGCCACGGCGTCCTGCAGGCGGGAAGCAGAGTAACGTTCGCCCTCGGGGCTGAAGGCATCGGTCACCCCGTCGGTATAGATCAGCACCGTGTCCGCCGCAGCCAGGCGAGTGCGCACTGTGTGCGGCTCTTCTGACGCGGGCATGCCCCAGGGACCTGTGCCGTGGGCGGAGGAGACAGGCTCTGCGCTTCCCTCCCTGACCCGAAGCGGCGGGGGGTGCCCGGCGATCACCATCTCCAGCGCGCCGTCCCTCAGGTCGAGCGAGCCGATCACCCCTGTGAGGAACGCCGAACCGCCTGCGTTCGCCTCCACGAGTTCGTTGAGCACCGAGTGCATCTGCACCAGGTCATGTCCCAGGTGCCGGGCCAGACGGAACCCGGCCTGGAAGTTGGCCGCCAGCAACGCCGCCGCCAGACCGTGGCCCATCGCGTCCGCCAACACGAACAGCACCCGGTCATCGTCCAGCTTCAGCACATCGTAGTAATCGCCGCTCACCTTGACGCAGGGCAGATTGTAGGCGGCAACACGCAGGCGCGCATCGACCTGAAGCGTGGAGGGGAAAAGCCCCAACTGTATGCGCCGGGCGGCGTCCAGCTCCGTCTCCATGCGTGTGCGCAGATGTTCCGTCTCCAGCGCACGCAGCCGGGCAACACGGCTGCCGGCTTCCATGGCGGCCAGTCGAACGAGCCAGACCTCCCGCTCCGGCAGTGGACCCGAGGCGGGCGCGACGTCAAGGTACAACAGGCCGTACGTGCGGCCACCCGACCGGAGCGGGAACAGCAGCCTGCCGGCAGGTGGCACGCTGTCGTCCTCGACAAGCTGCGGTTCCTCCGCGACGGCCGCGAAACGCAGCGACTTCATCTGGAGTTCCCGGCAGATGCCGTCGGGCACCGACGGCACCTCCTCGGACGCGCCCGGGCCGGCCACGCGGGCCATCCAGTCGATTTCTCCATCCCGGAACAGGCCCGCCGCCGCACACCGCGCCCCGCACATCTGGAGGCATCCGCCCGCCAGCCGCTCCATGAGGCCGCCTACGTTCTCCGCCCGGTTCAGAGTCCGCACCAGCCGGGCATACCGCACCACCAGGTCCCCCGCCGGACGCTCCTTCGCCGGAAGCGTTTCCAGCTCGACAAACTCCACGAACTGCGAGTCGCTCTCCTCCTCGGCCTCCTCCACAGCGTGCAGGACCAGTTCGCAGTCGCCCACGCGCACCGTATCCCCGTTGCGCAGCACGGAGTAGTTGGTTCTCTCGCCGTTGACGAAAGTGCCGTTGCGGCTGCCCAGGTCCTGAAGGGCCCAGCGGGCATCCTCTGTCTGCTGAAGCTGGGCGTGACGGCGCGAGACGGCGGCATCGGCCAGCCAGATGTCGCAGCCCCGGTCGCGACCGATGACGAGAAGGGGAACGTCCAGCCGGAACTGCCGTCCGGGCCTGCCCGGCTGTCGGATCTCGAACCGTGCCTCGGTTGTGGCGTCTCCCGGCATACGCCGCCTCACTCCTTACATGGCACCGCGCGCGGTCACGCCTCGTCGCGACGGGCCACTACTTTGTCCACGATGCCGTAGGCGACGGCCTCGTCGGCCGTCATGTAGAAATCTCGCTCGGTGTCCCGCGCGATCACCTCCATCGGCTGGCCGGTATGCTCGACCAGCATCTCGTTTATCCGCTGCTTTATGCGCAGCATCTCCTTGGTCTGGATCTCGAGATCGGTCGCCTGCCCCTGCGCGCCGCCGAGCGGCTGGTGGATCATCACCCGCGCATTGGGCAGGGCCACCCGTTTGCCATGCGTTCCGGCGGTCAACAGGATGGCGCCCATCGAGGCGGCCTGACCGATGCAGATGGTCCAGACGTCGCACGCAATATACTGCATGGTGTCGTAGATGGCCAGCCCGGCCGTCACCACCCCACCCGGACTGTTGATGTACATGTAGATGTCGGCTTCGGGGTCAGCCGATTCCAGGTAGAACAGCTCCGCAATGATGATATCGGCAGTGTCGTCGCTGACCTGACCGGTAAAGAAAATGACGCGGTCCTGCAGCAGACGTGAATAGATGTCGACGCCGCGCTCGCCTCGCTCGGTTCTCTCGATGACATTAGGAATGACATGGGGCATGCGGTGTAACCTCCGTCAGTATCGTTAGAGTGAGGCCGTGCCGTCCGCAGCCCGGCCGGGCGTGAAGCTCATCGTCTCGCCGGCCGCGTCCACCTCGATCGTCTGGCCCGCACTGAACCGGCCCTCCAGCAGCGCGCGGCCCAGCGGCTGCACGATGAGCCTGTCGATGGTCCGCTCCATCTCGCGCGCGCCGTAGGTGGGGCTGAAGCCCTCATCCATCAGCAGAGCGTACGCGGCGCCCGAGAGCCGGAAGTCCAGCCCCTGCGCCGAGAGCCGCCCGCGCACACGGCCCAGCAGTTTGTCCACTATCCGCCGGACGGCCCCGGGACCCAGAGGGTAGAAGAACACCACCTGCTGGACGCGATTGAGCAGCTCCGGCCGCAGGGCGCTGCGGACGCTTTGCATGATCTGCTCGCGCATGGCCTCTCTTTGGGAGCCGTCGGCTCCGGCTTTGCCGCTGCTCTGCAGGTCCAGCCCGATGGGCTTGCGCCCGCCGGCCGGCGCCCCGGCGCCGAGGTTCGAGGTCATGATGATGACGGCCTCTGAGAACGAGGCGCGGCGCCCCTGCGCATCCGTCAGGCGCCCTTCGTCGAATATCTGCAGGAAGATGTCGAAGACATCGGAATGCGCCTTCTCGACCTCGTCGAAGAGGACCACGCTGTACGGGTTGCTGCGCACCTGTCCCGTGAGCTGGCCCTCCTCCTCATATCCAATGTAGCCGGGGGGCGCCCCCACCAGCCGGCTGACGGTGTGTTTCTCCATGTACTCGGACATGTCGAAGCTGATCAGCCTGCTCTCGTCGTCGAAGAGGAACTGTGCGGTCGCTTTGGCCAGCTCCGTCTTGCCGGTACCCGTGGGCCCGACGAACAGAAAGACGCCCACGGGCTTGTTCGGGTCCTTCAGGCCTGAACGCGCCACGCGGACGGTCTCACTGACGGCCCTGACGGCCTCTTCCTGCCCGATGACCCGCTGCGAGAGCGCCTCCTCCATCCGCAGCAGCCGCTCGGACTCCTCCCGGGTCAGCCGTTCCACCGGGATGCGGCAGCGTTGGGCGACAACCCGCGCGATATCCTCCCGTCCGATCGTCGGCGCGACACTCGCCTCCCCCGCCGGCCGGGGTGACAGGGTCCCCAGCCTCGCCTGTGCACAGGCCTGGTCGATCAGGTCAATGGCCTTGTCCGGCAGGCGGTAGTCGGTCAGGTAGCGCATCGAGAACTCGACGGCCGCTTCGATGGCCTCTTCGGCGATGGCCAGCCCGTGGTGATCCTCGAACCGCGGTTTTAGCCCCTGTAGAATCTCGGTCGCCTCGTCGCGCGTGGGTTCGTTGACCCAGATCATCTGGAACCTGCGCTGGAGGGCCGAGTCCTTTTCGATGAACTTCCTGTACTCCTGCGTGGTGGTGGCGCCTACGCACTGAATCTCGCCGCGCGCCAGCGCGGGCTTGATGATGTTGGCGGCGTCCATGCCCCCGCCGGTCGCCCCGGCGCCGACCATGGTGTGTAGCTCGTCGATGAAGAGGACTGTTTCTTCATTCCGGGCCTCAGCGATGACACCCTGCAGCCGTTCCTCGAACTCGCCCCTGTACTTCGTGCCCGCGACCAGCGCCGCCATGGACAGCTCGACGATGCGCTTCTCCTCCAGTCCGCCGGGCGCGTCGGGCGAGGCCAGCCTCCGGGCCAGCCCCTCGACTATGCACGTTTTGCCCACGCCTGCATCGCCCACCAGAACGGCGCTGTTCTTCTTCCTTTGCACCAGCACGCGCGCCAGGCGCCTCATCTCGTCCCTGCGGCCGATGACGGGGTCCAGCCTGCCGTCGCGGGCGAGCGCGGTCAGGTCGCGCCCGAACTTGTCCAGCAGAGGCGTCTTCGATCTGGCCTCCGGCTCCGCGGCACGCCGCTCGGCCGCGGGCGGCGCGGTGCGGATGCCCGTGGCCGGTGCGGCGGCCTGCAGCAGGCGGTCCAGGTCCACCGAAAGCTCCCGCGCCAGCCCGACATAGGGCGCCGAGGTGTCCTCCATCAGGGCGGCCAGCAGATGGAGCGGGGTGATGCGCGAACCTCCCTCGGCCATTGCCAGCGACGCCGCACGGTCGAAGGTGCGCCGGCACTCGGGACTGCGATGCATGGCAGCGTCGGCCGGGAGGTCCCCTTCCTCCCCCAGCATGGGCCGCAGGCGACGCCGGAACGCTTTCGGCGCAATCCCGGCCTGCTCAAGCACCTCCATAAGCTGACCTACGTCCTCTCTGGCGGCGTCGGCACGCCCGGCAAACTGCCGCGGCATCTGTTTGATCACCTCGTCCAACTCCACTTCCCCGACCTTGCAGAGCGCGCAGAACATATGGCC
Source organism: Candidatus Brocadiia bacterium (assembly GCA_046483385.1). Lineage (GTDB taxonomy): Bacteria > Planctomycetota > Brocadiia > SM23-32 > SM23-32 > B1Sed10-231. The sequence continues at coordinate 37,420 of JAWODG010000051.1, read as the reverse complement.
CGGCTTTATGGTCAGATGCCGCGTCAACTGCGCCTCCGAGGCGGATAGCTGCCACACCAGCACTGAGGCCACCGAAAGCTCAGGCACCTGCGTGTCCTCCCTGTATGCCAAAGGCTGCGAGGGCTATGGGCCCTCGGGCACTTTCAGAACAACCGCCGTCATGTCGTCGCCGACGTGCGTCGCCGCCTCGTCCACCAGCCGCTCGGCCGCTTCCCGCGCAGAGGACGCGCGCTGGAGGCATTCCCCTATTCGGTCGTCGGACAGGGCCTCCGTGACGCCGTCCGTGCACAGCATGACCAGACTCCCGGGCTCCAGCGGCACTTCCCGGGCCTGCAGGCGGAACCTGTCGAACTGTCCCAGACAGCCGCTGAGCACCGTCCGGTGCGGATGGCGGCCGGCCTCCGATTCCGACATCAATCCGTCGCGGACCATCTCCGCCACAAGGCGATCGTCCTCGGTCAAACGGGTAGCCCGGCCGTCACGCATAAGGTAGGCGCGACTGTCCCCGACGTGCGCAAGAAACAAGCTACCGCCCGCGACGACCGCCGCGGTCAACGTAGTCTGCATCCTGTGCCCGGCCCTGTCGCCGGCCGCCAGAAGGTCCGCATTGGCCCGGACGAAAGCTTCCTTCAGGACATCCATGCCGTCGGCCGGCGGGCGGTCCATCGACATACCTCCCAACTCGGAGCGGAGCACGTCAATCGCAATCCGGCTGGCCACCTCGCCCCGGCGGGAACCGCCCAGCCCGTCCGCAACCGCAAACACGCCGCGCACCGGGTCTTCCAGCACGGCATCCTCGTTGGTGCCGTCGCCGGGACCCGCTCGGGTTGCGGATGCGCTCTCAAGGTTCATCTTCGGGTGGTTGCTCCTCGGTGGCGCCCCTGGCGTCGGCCGGGGGCCGTGTCTCCGCTTCCCACACCTCCAGCGTGCTCTCTCGCCTGCTTCTTACCGATTCGTCCGGCTCCCCCGGGATTGACTGTCGCAGCGCCGTCACAGCTTCGTCCCGACGGCCGCAGGCCCGAAGCGCCCGTGCCAGGAGTTCACGCGTCTCCGGGTCGTCATCGTATTCCAGTGCACGCTCCAGCACGCGGACGGCCTCGTCGGCCCGCCCGTCCAGCCGCATCAGACAGCGCCCGAGCAGGGCAAGCACTTCGTGCCCGGGCTCGATGTTGGCCGCGGACTGCAGTTCCCGCGCCGCCCACGTGAACTCCTCCTCCCGGAAGTAGATCAGCCCTTTCGTGTGGTGAATACGAGGGTTGCCCGGGTCGGCCTCCAGCCCCCTGTTCAGCAGTTCGTAGGCGGCGAGCGCATCCCCGCCCTCGTACGCGGCGAGGGCGTCCTCGACAACCGTCTCTATGACGTCCTCCGGCCAGCGGCACTCCCGCAGCCGCCCGGCGACCTCCCGCAGGCTGCCCGGCCGGTCTTCCGGGGCAGGCGCCATGGCGTCCATCACGATTCCAGCCAGCCGCCGGGTGATGAACTCGTTTTTCTCACGCAGATCAGCCGGCTGCAGGTCCGAAGGCCCCGCAGGCGGCGCCTCACCCGTTAGAAGGCGAAACATCACGGCGCCCACGGCGTAGACGTCGTCCCCCGCCGTCAGGGGCGTGGCCCCATGGCGCAAGCGGGGTGACATGCAGGCCAGGGAGTCCGAGAAGGCTCCCGGGAAGGCACGCCGCCCCTCGGACGTCCGTCCGCAGGCTTCCAACACGGGCGCAAGGCCGAACCCGTGGACGGTCACCCGCCCGGCCGCGTCGGAATAAATGAGGCCCGGGTTCAGGTGTCCGTGCAGAACCCCGCCCTGGTGGGCGGCGTCAATGATGTCGCATACCGCCGCCATCGTATCGCAGAAGCGGCCGAGCTGCTCCGGCGTCTTCGGCTCATCCTCCCCAAGGGTCTCCAGCAGACTCTCTCCGCGCGGCGGTTCGGAGACCATCCCCAGCACGTGCTCGTTGCGGAAGTGCCGGAGCGGCGGCACAATTCCCGGCTCCTCGATCTCGGTGATGGAGGCCGCCTCCCGGGCCGTGTCCGGCAGCGCGACGTCGGTTTCGACGAGGTGCACGGCCACGGTCTGCTGGGTCCGGGTGTCCCGACACAGAAACCGGCCCGAGCCCAGCTTCTCCAGTTTGGTGTACCGGTCGGGCAGCGGATTGAGGGCGGCGCTCACCCGGCGAAGGTCCGCCAGCATTTCCGAAGCGTGCGAGTAGCGCGCCTCCAGATCCTTCTCCAGTGCCTTCGTGACGACAGCCGCGAGGTCTTCCGGGATCTCCGGATTCAGCTCGCGTGGGTCGCGCGGGGGCCGCAACTCCCGACTGGGGTAGTCGTCGAACGGCAACTCGCCGGTGAGCATCTCGTACATGACTATACCGAACGAGTAGATGTCGGACGGGAAGTTGGCCCGTCCCTTGAAACACTCGGGCGCCATGTAGAGCAGCGTGCCGGCGACGGAGACGATGCCCGAACTGCGGTCGATAACGCGGGAGACGCCGAAGTCGGTGATCCGGGCCACACCCGTCTCGTCGTCGATCAGGATGTTCTCGGGTTTGATGTCGCGGTGGATGATGCGTATCTCGGAGTCCCTGAACCCGTGGGCCGCCTCCAGCCCCCGGCAAACGTCCATGGAGATGCGCAGCGCCTCCTCCAACGGCAGTGGCTCGCCGCTGCCGTGGTAGTGGGGGTTGCCCTCGCCGTCGACCTCCACGCGGTAGTCGCCCATCTTCTCCCGCAGGCAGGTGCCACCAAAGGCCAGGCAGAGGTAATATCGCTCCCGGGTATCCCCGTTCCACTCCATCTCCACCTTGCCGTACTGGTGCAACTGGATGATGTTCCTGTGGAGCAGGTTGCGCAGCTTGACGAGGTTGGCGCCCTCGACCTTCAGGGCCTCCGTGGTCTTCTCATCCTTGGGCAGTTTGAAGACCTTCCGGACCTGCTCTGTCTCGTCGTACGCCAGCACCGCCAGCCCGAACGCCCCTTCGCCCAGCGCACGCACCATGCGCATGTCGTAGAGGGCATCGAAGAAGGCTTCGAGCTCTTCCTGCGTCGAATACATCCGCGCTTCCCATCCTGACAAACCAGCGGGCAGGGGCTGCCCGTTTCTCACCTACCGAAGGCTCCGTTCAGCGTTCATTCGCTCCTCGTCGACAGATCGGCGAAGTCGTCCCGTAGCTCAAGTATTTCCCCTGAGCGCGGCCCCCGCTCAGCCGCACGCTCCAGCAGGTGCAGGGCCGCGTCCATCTCGCCGTTGTTGGCCATCACCCGGGCGGATATCGCCACCGTCCGCGCAATGTCCTCCTCGGGCCTTCCTTCGTTCTTCAGGAATTTCACCGTGTCCTCGTAAGTCTCTTGCATTACGCCGAGATACAACAGGTAGATTTCGGGGTTGCGGCGAGACGCGTCCGCCCGGGCCGACCGGCGGAAGAACCTGCGGGCTTCATCCGAATCCCCGCCCGCCAGTGAGCAGACGCCGCGCAGGTAGAGCCACGGTCCGGCCCGGGGGGCTTCGGGTGCCTCCGTCCAGGAAAGGACCTCGGCCATGGGTGCCGCCTCCGGGTGCCACCGGCTCTCCAGGTTGAGCACTGTCTCCCACGCCGCACCCAGGCCGGCGTCCTCGCCGGATTCCCGGTCTCGCTGGAAGTCGGTAAGACAGAGCAAGCCGGCGGAGGCAGCCTCCGCAAAGCTGAGCCGCACTGGAGCGGCCTCTGCGGACTCACCGGCAAGCTCTTCCAGGCGCGCCAGCAGACTCTCCGCCTCCACGTCCCTGGCGGCCTCGGCTTCTGCGAGCCGGCAACACTGCTCCAGCAAGTACGTTGCGGCGTCATACTGGCCTTCCCGGGCCAGCAGCTTGCCCAGCGCCCTAAGCGCCACGGGGTCCTTGGGTTTCAGAAACGACGCCTTCGCCAGACACAGCGCTGCCATCACCGTGTTGCCGGCCTCATCGTAGTGGGCTCCCTCGCGCAGGAAGGAGTGCGCCGCCTGGTCGGTAATCCTCCACTGCTGGACGGGCTCCTGACATTCAGGACAAAGGTCGGCTTCACCTGGCACCTCGGCATGGCAAACGATGCACCTCATTCCGTTTCTCCCGATGCGGCCGCCGGGGATTCGAACAACTCCACTCGGGCGACCGTGTGCTTCAGGTAGTCGCACATCCACACGCCTCCTTCGGAATCGACGGCAATGTCGCCGCCTCCCACACCCATCTCCTCCATCTGGAGTGCAAACTGGCCCAGCGCCCCGCCCCCGGGGTCGAATTTCTGCACCCGGCTGTTGTCCATGTCCGCGACGTATATGGTGCCGTCCGTCTGCACCCGCACGTCCGAGGGGTAGGAGAACTGCCGCGGCCCTTCCCCCGCCTCACCGAGTTCCAGCAGTGGTGCGCCGTCTGCGTCGAACTTCAGCAGCCGGTGGTTGTTAGTGTCAGCTACGAAGATATTTCCGTCGATGTCGACCGTGACCGCCAGCGGCTCGTCCAGCACCACCAATGGCGAGCCGGAACCGCTCTTGGCCACCGTCTCCTCGCCGATGGAAACGAGGAGCACGCCCTGGGGGGTCAGCTTCTGTATCCGGCAGTTGTAGGTGTCCGCCACGTATATGACGCCGGCCTCGTCGATGTCCACGTCGCAGGGAAAGCTGAACTGCCCCGGGCCTTCGCCGGCGGTGCCCAGCGGGCCCATGGGCGAGCCCACCTCGTCGAACCGCTGGATGCGGTTGTTACCCGCGTCGGGGATGTACAGATTGCCGTGGGGATCGAGGGCCACGCCCTTGGGGTATTTCAGCTCGTCGGCCCCCTCGCCCTGCTCGCACTCCACCACGGTGCGGAGGTAGGACCCGTCCGGGGCGAAGACCGTGACCCGGTAGCTTCCGCGTTCCGGCTGATCCATCACGAAGAGGTTGTCCTCATCGTCGAGAGCCACGCTGAACGGATTGCGCAGCGTCACCCCGCCCTCCTGCCCGATCTCCAACACCTTTCGGGAGGTGGGCTGCTCGTCGCCGCTCGTCTCAGAGGGGGCGGCCAGAGTCTCCGTGGACACCTCCACTTTCTCCAGCGTCACCTCGATAGTGTCGCCGAGCGCAGAGGAGGCTTCCCCGGCCTTCTGTGCGCACTCGGCGCACAGGCCGTCTTCGTCCAGCTCTACGTCTGCGCCACAAATTCTGCACGGCATGGCTGTTTCTCCTCCATGGGCGCCCGTTCTCAGGCCTGCGCGGCCTCCACCTTGTCCAGTTCCGAGCGTAGTTCGAGGCCCGTCTGCTTTATTCTCTCGTAGCACTCCCTTTGCGGGTTGCGCCGGTACTGCTCGGAGAGGTCGAGAAGAGCCTGGCGCGATCTGCCGATCCTCGCGCGGTCCTCGGGCCGCAGTTTCTCGCCCCCCAGATTCAGCACGCGGTCGGCGCGCTCCACCACGTGCAGGTTGCTGCCGCTGGGGCTCTTGCAGTTGACCTTCACCGTGACGACGTGGTCTGGGAAGTTGATCATGCGGGCCTCGGCCGTCAGCAGATGATCCTCGGTGACCCGGAAGGTCAGCGCGACCGGCTCGAACTGGCTGGGGCTGGCGGCGGTCTCCAGCCGCATGGTGGCCAGATGCGTGTTCAACGGGGCGTAGGGCAGATCGCCCTCGTAGAGTTCTATCTCGCAGACGCCCGCCGTGCCCGGCACCTGCGACTGGATGCCATACTGCCTGTTCTCCTCGCTGCACGGCACCTCGCTTTGCTCCGGTATGATGACACCAAGGAGGTCATCCTGTCCGGTGACGCGGATTCCGATGGGCCGGGGCAGCACGCCGCCCCCCACCGCCGCCGCCTTGCGCGGTTTGGCCTCCTGCCCTGAGAACCCGCTGTCGTGCCGGATCACCAGGCTGCGTCGGCGCTCCTCACCGTTCGCGTCCGTCGCCACCACCTCTATCTCATTGATCTTGTCCGGCTTCAGCCCCACGGTAAGACTGAACTTGCCGGAAGGCTCGGCGGTGCCGCTTGCCTCGGACGCCCCGCCGTGGGCCACCACCTCGGCGTTGGGCGAGGTGCGTCCGGTAATCTCGATCTCCGACCTCTGGGTCACCTCGGGGACGGGGTCCACACGCACCCGGTGCAGCCCGGCCTGGGCCGGCCCGGACGCCGTGTGTATGGCCGCCCCGAGGGCAACCGCCAGGTCGGGGTTGACCCGTTTTGAGGGCTCTCGGCCGAAGTACTCGGTCAGCTTGCGCTGCACCAGCGGGATGTAGGTCGAACCGCCCACCAGCAGCACGGTCTCGATGCTGTCCCTGTCGATGGTCTCATCCTTCTCGTGCGCCTTCTGGAGGGCCTCCTCAACTTTCTCGATGGTGCCGTCCACCAGGTCCATGATCATACTCTCGAACTTCTCGGATTCCAGATCGAGCATCACGTTGACCGCCTGCCCGTCCACCACCGTCTGGTATCGCAGCATGGCCACCTGGGAATCGGACAGTTCGATCTTGGCCTTCTCGCAGACGTTTTTGGCCATCTGCATGGCCTGCTTGTCACCGCTGATGTCAACCGCCGTCTCTTCCCTCACCTGCTCGACCAGAAAGTCCATCAAACGCGAATCGAAATCATCGCCGCCCAGGTAGTTGTTGCCGGCCAGGCCGAGCATGGTGTAGTCGAAGCAGTCGATGACGCCTACGTCGAATGTGCCGCCGCCCAGGTCATAGACCAGCACCAGGTCCTCCGCCCCGAAGGCCAGCGCGGCGGCTATGGGCTCGGCCAGCAGGCGCACATCGTCGCCCAACCCGGCCTGCGCGCCGGCCTCCTTGGTAGCCTCCTTCTGCGCGCCGCTGAAGTAGGCGGGTATGGTGATGACGGCGCTATCGACGGGTTCCCCCAGGCGGTCCTCAGCCGCCTGCTTCAGTTCCCGCAGGATGATGGCCGAGACTTCCACCGGGCTGTACTCCTTATCGCCCAGTTTGTACCGCTTGTCGGTGCCCATGTCGCGTTTGACGGAGACGGCCGAGTCGTAAACCATCGCCATGTCCCTGGCGGCGCGGCCCACCAGCAGCTCGCCCTTCCGCCAGGCCACCGCCGATGGAAGCACCGGCTTGCCCTTGCACTCGATGATTTCCGGCTTGCTGCGGAGATATGCCACGGCCGAATTGGTCGTACCCAGGTCGATCCCGATATCCGCCATCTTTGCGTTGCCCTCCTTTTCTCCAACGCCGGAACAAGCCCGGCTTCCTTGCGTTAACTATCAGTTCTCAGCACACTACCTGCGCTTTCCTGAGCACCAGCAGCCGGTTGCCGACCACACGGATCCAGAGCGATCGGATGACCTTGCGGACCGTTTCGCTGCCCGCTTCCGACTCCTCCACGTCCACCACCTCGAAGGGTTCGGGGATGCGCGTCCCCTCGTATTCGACCTGGTCGTAGCGCTTACCCAGGACCGGAACCCGATGGACGCCATGCTTCTGCAACGCGCGCAGCAGCGTTTCGTAAGTGGTGCGGAAAAGCTCGGCCACCTTCTCGGCATCCTCCATATCCTCGGCATCCTCGCACATCCCGAAGACGTCCTCGAAACTGTCGGCGACCTCGATCAGGTCCAGGAAGAGGTCGTGAACCCTTTCGCTGATGCGCCGTCTGTCCTGTTCCGACTGCTTGCGAAGGTTGACCATCTCCCGATAGAAGTGCTCCGCTTTCTCGCGCATGCCCAGCACAGCGCGCTCTGCCGCGCGGCGGCGCGCCGGGTCGTCGGGCGGCAGGGGCTCAATATTGAGCGCAAACTCCGGGTGCTCGGTCTCACCCATGATCGGCACCTTTCTAAATCTCGAATCTGATGGCGTCCAGTGCCTCGCGGCGCGGGTCCCGCTCGAAGGAAGTCCCATCGGTCCGCAGGCGCAGTCCCGAATCCAGGGTCACGCCCCTGAAGTCGTCTCTGGCAAGCTGCATGTCCGGCTCCGCGGGAAGGATATCCTCAGCGCGCTCCAGAATACGGCCGAAATCGAAGGCGAGTTCCGCGTGCCGTTCGGCCTGTCGGCGACATCCCTCCTCGCCGACCGTGCTGTCGTAGAAGAACATCTCCACCTCCGCCCGCGCACGGGCGTCCCCCACGGCGCGATAGGCCTCCTTGACCTCCTTGATAAGCTCCAGCCGTTCATCGTCCGCATAGGGCGGCTGGTGGTTGTTGATGTCGTCGAGCTTCTCATCGCGCGCCAGGACGATCTCGCGAGCATCGGCCGTCGGGGGGACTCCCAGAACGTCGAAGGGCGTCCGTCCCGAATAAGGATTCCTCTCCTCAGGCAGTTTCACGGGCATCTCGGCTGCTCCCTAACAAGCTATTATCCTCCGCCGTTCTGCTATCGGTTACCCATCAACATGCCGAACAGGTCCCCGAGGGACGTGTCGACGCCCAGCATCTGGCAGGCTTCCCGCAATCCCTGCACGGTTACCAGTACAGTGGGGTCGAGTTCCAGGGCCCTCTCGAAGCTCTCTCGGGCGTTCGCGAAATCGCTGCGCCCCATCTCGACATCGCCCTTGACGACGTAGTACTGGGCGGCCACCTTGCGAAGTTCCGGTCCCGTTTCGAGGTCGGGAATTCGGCTCGTCGCTTCACTGTAGGTCGCTTCAGCCCCGAAACGGTTGCCGGCCCGGAATTGATTTGCCGCTTTCTTGACGTAGTAAACCGCCAACTGGCGTCGGGCCGTCGGGTTGTCCATCAGATTGGGGTCTATCTGCCGCGCCTGCTCGTAGAAGCGCGCGGCGCCGTCCAGGTCGTCCGCCTCCAGTCGCGCGCTGCCCTTGTTGAACACCGCGGCGGCGTAGGCGGACCGCACGTCCCGGTTCTCCGGGTCAACCTCATAAGCCATCTGCGCCAGCGAGAAGAACTCCTCTTCGCCCCCGGCCTGTTTGCGCTTCTGCGCCTCCGCCAACAACGCCGCGGCAAGCTCCGGTATCGGCTCACCGGGGGGATAGAACTCCCGAGCGGACTGAACGTGTGTCCGTATGCGCGCTGTATTCCCCGACGCGGCGTAGGCGCAGGCGAAAGCCACGTGCACACCTGCCACGCGCTTACGCACCCTGCTGCGGACGGCATCGAGGTCCTCCTCCCCGATGCGGCCCCGCCGATGCTTGCCCTCGTTGTACGACTCCCGGTAGGCGTCCCAGAAGCCGTCCCGGCTTTCAAGAATCGATCTCCACAGCCGGCTCGCCCGGTGCCAGTAGGGCAGCGAATCGGCGAAGGACCCGGCCTCCTCCAACTGGATGGCCCGCATGTGGCAAAGCACGGCCAGATTGCGCAGGATGCGCGGATTATCCGGCTGTTGCTCGTGGGCCTTCTCGTAAACCTCGATCGTCTCGGGCGTGATCTCCGCGCCCGTCCCTCTCAAAGCGGCAGCGGCCTCCACGGCCGTCAGGAAAGCGTTCGTATCCGGGTCGAGCGGGGTCTTGACAGTGGCTATGGCCCCCAGCAGATGCCGTGCAGTCTCGATCTCGCCGTCAAAGACCTTGTGTGCGGCGAGCGTCCGAGAGGCGTGCTCGAAGAGGTCCGCGACGGCGCTCTGGTTGTCCCCGTTCCGAACGGCGCGCCGGAGGAACGGCAGGGACTCCTCCAGCCGGCCCTGCTGCGCCAGCACCGCGCCGAGGTACGCATCCGCATCCCCCGGAGAAGAGCCGCTGAGATGGTCACGTATGACGTTCTCCGCCTCCACGTGGTCTCCTGCCAGACTGAAATAGGACGCCGCCAGCTTACACATCTCGGAATAAGCGTCATGCTGCCGGGCGACCTCCTGATCCAGAACCTCGTGCAGGATGTCGGCGGTCTTGCGCCAGTCCTGCTGGCGCGAGTAAACCCCCGCCAAACCAAGCTGACCCTCGACGCGCCGGAGCGGTTCGGAGGCGTGGTGCTCTGCCATCCTGCGCCATACGTCCACGGCGCCCGCCGTGTCACCCGATCTCTCCAGAGCCAACGCCAGCCCGCGATCGGCCCGGCCGTCGCCCGCTCCTTGCTGCACAACCTCGCGGAACGTCGTTACCGCCCGGTCGTAGTCGCCCTCCCGGAACCGGGCTACCCCCAGGTAGTAGCGGTATACCGGGTCGCCCGGTGCAATGGAACAGGCCCTGTCCATCAGCTCGCCCGCGGAGTAACCTGTGCTCGAAGCTTGCGTTCCGGAGGGCTGAAGGAGACGGGTCGCCGCCGCCCGGAAGCATGTTTCGGCCAGCGCGCGGGAGGCGGCTTTCCGTTGCTCGTCGGCTCCCACCTGTTCGAAGCCCTCGGCGGCCTGCTCCAACAGCGGTATGGCCTGCGCGTGGCGTTCTTGCTCGAGGTGCGCCGCACCGAGCCGGGCCGACACCGCGGCGAGGTCATAGGCAATGACGGGGTCGTCCCCGTGTTCCACGGCCAACGAGGAGAACTCGGCCAACGCCTGCTCATCTCTGCCGCACTCGGCGTATGCAACGGCCATCTCGAAGGCCAGACTTTCGTCATCTGCCCCGTGTTCGCGGGCCGCCTGGAAGTGCACCAACGCCTCGTCGCCGCGCCCCTCGTCCCGCGCGATACGGCCCGCGTGGTAGTGCGCGTCGGCCAGCAGGGATTCCCTTTCCCCCACGGGGGCGCCGGCGGCGCCCGAAGTCAGAACGGACTTGAACTGCTCCTCCGCCTCGTCGCAACGCCCCTGCCCGTATAGCGCCCGGCCCAACCACAGTTGCCAGCGGGAGCGCTCCGGGGCCGTCCTCAGGGCCATGTCCATCTCTTCGACGGCTCGGTCGAACTCGCCGCGAGCACAGGCCAGACGCCCCCGCTCGAAGTGCACCTCCCCGCTGTCCGGGGCGAGGGCGGCGGCACGCTTGAGTCGTTCCTCGGCCTCATCGAAGCGGCCGCCGAGGGCGAGCACGCGCCCGGCCAGGCATTCGGCCCGCACACCCCACTCTTCATCGCCCACGAGCCTGTCCGCCTCATGCAGAGCGGCCTTGTAGGCCTGCATGTTCCCGAAAGTGGCGGCCAGGTAATAGCGGGCTTCGGCGTCCTCCCCGTACTGCCGCAGCAGCGCACGCAGTATCCTGGCCGCGCTCTCGTAGCGGCCCGCGTGCGTGTGGCACCGCGCGACATAGAACATGGCGTCCCGCGAGGCCTTTGCCACGGGCGCCAGGACGCGCGAGGCCCGGACGTACTCGCCCTGCTCGTAGAGCGAGCGCCCCAGGCGATAGCTGAATTCCAGGTCACCGGAGAGTTCCTGAACGCCGCGCTGGGTCTCACCGCGCCGAACCCTTTCCAGATGCTCCGCCGCGGCGGCGAAATCGCCCTGCTCGAACGCCACGTTGCCCCTCACGTAGTTGGCCATCGAATGCATGGGGTCCAGTTCCAGCGCGGCGCGGGCGCCTTCCTGCGCCAGGTCCGCATCTGCTGTCTCACGCCCGAGTTCGGCCAGCAGCGCGTGACAATCCACGCTGCCTTCGTCCGCCTCCACGCCCGCTCGTGCCGCTTCGACGGCCTCCTGCGCCCGACCCGCCGCCCGGCAGGCCCGGGCCAGGTCCGCCCAGTAGTCCGGCCGACGGGGGGCGGCGTGGGCGGCCGCCCTCAGGTGGTCAATCGCTTCGGCCAGTTCATCTCTCCGTGCGGCTCCCTCTGCAGCCGCCCCCCCGCCGGCCAACAAGGCCTTGCCCAGGGCGTGGTGCGCGGCGTGATGGTCCTCCCGGAGTTCGAGGGCCCGGCGATAGGCGGCGATGGCCTCTTCCCTCTCGCCGCGGACCTCCCCTATCTGCCCCATCGCCCAGTGCGCGTGGGCGTTCTCGGGATTGAGCCGGGTTACCTGCTTCACTTCCCCCAAGGCCCGGTCGTAGAGCCTTTCGGCCATGTAGCCGAGGCCGAGGTTCAGGTGTGGCCAGTCGAGTTCCCGACCCAGGGGACGTGGTCGACAGTAGAATGTCACCACCGTGCTCCCGAATGATATTTCCTCCCCGTCCTCGAGGCTCCGGACGCCGTCGGCGTTGCGGGGGTCGCGCAGCTTGTAGTCGTCCCCGTCGCGCATGACGGTGGCCTGCCGGGCACCCAGACCGCCCTCGCTGACGACGATGTCGCTGTCAGCGCCCCGTCCGATGGTAAGCATATCGTCCATGACGTACTGCGTACCCACCCCCTGCCCGCGGGTGACCACCAGCCGGACGCCCGGGCCTGGGATGCATGCGACGGCGCGGTTCAGGCGCATCAGCGCCTGCCGCTCCTCACCGTCCATCTGCGGATCGATACGGCAGTGTTGCTCCAGCAGGGCGACCACCTTGTCCGCGGAGGCGGGGTCCACGTCTCCGACGGGAAGCCGCAAGTAGGACAGATAGAAGGAGACGGCCTCATCGCTCAGGTCGGCGTCCTCCGCGTACGCGGCAGCCATCGGTCCGGTGATGGCTCTCGCGCTGACGGGCATGTACTGCGCGGCCCGGCGGTAGGACTGCATGGCTCGGTCCCTCTCCTTCCTGGCCAGAAGCAACTGGCACTGCCCCAGCAGGGCACGGCCCATGGCTTTTCTCTCCTCGCCCTGCAAGGGGCGGCGGGCCTCCAGCTTCTCAAGGCCCTCGATAGCCTTCCTGTACTGCTTCATGGCTTTCCCGGGCGCCTCCTGCCGGCAGGCATCGCCCTCTTCAACGGTGGCCATATACCGCGGGCCGGTCCTGTGGGAGGCGGTCAGAACGAGCCCCAGAACGCCGCAGAGGACCAGCACAGCGCCCCCGACGACCAACCCGGAAGCCCAGGCGGGCAGAAACGGTATGAAGCCCCGCCGCGCCGCAGTTCGCGCGGGGGCGGCAGGGGCGCCGACCGGCGGCGCCGCAGCCTGCGCACGCCTGCGCTGCGCTTCCGCTCGGGCCAATGCCGTCTCCGCCTGCCGCTTCTCCGCGGCCACTGTGGCCCTCAGCATCTCATAGCGCCGACGCAGCGAGCCGTTCATGCTCGCGCCCGGCTCGGGCATCTCGGCCTCCGATCGCTCGTAGGCTTCCACTGCCTCGCCGTACCGACCCGCGGCCAGCAGATCACTGCCTCGTCGGCGTTGACTCTCCGCCTCGGCAAGGGTCCGTACCGCCCTGCCCGGCTCCTGCTGCGGCCGTGGCGGCAAGGGACGAGGTGTTTCGACCGTGCCCGCCGGCACAGGGGGGACCTCGTACCGGTCCGGACCCGGCGCCACGGGACCTTCCCCGGAGGGCCTGGCCAGCTCTCCGGGCGACCCGGCCGGCGACGGAGGCACCGGCGCTTCCGGCCGGGGCATCCGGGGGGCCGTCGGGGGCTCAGCCAGCTCCGCCAGACGCGGCCCCACCCCGTTGAGCTTCTCGCTGAGTTCGGCGTGCTGCTCGGAGCTGATGTAGCCCTGCTGCTCCGCCTCCGCCAGCAGCTCGTCCGCCACGGCTGCGGCCGCCAGCGTCCTGCGTCGCCCCTCAGGGTCCAGCCGGCCAAGTTGCGCATTGTCCAACTGCTCGGCCCACTCAACGGCGCCCCGGAGCGCCCCGGGCGTGTGCAACAGGTCCTGCACGTCGGCGAGATAGGCCGTGGCGGCCCCCCTGTCACCGGGTGCCACCTCATCCAGCACCCGCTTCGCCTCGTTCAGGCTCTCGAAGGCCGCCGCGTTCCGTCCAAGTTCGAGCTGCAAGCGCCCCCGCTGCAACAACCTCAGGCCCCCACCGAACGGATCGCCGGTCCGCAATGTCCCTGAGAGCAGCGCGGCCTGCCGCTCCTTCCGCCGACACTCTCGCAGCAGCCTCTGAGCCTCGACGAACCGCTCCAGCGCGGGTCTTCTGATCCCCTGAAGCTCCTCGGCAGCCTCCCGGTAGGCGCGCCGCGCGAACACGCCGTTGCCCTCGGCCAGCTCCGCGTCGCCATCGGCAATGTGCTCTCGGGCGGCCTCCAGACTTTCGGCGGCGTCTCCTACGCCCGGCCATTCCAGTATCTCGACCTCCTCCCGCGGCCAGGAGACGCCGATTCCCCCCTTCAACTCCATGTAGATACGCTCGGCGTCGGAGCGTTCCAGAATCTCGCCTTCCCACACCTTGCCCCCGGCCCGCACTTTGTCCAGGCCGAACGCGAACGAGAGAGGGAAAACGAGCACCGCGAGAGTGAGCAGCAGTAGCGTGCGGGAAACCGGCAGCCAAAAGCGCCCTTCGCGCAAGACCGGACCCGCCATCTCTGGCTCCTCCCCCAGGCAAAGACACACTCTGAGGACAGACGTGCGCCTCCAACCCCAAGCCGGCCCCGCGCTGCCATGAGTCTGAGACACGGCAATCGCCCGTCCCGGCTCGCGGTGACGGCGTCACCCTGCGCCAACTCTGCCTCCTGCGGCCATAATTCTACCGCCTGCCGGAGAACCGTCAAGGGGTTTTCCTCCCGTGGAGCCGTTCCGCCGCCTCCGGCCCCCGCCGGCCAGACCGCTTTCCAGTTCGAGGTTCCTCGCCCGGTGATTTGCGGGACGCCCCGCCCTTTTGTATCCTCAGTTGGCCGAAGCGTCCGAAGGCGCCACCCGGACTCGTCGAGAATCTGGTTCACCTCGCAGGAGTCACGCAATGTCCGAGCAACTCGCCCTGTCAGGCGGAGAACGCACCGTGCCGGAAGGCACGATCAAGCCCTGGCCTCACGTCACCGAGGCCGACCGCGAGGCCGTCATGGCCGTCTTTGACTCGGCTGCCATCACGGACCAGCAGCGGGTCCAGTCGGAGGGGCTCGGCCGTGAGTTTGCCGAGTACGTAGGCGTCAAGCACTGCATCCCCGTCAACAGCGGCACCGCCGCCCTGCACATGTGCGTGGCCGCGCTGGGCATCGGACCGGGGGATGAGGTCATCGTGCCGGCCTTCACCTTCTGGGCCAGCGCCGCCGCCGTGCTGCACCACAACGCCATCCCCGTCTTCGTGGACATCGACCCTCGCACCTATTGCATCGACCCCGACCTGATCGAGGACGCCATCACGGAACGCACCCGGGCCATCATGCCGGTTCACATCCACGGCATGCCCGCCGACATGGACCCGATCCTGGAGATCGCGGACCGCCACGACCTGGCCGTCATCGAGGACGTGGCCCAGGCGCACGGCGCCCGCTACAAGGGCCGCCTCTGCGGCTCCATGGGCGACGCCGCGGGCTTCAGCACACAGGCCTCCAAAACCCTCAGCAGCGGCTGTCAGGGCGGGCTGTTCGTCACCGACGACGACGAGGTATACGAGAGGGCCGACCAGATCCAGTACTTCGGCGAACGGGTGGTGGTGGGCCGCGAGCGGCAGGAACAGGAGTACAACGCGCGCGGGCTGGGCTGGATGTACCGGGGGGACATGTTCAGCCAGGCGTTCGTGCGCAGCCAGCTCAAACGGCTGGACGAGAACAACGCCCTGCGGGTGCGCAACTGCGAGTACCTGACCGAGCACCTGAGCGAGGTCCCGGGAATCCAGACCCCACACGTGCCGAGCGAGCGCGACCACGTCTACTACAACTACGTCGTCGGCTTCGACCCGGAAGCGCTCGGGCTGGACGTCTCGCCCCGGACCTTGCGGGATAAGGCCCAGGAAGCGCTCAAGGCGGAGGGCATGTCCGTCGGCCTCTGGCAGCGGCGGTCGGTGCCCGCCCAGGACATCTTCCAGAAGCGCGAGGGCTACGGCAGGGGCTGCCCCTGGCGCTGCACCGACTCGCAGGTCACCTACAAAGTCGAGGACTATCCCGTCGCCAACGCCTTCCTGGACTCCCACTGCTACGTCTTCGAGGTCAACCCGCCCAACGACCTGGAAGTGATGGAGCTGTACGTCCAGGCGTTCCGCAAGGTCATGGCCAACATCGAGCAGGTGCTCGACTGACCAGCCCGCGGGCTCAGTCCGGGGTTCCGCTGAGGGTGACTATGCTCTCGGCGGGCATGGTAAGCCGCAGCGTGCCATCCTCGATGGCGGCATCTGCCTGCCGGCCGGGGCCTTCGCCGGTGGTCTGGTAGACCTCCATCGCCCGGATCCCGGTGTCCTGAGCAAAACTCAGCGTGACGTCCTTTGCCTGCTCGTCCGGGTTGAGCAGAACGGTGGTCAGCCGACCGCTCTCCTCGTGCAGGAATGCGCTGGCCTTCACTTCTCCATAGGCCGGGCTGGCGTCCACCCGCACGGAACCGGCGGGGATGAAGCGGAAGTAGTGGATGGCCGCATAGCTCTTGGGCGTGAAGACGGGCTCGCCGTCCTCCAGCACCATCAGGCAGTGGCTGTTGCGCGCGCGCCCGATGACCTGCCAGGGCACGTACGCCGAAACGTTGCCCGCCACGAGGGCATTGTGAATGCCCGTGGCAACGCCCTCTTGCAATGGGGCGGGCCACTCGTGACTGCCGGTGCCGCCTTCGGTTATCCAGAAGGGCTTACCGTATTCCTCGATGAACTCCCAGAATCGACGGGAGGAATTGGCTGACGTGTCCGCTTCGAATCCGTTGTCCGAGTAACCGTGCGTTGCGAAAACGTCGAGCTGCTCCAACGCCTCGGGGTCCTCGGCTATCGCCCGCACGTAATCCGGCGTGCCTCCATGGTAGAAGTGACTGGTCATCGTCTCCGGGCCGAAGATCTTCACGTGCCCGTAGCCCTCCCGCTCCAGCATCTCTCCCAGGATCTTCACGATCTCGGCGTAATCCTCGCCGTTCCAGACACAGCTCTCGAACCCCTGGGAGAACTGGACCTCGTTGCCCGGGCTGACCGCGTAGAACGGCGCGCCCTTCGCATCGTGCATCTTCACCATCTCCACCATCCACTTGGCGAAGTGGCGGTAATACTTCGGATCGACGCGGTTAGTCGTGCCCCGGTAGTCGTGGGCCCGCGCCCCCGGCTGGTCCGGGCCGGTGATGCTGTTGTTGACCTTCATCCACGCCGGCGGACTCCAGACGGTGCCTATGATCTTCACGTCCGGGTTGATGCGCTTGATGCCCTGCCCGAAGGTGACGAAGATCTGCGAGCGGCCCCCGTTGACCGACATGTCGAAGTCCTGCCACCGGATGTCGCGCCAGTCCTCCACCGGTTCCGTACAAACCGGACCCCATATGTTGACCCGCATCATGTTGCAGTGCATACGGTTCACATAGAGGTCCTGGAACTCCTCGGTGCGGTAGAGTTCCTGGAAGCGGTTCACCCAGCTTACAAGGCAGGTTCCGAATCCCTCGATGGTCTGGTACTGCTTCTCCGTATCGACGGTGATCTGCGCACTCTGGGCGCCGGCGGGCACCGCCAGCGTAAGGCAGCAGATGAGAAGGACAACGACAAGACGGGAGAACGACATTACAACTCTCCAACTCGTAAATGGAAATCTTTCAGGTGAACCACCAGATGCAGACCACGCCCCCCGGAGCGCGCCCTGGCGGCTATCTGCCTTGGGACTACCGCTTCTCCAACGCCCCGGCGTCGCGTTGCCCGACGGGCTCGTTGCCGACGAAGTCGCGCAGGAACGGGCCGTCGAACTGCCAGGTATAGAGTTCTTCGATGGTCGTCTGCGCGTCGGCCAGCGAACCAAGGCTCACGCGGGCGAAATCTATGGTGCCGGCCAGGCAGTCACCGTCCGGCGTTCCGCCCACGTAGAAGTCGGAATCGTTCGAGAGCGAAGCCCCACCCGGCCCGTCGGCCGTGCCGTCTGGCCGGCCATCCAGGTAGACCGTCATCCGGCCGCTGTCGCGATCACAATCGGCCAGCACGTGGTGCCACTCCCCATCGTTGACGGCGGTCCGGCCGGTGACCGATGCGTCCTCTCCACCGGCCCGGGCCGTCAGCGTGACGGCGCCGTCCACACTGAGCTCGTAACCGGCCTGCGGTCCCATCTTCTGCATGAGGACGGCCTTCCCCGCGCCGGGTTCCGTCTTGAAGTAGAGCTCAAGGATGAAGCTGTCGTCGCGGACGTCCACGGTCTGCAGTTCCACGGGCTGGTCGGCGCCCGGCGGCTGCGTGTTCAGGGCCTCGTCCGAAACGAAGGCGTACTGGTCGCGCCCGTTGAGTTCGAGGGCGCCGTCGATCCAACCCTCCAGCGCACCCTCCACGTAGTCGTCCCCGGTTCCGTTGACTACCGTCAGCGGATACTGCGGCATGTTGCGATACTGAGTGCGATTGCGGTAGTAGTTCCGCATGTACCAGTGCTCGTCGGGGATGAGCGTGGGGTCGCCTCCGACGTGGTAAAAGTGCCATTCGCCCACTGTGCGGGCCAACCCCCAGGGCACAAAGAACTTGACACCCTGGTCAATGGCGGCCGAACCCTCGGCCGGGCGCATGTCCCGGTTGGCCGGGTCACGCAATGGCTGCCGTTCGGCTATTGTGCCCAGCCTCGCCTGGAGCGAGTTCTGTTCTCGCAGGGCCTGCCGGAAAGACTGGAAATCGTCGTATCCCCTGCCGCTTGCCTCGAAAACGCCGAACATCCTCTTCACGTCATAGAACACGTTATTGGCGTAGGCCACCAGGTGATACGGCCATTCCTCCTCAACGATGTCGTCGGGGTCTTCCTTCAGCCGCCCATGGTTGAAAACGATGTCGCTGATGTCGCTGTAAACGTTGCCGAGGAATCGATGATGCCCCCCGGCGGGGGACCAGTTGGAGGCTTTGGCGAAGCGATAGGCCGTGTTGTTGACAAAAGCATTGTGAATGGTCGGAACAGCCTGCTGGAATGCCGCCCTGTTGCACAGCTTGCTGTCCGGGTCATTGTTCAAGCCCCAGGCGATATTGTTGAACAGGTAATTCTTGAAGCCGCCGTCCAGGTAATACGCAAAGCCCAGCCGGGCGTTGAACGGCTGGCCGCGCCAGGACCAGTTCCAGTAGCCGTTGGGGTTGGCCGATACGTTGCTGTAGAGGTAGAAGGGGCCTCCCTGCCACGTCTCGATGCCGCCCCAGTCGTTGGTGGATAGCAACGTCTGCTCCGCCTTGTTATGGTGGACCAGGTATCGCGCCAGCGGCACGTCGCCGGGCTGACCGCTGCCCTTGCCGCCGAACAGGAAGATGCCCGCCCCGTAGGTGCGGTGCAGCATGTTGCCCGCAATCTCCATGGTCGTCGGAAACCTGACGTCCAGCGCGTGCGCGTCCGACTGGCGGAACGCCCGGTGACCGATCTCATAGAGGTTGTTGCGCATGACGCGCACGTGCTCAAGCCGGCCGGGTCCCTCGGCGATGGTCATCGCCGCATCGTCGGTGTAGCGGATGTCGTTGTCGGCCACGACGACCGACCCGATGTGGGTGCGGTCGTTGATCGACTCGATGCGCACGGCCTTGCTGACGTGCTCGAATCTGCAGTTGGCAATCCGCACGTCGTCACTCGAACCAAGGAGCCGGATAGCGGCGTTGTCCACCTCTTTGTGCTGCCAGTCCGCGTAGGTGTAATCCCACCACGCGTTGGTGAACCGGAAGGTGAGTCCGCTGATCACGGCGCGCTTCAGGCCGGTGGTGTTCACGCGGGCGCGTCCCTGCTCTCCGATGATGTCCATCCGGACGGGCCGGTTGGCCGACGCCTGGTCCTCGATGAGATTGTAGAGTTTGGCCGCTTCGACGGTCACGGTGTTGGGGTCGCGGTCCTCGGGCAGGCGCGCATACAGCCGGCCGCCGTCTCCGCGCCGGTCGAACCAGAACTCGCCAGCGGCGTCCAGGTAATGAGGCTTATCTTCAAGGAAGTAGCGGTTACCCGCGTTGATCTGGCCGCTGTCGGTGAACCACCGGCCTTCGAAGGCGACGGCGTTCTTGTCCGGGAAGTACTTGACCACGGGCGTCGGGAACGGCGTCCCCATCACGATGGCCCACTCCGTCCAGACTGTCGCGTCCCGGTAGTACTCGGGATCACGTGTCAGGTGCTCGGTGTCGATTCCCAGGTGCATCTTCTTGCCGTCCACGGTGGTGGTGCGGTTCTCTTCGACCCACCACTGCGGGTTCTCCCACTCCCACCACTCGCTCTTCACCTCTTCGGGGTCCGAGACCTCCCAGTTGGGGGTCCGGGCCAGGGGGATACGCGTGATGGCGCCGTCGTCCTCGACCATCCAGAGACGGCGGGGCAGGAAGTCAAGGTCCGCGAACCAGACCTTCTCGGACTCCGGGATGTCCGGATGCTGGGCGCCTTTCTGCCATCCGGTCACACTTTCGGAGCCGGAGAGAACCGCCTCGCCCTCGCCCCAGGACGGGTCGCTGGTGAGACGGACGGGATTGTCCGGTTGCCCCGATTCCTGCGCAACCAGCCTCCCGCGGTAAGTAACGCCTCCTTTGAACACATAGGTGTCCACGCCCTGCGCTCCGGCGGCATTGCCCCTGGCGTTTTCATCCCAGGGATGGTGCTTCCACGGACGCTCCTTCGTGCCGGGATTGCTGTCGCTCCCGCCCTCGTAGTCGATGTAGCGGACCGTCTCGCCCGGTTCGAACGAGAACGGCTGCGGAGCCCACTCCAGGTCCCCCTGCGGCAGCACCTCCGCGTGCTCCTCCTGCCAGGAGTAACGTGGCACTTCGCCCGGCCCCGAGCTGTCCTCCGGCCGCGCCGTCATCCCGGCCCCGCCCGCTGCTGCCGTTCGACCCTCTCGCGATGCCTCCGGCTCTTCCCCCGACCCACAGCCTGCCAACGCCACCAGCCCAAGCACCACAACCCATCCGACCAGCCGTCTCACTTTCCCCATCGTCCGGACCTCCCTGTGGAATTTCCCCGTTTCAGTCAACCATACCTCTCCGCAGTGTACACGCCGCTCGCTCTCCCTTCAACGCTCGCGGGTTAGTTTGATACGGTAAAGGACGGGGTTCCCCCTAACCCCTACAATGGTCCGTGAATCCGCACGGACTCTGTCGCAGAGGGGAGGAACCCGTGAAGGTAGTATCGCTGGATCTGCACGCAGAAACAACTCAGATGTTCGTCAGTGATGAGAATGGCCAGGTGCTGCTGGAGATGCCGGTTCCCACGGAACCAAAGCAGCTGCGGCGAGTTGTCTCCGCCATACCGGGCCCCAAGTGTGTGGTTTTCGAAGAGGGGCCTCTGTCTGCCCTGATCCGGGACGCCCTGGGGGAGGTGGCCCAGGAGGTGGTTTCCTGCGATCCGGCCTACAATGCCCTGATCGCACGCGACGAGGACTCCGACGATGAGCGGGACGCACGCCACCTGGAGAAGCTGTTCAGGCTCCAGGCGGTGCGGCCGGTCTATATTCCCCCGGAGCCCTACCTGAGCCTGCGAAGCCTGTTGAGCCATCGGCTGGCTCTCCAGCAGTCGGCCACGGCTGTGAAGGCACGCATCAAAGCCCTGGCCCGTCGCTGCGGCGTGGCCACGGGGGGAAGAAGGCTCTACCAGAGGCGCCAACGCCGGGAAGTGCTCCCGGAGATGGCCTCCGAGTCGATGCAGTGGCAGATACAAAGCCTATGGCGAGTGCTGGATGCGCTTGGGCGCGAGGTGGGCCAGGGCGAGCGGGCGGTGCGTCGCCTGACACGTGGCATTCCGGTGGTCGCTCGCTTGCAGCAGATTCCTGGCGTCGGGCCGATCGTCTCGGCCACCCTGGTCGCCTGGATAGCCGACCCCTGGCGATTCAGAAACAGAAACGCACTGACTGCTTACGCCGGGCTGGGTCTGGGCCAGGGGGCGACCAACTGGCAGCCGGTCGGGCCAGCCCGCGCCAGCCGTCGAGGCAACCGTCAGCTGAAACGGGTGCTCTTTCTGGCGGCCGTCGCCGCCGGCCGCAGCCGCAGCGCCCTGGCGTTTCGCTACCACGCCCGGCGCGCCGAGGGATGGGACGCGGCTCGCGCGCAACGTGATGTTGCCCGCAAGATACTTCACATCGCATGGGCTCTCTGGAAGAAAGGAGGCGATTACGACGACAGCTTAGTGAATGGAAAACAGATAGGTGGCCAGCGCTGAAGACCCCTCGGGCAAACGCGGCCATCTGCAGCTGCTTCGTCGGGACATATCAGGCTTCCGCGCGGGCGAACTGTCCTATGGGCGACGCGTGGCCGGGTGAGCTCCTTCCTGGCACTGGCTCGCCGACGCGAGGCGAAGCCCGCTAACTTTGATTGAGCCCCCGGCCACATTCCCTACGTCCTACGATCTTTTGAGTAGGCCCCCGAGAGGGGACACCAGCTCCTACAGATGTATGATCGAGAGCGACCGAAAGTCCCGGAAGCATTAGTGAAAGATCAATGCCCTGGGCAGTGTGAGGGAGCCGAAACGCTCCGGACCGGGGCGGTCTGGAAAGAGATGGTGCCCGAGGCCGGTCTCAGCATGGCGAGAGATGCAACCCTACAGAAAAAAGCGGATCGTAGGGCCGGGGGATAGTGTGGCTTGATTCCGTCCTTTACAGATGCCGGGACATGGTAGGCACCCCCGGGAAGGGGAAGAAGGCCAGGGAAGGGAGGGGCGGCGGCCGCCCCGAGGCCAGCGCGCGCAGGGACGAACGACGCTGGTGTCGGGCTGCCTCTGGTGCGCCACTACCCCACAGTGTAGCTGCTCTGCCCGCCGGGACACGAATGGCGCGCCGGGAAGGATTCGAACCCTCGACCTACGGATTAGAAGTCCGTTGCTCTATCCGCTGAGCTACCGGCGCGCCGTCGACCGCATCCTGCGGAATATATCACAAACCGCGCATGCGCTCAACTTTGCCGGGGACGCTCGGCGCCCCGGAGGGCCATAGTGAAGATGACCGTTGCCCCTATGAAGGCGCACGGCACCACCCACAAACCGGCGCGCAGGCCCCACCATTCCCCCACCAGCCCCACGCCGTAGGGCGCGAAGCCGAACCCGAAGATGCCCGCCATCGCCAGCATCGCGTACACCGTGGATGAGCTGACGGAGATGTCGCGGGCGGCCAGCGACAGCGTCCCCGGCCAGAAGGAGGCCACGCAGAGCCCCGCCACTCCGAGCAGCACCAGCGTCGCCGGCAGGCTGTCCACGAGCGCCAGCGCCCCGCTGGCCAGCGCCCCAACCGCCGCCAGAACGACCAGCATGCGGTTGAGCGAGACGAACCGGGTAACAATGCCCATACCGAAGCGCCCTACTGCCATGGTGCCGCTGTAGAGCATGAGCCCGGCCGCGCCGACGAGGGCCGCCTTACCGTATTCCGTCTCGATGAAGTTCGGCGTCCAGTAGAACAGGCTGCCCTCGCAGCCCGCCCCGAGCACCATGGCAACCGCCAGCAGCCAGAAGCGGGGGTTCTTCAGGATGAGGCCCAGGGCCATGGGGCGCTTGCGGTCGGCCTTCTCGGCGTCCGGGTAACGCCCGGTGGCAAAGAGCGCGGCCACCAGCAGCGCCGGGGCGGCCGCCAGCCCGAAGGGAAGCTGCCAGGCCACACCCGCGTCCAGCGCCCCGCCCACCAGTGGGGAGGTCAGCACGATGCCCGCCGGGTAGAAGGCGTGCAGCAGGTTCATGTTGGGCGCCACCTTCTCCGGTTGCAGCTCCGCCACCAGGGGGCTGACCAACGCCTCCAGGCTGCCCAGTCCCGCGGCGATGAAAACCATACCGGCGAGCAACCACCAGTAGCTCTGGCTGAAGCCGGCCCACGCCAGCCCGAAGGCCGTCACCGCCATGCCGATGCTGAGGAACCATTTCTTCCCCAGCCAATCGGCGGCGCGGCCGACGATAAGAGCGGAAAAGGCGAGCACCACGGCCCTGACCAGGCTCAGCGCGCCTCGCTGGGCGTAGCCCGCGCCAAAGTCGGTACCTATGTGCCTCAGGGAGACCGAGAGCAACGTGGAGGTGACGGCGAAGACAATCAGGGACAGCCATGCCGCCACCGTCAGGTAGCGTGCGGTTACGGAACGCTCCGGTGCCATGGCGCAGCCCTCTATGTCCGCGGACTGAAAGCAATGCGCACCGTCGCCCCGTCCGCGTTCGGCTCAACCCTGACGCGCAGCCGGCTCAGGGTCGGGCCGAAATGCTTCTCCAGGGCGGCATCATCATGCTCTACCTCTTCTACGTCCAGGGCGACCCCGTCGCCGTCGACCGCAACCGACAACGCCGCTTCGTCGCCGCGGGCGATCGCAGTCCCCGGCCCGACGGTCTCGAACCGGCCCTCCGTGTAGAGCGGCAGTTCGTAAACGCCGGCGCCGTCGCGGAAACTCACCTTGTCCACGAGTTCCACGTGTGGGTCGCCGCCCAGGTGCAGAGTGACCGTGCGGCGCAGCCGGGCCACGTTTGCCTCCTCCGGATAGGCACGCGCCAGGTGCATCTCCACACGCACGGCCTCCTCCGAGGTCTCCACGTGGAAGTCATCGGCCCCGAACTCCTCACCCGTACCCTGCTCGGTCCCGTTGAGCACGGGGACGTTGTGGCCGAGCGACCGGGTGGTGAGAAATTCATAGCGTTTCGGGCCGAAGAACTCCTTGACATACGCCCCCTTTCCCAGGTCACAGACGAGCGATTCCTCGTGCAGGCAGATGATGAAGTTGCCCACGTCATTGTGGTTATGATGCTCGCGGTTATGCCCACCTTTCACCGCCAGCACTAATTCATCGCCGGCCCGGACGACCACAACCTCAAGCTCCGGCATGACGGACCGCCTGGGCGGCCGAAACTCCAGGAGTTCCGGCGTCAGGTACGCGTCGAGGACGTCCGTCGGATAGGTTCCTGCACCGTCCGCGCGGCACGCCAGGGCCCGCGTCTCCGGCACCTCCAGCTTCCCCGCGACCCAGGCCACGGGCCCGCTGCGGAAGTTCACGGTCCAGGGGGAGTCCGCGAAGTTCACCACCTTCTGCCCGTCCAGCACGGTCTTGGCCGGGTACCCGTAGACCGCGGGCAGTACGGGGTCCGCAAGAAGGTCCACTTCCCCGCCGGTGGCGCAGTGCACGTGGTAGGCCATGCGGCTGTAATGGCTCATGCCGTAACACCAGTAGCCCGGACCTTCCGAGCAGCCGCCGTCCGCGGTGAAACCACTGAGGAATGGGCTGACGGAACGGAGGCCCTTCGCCAGGGCGCGGGCCCGGGTGTCGAGATCGAAGTCGCCCAACAGAGCCGCCGTCACCACGCCGCTGGTGCAGACCGCGTTCCAGTTGTGGGTGGCGTCCTGCCAGTGGAAGTCCCGCTCCAGGTACGGCCCGACGACCTGCCGGCGCAGCTCGAATTGCAGTCGCTTCCGCCAGTTGGGGCCGACCTGATCCATCTGCGCATCGAGCACGTGCATCATCTCCGCCAGCGCGGCGGCCACGCATGCGGTCCGAAGGTCGATGTCGGGTTGCGCCACATCGGGCAGGACATCGTCCACGGCGTGCTGCAGGTGCGGCGGCATGACCCAGGAGGTCTCCTCCGCCATGGCCCACGAAAGGTCCAGCATCGCGTCCAGGAAGCGTCCATTGCCATCCAGACACTCGGCCAGCAGCAGCAGGCCGAGACGGCCGCCCCGGGGGGAAGCGCTCGCCCGGTGGGCGTCCCGGGAACCGGTGCGGAAGAAGTCCAGGTAGTCCGTGGCCTTTACCAGGCCGGGGCCCTTCTCCGCCACGTCGGTCGCCCGTTCGAGCACGTCCGACACACGGTCGGCGAGCCACGGCCGAGAGGCCACCTCCGCCCACGCGGCGCGGTCGGCCGCCTTCGGCAGGGGATTCACGGCGGAGCCGCCGAGCACTTCCTTCAGTTGGTCTGCCGTCGGGACGTCACTATCTCGGGTCACAGGGTATAGAGGCACCGGCATCGCTCCTCAGTTGCAGTATGGGCCGCCAGCCAGAGCGTGATGTACTATCGCACATGCGCCCGGGGCGCAAGGCGCCGCCCATCATTCCGGTTGGACTCCGCGTTCCCATGCGGTACACTTGGCGACGAGGAAAGCCATGAGAATACGAATCCTGTACGACAACAAGGCGCTGCCGGACTTCCGGGCCGATTGGGGGTTCGCCTGTCTCCTCGAGGCCGACCAGACCGTTCTGTTCGACACCGGGGCCTCGCCGGACGTGCTGCGGGACAACATGGAGGCCGCGGACGTCGAACCGGGCGCCATCGACCAGATCGTCATCTCCCACGACCACTGGGACCACAACGGCGGGCTGGCCTACTTGATGGACAACAACGACCACGCCCGCGTGTTCATCCTGCCGGCCTTCGAGCTGACCGTCCGCCGGCAGGTCCCGGACGAAAGGCTGGTTGAGGTGGCCGGGCCGAGGAACATCACCCCCTCGGTGCGCAGCAGCGGGCCGGTGCCCGGCCCTATGAGCGAGCAGGCCGTCGCCGTCGATTCTGAGGACGGCAAGGTCGTCGTCACCGGTTGCGCGCATCCGGGCGTCGACGCCCTGCTGGGGAAGTTCACCGGGCGCATCCGGGCCGTGCTGGGCGGCTTCCACGGCTTCTCCCGGCTGGGGGCGCTGCAGGACATTCCTCTGCTGGCGCCGTGTCATTGCACGGAGCATGCAGAAGCCATCGCGGAGCGCTATCCCCGGCAGTACCGGGAGATCATGGCCGGAACGGTGCTGGAATTCTGAGAACAAAGCCGCGGGAAAGGGCTAAGCCGACATGCGGTGGATACTGGCCGTGACGTTCTGCTGCTCGTTCCTGCTCAGCCTGATCCTCACGCTGATCGTGAGGGCGGGCGCACGCCGCGCGGGCTTCATGGACCGGCCCGGCGGCCGCAAGCATCACGCCGGAGCCGTTCCGCTGGGCGGCGGTGTGGCCATACTCCTTGCGACTACACTCCCCGTCCTGGGGGCCGGCATCCTGAGCCGGCTCTGGGCGAGTGACCCGTCGCTGTTCCGCGTCCCTCCGGAGTTGCGCGGAAGCGTTGCACTGGCCGCCGATCGGTTCCCCCTGCTGGCGGGCATTCTGGCCGGCGGGCTCGCCATAGCCGCGCTGGGTTTGTGGGACGACGCGCGCGGGAGCGGCCCCCGACTCAAACTCCTCGTCCAGTTCATCGTCGCCGGCGCGGTGGCCCTGCTGCCGCCCGTCCGCATCACCCTGTTCATCCATGTGGCGTGGGTCCAGGTGGTGGTCACCACGCTGTGGATCGTCCTGATGATGAACTGCTTCAACCTGCTGGACAACACGGACGGGCAGAGCGGCCTCGTGGCCTTCCTGTGCGGGGGCGCCCTGCTGGTGCTGGCGCTTCAGACGGGACAGAACTTTATCGCCGGCATGCTGCTGGCCCTGCTGGGCGGCGTTCTGGGCTTCCTCCTGTTCAACCTCCCGCCGGCCAGCATCTTCATGGGGGACACGGGGAGCATGTTCATCGGGTATGTGCTTGCGGTCAGCACCAGCCTGGCCACCTTCATCACGGGCGAGCACGTGAACCCGTTCTTCCCGGCCCTGGTGCCGTTGGTGATATTCGCGGTGCCCCTTTACGACACGCTCAGCGTGCTGGCGATCCGGCTGCACACGGGCCGCCCGCTGATGAAGGGGGACCGCAACCACTTCGCCCACCGGCTGCTGCGGCTGGGCCTCAGCGAGAGGATGGTGCTTCTGACCATCGGGCTGATGGTGGTCGCGACGGCGCCGGGGGCGACGATTCCCTACGGGTCCTCGACGTGGCGCGTATTCGTCCCGGCCCTGCAGGCGGCCTCGGTTGTGCTGGTTATCGTGATACTGGAGGTGGCCAGCGCACGGATTCAGCGGCAGTCAGAGACCGGCTGAGAACGGACTAACTCACTCCGTGTCGTCTTTCAGAATGGGCAGCGCGGCCTGGGCATCCTCCTGCATCTTCTTGCCAACCTTGAAGGAGACGACAGCCTTGGCGGGGACGTGGACTTCTTCGTCTGTTCTGGGGTTCCGGGCCTTGCGCGGTTTCTGCAGACGGGTATCAAAGACGCCGAAGTTGCGGAACTCCATCCGGTTGCCCTTGCCGAGTTCCGCGATGATCTCATCCAGGAACTGCTGGACGACTTCCTTCGTGACGACCTGGGAATAGCCCGTCTTCTTGGCAATGCGTTCACAGATTTCGCGCTTGGTCACGGTTCTGTTAGCCACCAATGACACCCCTTTCACCCTGGCAGGACACAGACGCAGTGGGAACTCTTTGGGTATTCTGCACTTCCGACAAGCGGTTGGCGATTCTAAGCCAACGTTCCCGGCTTGTCAAGAGTAATCCCGGCCCCCGCGTAATTGCGCCGACCCGGATGACTCAAAATGCCGCAACACCACCGTAGAACGATACTTGCAAAAAGCGCGCCCGAACTGTAACCTTCCTTCCTCGCGGGTTTCACCCACACCTCCGGAGGAGCGATCACCATGAGCCTGATGGGTCTCGACATCGGCACCACCGGCACCAAGGCCAACGTGCTCAACGATCGGGGCGAACTGCTCTCCAGCGCCTACCGCGAATACCCCCTGCTCCACCCCCGGCCCGGCTGGCTGGAGCTGGACCCCGCAAAGGTCTGGAGCATGGTCCGCGAGGCCGTCGCCGAGGCCGCCGCCGGCGCGCCGGATGACCCCGTCCGCGCGCTGGCCATCAGCACGCTGGGCGAGGCGGCGGTCCCACTGGCGGACGACGGCACCATCCTCGACAACAGCATCGTGGGCTTCGACAACCGCGCCGCGGGCCTCTTTGGCTCCTGGATCGAGGAACAGGACCCGGCCGAGATCATGCGCATCTGCGGCCAGCCGCCCAGCCAGATGTTCACCGTCGTGAAACTGATGTGGATCAGGGAGAACCAGCCCGACCTCTACCGACGCATGCACCGCTACGTCTGCTTCGGGGACTTCGCCCACGCGATGATGGGCCTCGAACCGCGGATCGATTACTCGATGGCCGCCCGCACGATGGCCTTCGACATCCACGGGAAGCAGTTCAGCGAGACGCTGTGCGAGCGCGCCGATGTCCGGCCGGACGTGTTCAGCACTCCCGTTCCCACCGGCACCGTCGTGGGCGAACTCGGCCGGTCGGCCGCGGAAGACCTCGGCCTGCCGCCCGGCTGCCTGGTGGTGGCCGGCAGCCACGACCAGCCGGCGGGCGCGCTCGGGAGCGGCATCACCCGACCCGGCGTCGCCATGGACGCCACCGGAACCGTCGAGTGTTTCGCGGTCGCCATGGACGAGCCCGTCGTCAACGAGCTGATGCTGGAGAACAACCTGGCCTGCTACCCGCACGCCGCCCGCGACCTGTACGTCTCGCTGGCCTTCAACTTCACCGGCGGCGCCCTGTTCCGCTGGGTGCGGGACACGTTCGGGCAGGCCGAGGTGCGGCGGGCCGAGCAGGAGGGCCGGGACGCCTACGAACTGCTGATCGAGCAGATGAGCCCCGAGCCCACGGACCTGTTCGTGGTCCCCCACTTCACCATGAGCGGCTCCCCGCACATGGACCCCAACCCGGTCGGCGCGGTCATCGGGCTGACACTCAGCACGTCGCGGGCGGAAGTCCTGCGGGCCGTGCTGGAGGGTATCTCCTACGAGATGAAGCTCAATGCCGATATACTGGAACGTGCGGGGGTTGAGATCCGCGAGTTTCGCGCCATCGGAGGCGGCGCCAAGAGCGACTTCTGGCTGCAGCTCAAGGCGGACATGTACAACCGGCCCGTCGTGCGGCTGGAAGTGGCGGAGGCGGCCTCGCTGGGGATGGCCATCGCCGCCGGCCTGGGCGCGGGCATCTACGAGGGCGCCCGCGAGGCGGCCGACGCCTTGATCGCCCCGAAGGAGCGCTTCACGCCGGACCCGAACCGCGCCCGATACTACGACGAGATGCTGGAGGCCTACGCCGATCTCTACCCGCGCCTCAAGCGCTGGCAAACCGACGCGGGATACCGCGAGGACGAAGAGGAGTAGGAAGCCAATGCCGGCACAACTGATACAAGGGGCACGCCTGATCGATCCCATCGCCGGCATCGACGGCCGCCGGGACCTGCTGGCGGTCGACGGACACGTCAGCCAAGTTGCCGAACAGATCACGCGAGCCGAAGCCCGGCGCGAGTGCGGTGATGCCTCGCTGACGGTGATGGACGCCGCCGGTCTGTGGCTGCTGCCGGGGTTGGTGGACGTGCACGTTCACCTGCGCGAACCGGGTTACCCGCAGAAGGAGACCATCGCCACCGGTACGCAGGCGGCCGCCGCGGGCGGCTTCACCACCGTCGTCTGCGAGCCCAACACGGACCCGCCCATTGACTCGGTGGACATCGTGCGCGACGTGGTGGCCCGCGCGGAGAAAGAGGGTCGCGTCCACGTCTACCTGAAGGCCGCCATGACGAAGGGGCGCCGGGGCGAAGAGCCGAACGACATCGCCTCACTCGCCGCCGAAGAACGCGTCGTGGCCCTGAGCGACGACGGCGACCCTGTTGTTCGCCCGGGCGTCATGGCGGAGGTCTGCCGGAGGGCCGCCGAGGCGGACATCCTCCTCTCCCCCCACTGCGCGGACTCCCCACGGGCGCTGGAACAGATGGCCGACGGCGTGGACCCGGGCTTCCAGCCGGGCGAGCCCGGCACGAATGAGGCCCGCTACATCGAACGGGACATCGAGATCGCCGCCGAGCAGGGCTGCCGCATGCATTTCTCCCACGTCAGTCTGGCCGAGAGCGTCGAGGCCATCCGGCGCGGGCGATCGCGCGCGTGGGTCACCTGCGAGGCCACGCCGCATCACCTCCTGCTCTGCGCGGAGGATTTCGACCCCGATCAGCCCCCGGCCGTGAATCCGCCCATCAGGTCCCGGGAGGACCGCGACGCCCTGCGGCGGGCGCTGCTGGCCGGCCAGATCGAGGCCATCGCCAGCGACCACGCCCCACACACCGCCGAGGACAAGGCGGCCGGCGCCTGCGGGCTCATCGGGCTGGAGACCACCCTGGGGCTCGTGCTGACGCATCTGGTCGGACCCGGCATGCTGGCCCCCCCGGACGTGGTGCGGCTGCTCAGTGCGGCCCCGGCGCGCATCTTCGGCCTGCCGGCCGGCAGCCTGGAGGTCGGCGACGCGGCCGACATGGTGCTGGTCGACCCGGAAAACGAATGGACGGTTAACCCGGAATCTTTCCGCTCCCTTTCGCGCAACTCCCCCTGGGCGGGCCGGACCCTGCGCGGCAAGGCGATGGCGACCTTCGTGGCGGGGCGAGAGGCCTTCGCCGACCAGGCATTCAGCGACCGGAAAGACGAGCGATGAAGATATTCGTGGACGGCAACGCGTTGCTGGACTACTTCGAGGAGGAGCAGGACCCCCTTCTCGTGGCCGACAAGCGCTACGAGAGCCGCCAGAACGTGCGGCGCTGGCTGGCGCGCTATGCCGAGCTGAGGGACTGCGACGTCGTGCTGGTGTGGGAGGAGATCGACCCCGACCTGGTCCTGCCGCCGACCGAACGCTTCGGGCGCGTCAAGGTGGTCAACCTGCCCTACGGCGAGGAGGCCGTGCCGGAGATAGCCGGACCCGCCAACCGCAACGCCGTCGAGGAGCGCACGTTCGTGGTCACCGACGATTACCGGCTGGCCAACGCCGTGCGCCGGGGGCAAGCCACACTGCAGGACCCCGACCGGTTCGTGCGCAGCGCGCGGAGGCGCATGGGCAAATCGGACGAGAAGATGGCCACCGAGCCCGACCAGAAGTTCACCGGCCTGAGCGAGGGCGAGGTCAACTTCTGGCTCGACTTCTTTGACGAGAAGGATTGACCCGCTTGGATAAACTCCTCAAATACGGCCTGCTGCTGGCCGTGACGGTCTTCTTCGCCGTCATGTGGGGGCTTCTGCTGCGGCGACAAATGCCTCAGGGGCAACCGGCCAGCGTATCGGCGGGCTACGCCGAACTGCTGCCGGAGGGACAGGACCGGCGAAGCAGCACCTGGCACATATCCTTCGCCGGCCGCCAGATAGGCCGCGCGGACTTCGAGGTCAGCCGCACGGAGGCCGGCACCATCTCGGTGCGCACGGAGAGCAGTATCACGCTGGACCCCGGCTTCCGGTACGTCATAGGGGTGGCCGGGACGGTGGACCTGACCTTCAACGCCAACGTCTCGCCGCTGCAGGGCTTGCAGTATTTCGAGATCACTTCGGAGTTCCTGGACGCGCGCCTGCTGGGCACCGTCAACGAGGGGGAGCTGACCCTGGGCGGCCACGTGGGCGAGGAGCGCGTCAGCCGGACACTGCCCTACGACGAACAGGCGTTTCTCGGCGACATGCTCTCCCCCCTTGCGCCGTTGAGGGAGCTGGACGAGGGCATGATCGGCCGGGCATGGTCGGTGGACATGGTGAACCCCATCGCGGGACGCGTGCAGGAGGTGACGGTCACCGTGCTGGACTCCCGTTCGGCGGACCTCGAAGGTGGGCGCCGCCGCGTTTACAAACTCCTCTTCGTCAGCGACACCAACCGCTGGGTATCCTGGGTCACCGAGGACGGCCGGGTCGTCCTCCAGGGGACCCCGTTCGGCCTGGTGCTCCGCCGCAGCGACGTCCCGGAGGGCACCCTCAGCGCCCTCCCCACGGCACCTTCCCCTGCCCAAACGCCGGCCGACTGAATCCGGGGGTGAGGATTCCCGGGGATGCTCTCGGTGGAGTCCTTCAGATCCTCCGAGTACTTCTTGTTGCCGCCGCGGCAGGGCGCGTCCCTGCCAGAAAGGGCTGCGCACGGCGGGCCATACCGTTTCGGAGGGCCACGCTCTGTCGTGGCCGCCGGGCTCCGCCAGAGACTCTATCTGTTCATTGGTTGTGGGTCTCAGTCTCCGGGTCCGCCGCCTGCTCCTGGTCTTCCTCCCATGGCGGCGGTGGCAGGCGGCTCAGGTCGTAGTGCTCACGGACCCACTCCGTTGCCGCATCCACCGTCCTCTGCGTGGGTAAAAACTTCGACATGTCAGGGAAGTCTTGGCCCGCCACTTCCCCAATGGCCTGCGCGCAGGCCTCTCGCATTCGGAAACCCGGGTCATACAGCATGTGTACCGCCAGGAACGGGAGGGCCCCGCGAGCCGCCGCCGAGTCGTAGGCCATTTCCAGTCGTGTCGCTGCACTGCTGCGCACAGAGTCAGACTGGTCGTTTAGTAGCAGTATTAGGAGGTCAACGGCTTTCTCGTCTTCCGCCAGCTCACCCAGTTCCCAGGCGGCGATCCTACGGACGTCTTCCGACCCGGAACGCACATACCGCGCCCAGGCGTACAGGGCAACCGGGCCCATCTCCCTGACCGCCGCCAGAGCTTGCTGGCTCTTCTCTTGCAGCTCTCTGTGCCTTTCCTCAAGGGCCGCTGGCGAAGCAGCGATCCTCAGGTATGAGTGATGCAAGGCGCCCGTGCAATACAGGGCTCTGTCCACCAGGTAGAAGGCGCGGCGCCTTTCGCTCTCGACGGAGTCCAGGAGACGGGCGAACGCCTCGTCGTCCATCCATCCGGAGGCCGCACATTCGGCCAGGTAGTAAGCCTCGGCAAGGCTCTCACGCTCGGCAATGTGGGACCGGGTTGCGGGCGCATCTCCCTCGGCGACACTGACAACGCTGGTGTCGTAGTGATCACGAATCCATTCCGTGGCGGCGGGGACGGGGTCCTCAGAAGGGAAGTCAACACCGACAACATACCCGAGTGCTTCTGCCGCCCGCTCGCGCTTGGACGAGAACGCATCCGTCAGGACCCGCACGGCGAGAAACGGGGCCAGTTCCCGGGCCGTGTCATTCGCCTGCCCTTTGCTGATGCAGGCGCATGTCCCGCCACGCACAAAAGCCGATTGGTCATTGAGCAGCGTCACCAGGAGGTCCGCACCCAGTTCATCGCCGGAAAAAGCGCCGAGCGTCAGCGCCCCGGTATAACGTTCGGCCTCGGAACCGGAATGAACGGTGCTGGCCCACGCCAGAAGGCGTTCGTCCAAGGAGTCCAGTTCGGCGTCAACTGCAACCATTTCTTCGGTCAGCCTCTTCTTCTTCGACGCCCACGGAATCTCGGCAATCACGGGCGGTTGTAGACTAAGGGACTGTAGCGCGAACATCCGGTTAAGCAGGTACAGAGCGAGGCGGTCGTTGTCCTCTGTTGCGGCTTTCAGGCGCTCAAACGCCTCAGCGTCCCACCACCCGGACGCGGCGCACTTCCCCAGGTAGTAAGCCTCCGTGAGGTCGCCCTTCTCCTGTTCGGCTCCGGAGGCTGGCGCCAGACACAGGGCCGCGAAAACAGCCAGCATGACCAGAAAGGCGGTTCGAATTCGTCTCATGTGTGTCCTCCTCCAAAGCCCGGGATGATACTTCGGGATTCGTTTGTCACAATACCGCCCGGTCAGACACTGATGAACGCCGATCAACACTGACAAAAGCCCGTCCCGCCTCCCGTTACCCCTTCACAGGTACGTACTACAGCAATCGGCCGCGGCAGAGCGCGTCCCTGCCAGAAAGGGCTGCGCTCGGCGGGCCATACCGTTTCGGAGGGCCACGCTCTGTCGTGGCCGCCGGGCTCCGCCAGAGACTCCATCTGTAAATTGGTTGCGGCTGGTCTTCCTCCCATGGCGGCGGTGGGAGGCCGGCTACGCCGAACTGGACTTCACCGTTCCGGCTGTCCAGCGTGAACGGTGAACAACGAAGCCGATCGTAAGCAGAAGGGGACCGATGTGTAAGTGGGTGCCTGCCACTGTAAACGTCACGTCCACGACTACAAAGAGAAGCCCCAGCACAACAGCGGCGAGGCTGAAACCTGCTTCCGTAGCTTGTGAGCCAGACATACTATCTCTCCCCGGTCAGCAAGCAAGCCGAATCGAAGGCCGTGCCCATCATCCCGCCTGGGAACCATCTCGCCACAGACAGATGCATGTCTGAACGTGGCCACCACAGCTTTCCACGAGAGCCGCAATAAGCTTATCGCGCTCGACCCTATCCCAGATATGACGTGCTGCGCATACGAAGAGGCAGAAGGCTACCACCAGTCCCGCTGCAAGCATCACACTGAAGCCAGCCACAACACCAACGCACAGCACCAAAGGGAACACCTGAATGGCTGCAGGCACTTTGAAGCTCCGCGAGGGCTCAGTCCAGGCCACCAAAAGCCATCCACGGTCGAGCGGCGTTACCCGGGCCCGCATTATGATGGCATTGGCAAGGACGCCAGCACGTCGTACAAGCAGCCGACCACCTTCGCCAGTGACGATATGGCCCGAAGGCCCGACATGGTCCTGGAGACGATCAGCCCTATTCGATTGCGAAAGTGTGACATGCTGCCATACTGGCAAATCCGCCGTACCTTCGTCAAGGATTACCACGGCAACGGAAGGAACCATGCTCAGGGCTCTCCCTTTGAAGACCAGTTGCTTGCAGATGTCCGTAATGCTTGGACACGCTGCACGAGACGTTGCCAACATCGTGCGGCCCGGGTCGGCTACATTGGGCCTCAACTAGAACCGATCAGCTCGCGCATCCTCCTTGCTGCCGGAAATCGGGCTCCAGATGGAGCCCACGGCAATCATGACGACCGCTACTTACAGTTGAACGCCGAACAAGTCTTTGACCCGAAACCAGGTCACTGTTTGGGAGACGACCCGAAAAAGAACAGTCCGATCAGAGCAGGTAGAAGAAAAACTACTCCTGCGACAACAGATCCATACGCAAGACCCGGGGCCACCAGAGCGTGGATGTCGCGCCCATCCCGCACCACCACCTCGAGAAAAGGCTGACCATAGTCATTCGAAGGCAAGGTCACTATGGCCGCGCCGAGTGTCCATGCCCACAACGCCAGGAATAGCTGTGTAGCAATGTATATACCACCAAGGAGCCGGCATCTGTTGCCCCTGAGAGCCAGCCTGAAGAAAACGCAGCCGGCCGCAGACACTGCGAAGACAACTAAAAACAAGACCTCCGGCCGGTGCTTCGTAAGAAACACAACGAGTTCCAGTGGGTCCATGCTGCCCCACACTACCCTCGCCCCCCGTGGCACCAGCCCGCTGCCTTGGCTGAAACCGAGGACAGTAAGGAAACCAGCAAGCAGTGCAACGAGCGCCAGAATAATCGAGGCGACACGCAACCCAAACCGTCGAAGGGTCTCCATGCAAATACCTCATATCTCATTCAGCCTAATGGGACAGCACTCTTACCCGTAGCAGGGGCGCCATCCAATGCCGGTAGGACTTTCTTGGCTCACGTATATAGTGTGCGAACATATCTTGCAAGCCGGCGTGAACTCGGATGTGTAAAACAAACCGAGGAAGTGTTCGGTCGAGAGGGTTGGCATGTTCTCCGGTCGCCATCGCTGTGGAGCGGAGCCGAGATTACACATTTCTCGCAAGGTCCATGCGACCGCGTGGTATTCGCTATCCGTGTTGCTCCTACGGTCATAATCGCGTACTTCTGCGTCCCGTCGGCCTGGTAGGTATAGCTATAGGTGACCGTGCTATTATCATTCGCATCGTTCGGGTCTTCGCTACAAGTGGCCCAGATGCTTTAGTCCAGGTCAATGATCATAGCTCGCACAACTACTCCATCGCGGATAACAACAACCAGGTACTTGCTGTAGGGAAAGAAAACTGGGGCTCCCGATGGAATCTCCCCAAGGTACCAGCCCATGGACCATCGTCCGCCAGGAGAATGTCGAATCTCTGGTTGGCCCATTATTTCCGTGAGTTGCTCTGGGGTCTTGCCTACCAGTACTTCGTCCCGAACCATCCTCTTGGCAGCCTTGTACCGCTCCATCGCAGGACCACTCCCAGTGCCTCCGCGCAGCACCACAATGACCACTAATCCGGCCGCTACAAGGATCAGCGTGACCATAAGCACCAGAAAACGCTTGGACATCCGGTTGGGGAAGGTCATTGGACAGGCCCTGTGATGAGTGCGCCATTGCCGGGGTCGAGCCTGAACGGGAAAGAAGAGTCTCTGCCGGGACAGACATCACAGCAGTCCTCATCCGACCCGGCCGTCTCGCGTCGGTGCGAATCTCCGGCCCCCCTCACATCGTAGTAATCGATAATGCATTCCTTCTGTTCATCCGTCAGCGTCGTCCAATCAACCGGATCACAAGTGGAAAGGAACTGTTTAAGCTCGGTAGCAAACGTGGGCGTCCGCCGGAAGATCTGCTGCTGACTGCCAAAGTATGCGCCAAGGCCATTTGAGGTTATGTCCTCGGGTGCGTACCGTGAAGCTGGCTCAGCACCCTCCTCATGCTCAATACCGTATCTTACGGCTTCGGCATTGCCCCTAAAAAGCCCGATGTACATCAGCTGGTAGAAATGGCGCAAATCGATCATACCGCAACGACATGTGTAGATATATCGAGGGTGGGGTATCCTGCCTCGTGAGCCTTTCATGCCCGACCCACTATCGGGGCCCTCCACCATCGCTTCCCAAGCACCAGCGCCGCCCATCCCCGCGGTGAACCGCCCCCACCGCATCAGGCCGAAAAAAGACTTCTCCGAGGACACTTCCTCGGCAGCGTCGATCGCCTCCTGGAGAGTGCCAATCAGGCCCGCCTCAGTGCCGACGAACAAACCGAACGGGTCGCGGTAAGCCGAGGGCGCACTGGCAACATACTCATACAAGCCCAAGACGTCGGCGTACCCCGCCGGATCCCTCGAGACAAACCTCCCGAGCGTGGTGCTGTAGTACCGATGCCGGTACTGCATCAGGCCGCTCTCGGCGTCCAGGCGGCGGCCGGTGAACAGGTAGGGGTTGTCGACGTCGCTGGCGTTGTCGGCCGTTGAAAACTGTTTCTTTCCTGCATCTTAAATGTAATGAGTACGGAAAGAAGTACAAATTGAATTTATCATTGGAAGAATCTCCGG
>JAWODG010000041.1:0-6787 GCA_046483385.1 Candidatus Brocadiia bacterium | reverse complement strand
CGCGGACGCCCTGCGGGCTGCCATGGACCGAATAATCGCCGGGGCGCCGCTGGCGGACCCCGATTACGCCGAAATCGTGGACAGAGAGACGCTGGAGCCGGTCGAAACCGCCACGGACCGCGCGGTGGCCGTGCTGGCCGTGCGCGTGGGCGAGACACGGCTCATCGACAACCACCCGTTCGCCGAGGAGTTCCCCGAACACCAAACCTGACCCCGTCGAGGAGACACCCTTGCACCCCTATCTGGTAAGAATACCGCTGCCGGGCGGCGGAAGCTTCCCGGTGGCATCGTACGGCTTCATGATTCTGGTGGGGTTCCTGCTCTGCCTCTGGTTGCTGCAGCGACGCGGCGCGCGCATGGGCCTCGACCCGGTGGCCCTGTTCGACGTGGCGGTGGCCGGGCTGCTCGGCGGCATCGTCGGCGCCCGCATCTTCTACGTGGTGCAGCACTGGGAGCTGTTCGCTTCCGAACCGGTGCGGATACTGTTCCTCCACGAGGGAGGGCTCTCCTTCTTCGGCGGGCTGATAGGCGGGGCGCTCGGGCTCATGGCCGGCATCCGGAAGAAGCGCCTGCCGCTGGTGCCCGCTCTGGACGTGGCCGCCGGGCTCGTGCCGCTCGGGCACGCCTTCGGGCGGATCGGATGCTTCCTGAACGGCTGCTGCTTCGGTGAGCGGACGGACCTCTGGCTGGGCATGCGGTTCCCGCGGGTCGTTGACGAGGCCGGGCACATCGTGGGCAGCCCCCCTTTCCTGCACCACCTCCAGCAGGGGCTGGTCACCGCGTCCGACACATATTCGCTGCCCGTCCATCCGACTCAGCTTTACGCCGTCGGCTATAACCTGGCCATCTTCGCCTTCCTGACCTGGGTGCTTCGCAGGCGACGGCGCCCCGGGGAGGTCGCCTGGCTCTACCCGATTCTTTACGGGACGGCGCGCTACGGCAACGAGTTACTGCGCGGCGACACCGTGCCGCAACCGTGGCTGGGGGGCATGACCATATGGCAGGCCCTCTCCCTGGCGGCGGTTGCCTTCGGGCTGGTGATGTTCTTCAACTCGCTGCGCAGGCCACCCGTGCCCACCCCGGGACCGTGGGAGCCGCCGAAAGGGCAATGACATCCCCTGCTCAATCTGCCCCGGCCTTCGCTTCCTCCGCGATTTGGCGGGCCAGTTCCCGGGCCTTCTCGGGCGTGGATACCTCCCCCTCGAGCTGCGCGTCGCGCACCTGCTCGAGCACGTCCCCGAACAGCGGCCCCGGCTCGTAGCCCATCTCGATCAGGTCGTCGCCCGTCACGAGGCGCGGCGGCTCGGTCTCTTCCCTGGACATGCCCCGCCGCTTCCGCATTACGTAGTTGTAGTTCTCGAGGTTGCCCCAACTGGCCAGCGCATCGACCCGGTGGATTTCGGCCAGTTGCTCGAAGCCCGGCTCGGCGAAAAGCCGCTTCAGCGTGCTCTCCCGCATCTCCCTGGCGTGGCGGAAGTAGAGGTGCCGCTCCACCAGCCAGCATATGCGCTCGGTTTCGTCGTTCGAGAGCTTGAGCCGGCGGCAGATGCGCTCTGCCATCTCCGCCCCTATCTGGCAGTGCTCGGGGAAGCTCATCGGCTCGTCCGCCTTGCGGCTGGCGGGCGGCTTGCCCACGTCGTGCAGCAGGGCGGCCAGCGCCACCACGAAGTCCGGGTGCGGCCCCAGCTTCTCCACCGACAGCAGGCTGTGGACGAAAACGTCCCCCTCGGGGTGGTAGTTCTCCGGCTGCTCGCAGCCCTTCATGTCCTCGATCTCGGGGAATATCTCGCCCAGCATCCCCAGTTCGTCCATCAGCCGCAGCGCCCGGGCGGGATCGCGATCGGTCAGGATGATGCGCAGCTCCTCCTGAAGGCGCTCGGCGCTGACGCGCGTCACCAGCGGTGCCAGCCGCTCGACGGCCGCCCGCGTGTCCGGCTCTATCTCGAACTCCAGCCGCGCCGCGAACCGCACCGCCCTCAGCAGCCGCAGGTGGTCCTCCCGGAAGCGGCGCTCCGGGTCGCCCACGGCCCGTAGCAGCCCCTCAGCCAGGTCCCGCCGCCCGCCCTCGTAGTCCAGAAGCTCCGCCCCGATGGGGTCCCAGAACATCGCGTTGATGGTGAAGTCGCGACGCCGGGCGTCCTCGGCCGGACCGCAGAACGTGACCTCGTCCGGATGCCGTCCGTCGGAGTAGCCCGACTCCCGCCGGAACCGCGCCACCTCGTAGGTCACGCCGTTCAGCAGCACCCGGCAGACGCCGAACTCCCGCCCCACCAGCACCGTCCGGTCGAACAATTCCTCCACGCGCTCCGGGGCCGCGTCGGTGGCGATGTCGTAGTCCTTCGGCGCCTCGCCGCGCAGCATGTCGCGCACGCATCCGCCCGCCAGCAGCGCGGTGTGGCCAGCCTCCCGCAGGCGCCGCACGATCCGCTCCGCGCCCGCGTAAGCCCCATCTATCGGTCTCTGGATCACAATTGCCTCCCACAGACGATTATAGAGGCCGCGCCGCGACCTTTCCAAAGGCCAGGGCCATTCAGTTGTTGCCGCTTTGCTACATTCGCCAGCTTTTGCCTGGGAGCCGGCCAGTTCAGGCACAGCCGAACGCCGTGAGAATGTCATGCTGAACCCGCTTTGACTGAGCGGGTGAAGCATCTCCGACCCTGTGTATAGTGCGCCGGACGCCCGTTGCTCGGCCTTGCGCCGGAAGCAGCGCGATCCGGGCTCCTCGAGGCCCTTGTTGAGTAACCCTCCCACACGCCCGCCCTGTTGCAGCCCGGTCGGCGGCCCTCGTATAATCCACACCATCATCGGAAACGCAAATTCCGCCTCGGGACGCCCGCATGCCGGACTACCAGCACAGACAGGCCCTCCTGCGGCGCCGCATGACGGAGGCCGGCGTGGACGCCCTCTGGCTGGCCGCGCAGGAGAACGTCCGATACGCCTGCGGCTTCGCCGGCGAGGACAGCACGCTGCTGGTCACCGCCGACCGAACCGCCCTGCTGACCGACTCCCGCTACACCGAGCAGGCCGAGCGGGAGACCGTGGCGGACGAGATAGTCACCCGCCACACCACGATGGCCCGCACCGTGGCGGGCCTCTGCCGGACTCTGGGCGTCCGCCGGCTCGGCTTCACCGCGGCCAACGTCCCTCACGCCGCCTTCCTGGCCCTGCGCGAGGAAGCCGCGTCCGTGGAGCTGCGCGCCCTGCGGGACGGCCCCGTCGAGAAGCTGCGGCGGCGGAAGGACCCCGCAGAGGTCGAGGTCATCCGCCGCGCGCTGCGGACGGCCGAAGAGGCATTCCTGACGACCATGCGCCAGGCGGAGCCCGGCCGCACCGAAAGCTGGCTGGCGGGCCACCTGGAGTTCGAGATGCGCAAACGCGGCGCCGAAGACGCCGCATTCGACATCATCTGCGCCGCCGACGCCGGCGCCAGCATGCCCCACGCGCGCACCGGCCAAACCGCCCTTGCGCCCGGCGGCAGCCTGCTGGTGGACTGGGGCGCGAAGCAGGCCGGATACTGCTGCGACTTGACACGAACTCTGTGCGTAGATAGAATCCCAGACACCCTGAAGGACGCCTCTGAAGTCGTTCTGGAAGCCCAGGCGGCGGTCTTCGAGGTGCTCAAACCGGGCAACCCCTGCGGGGACGCCGACGCCGCCGGAAGGGCGCTCATCGCCCGCGCCGGACACGGCGGGCACTTCGGACACAGCATGGGCCACGGGGTCGGATTGCAGGTGCACGAGGCGCCCCGGCTGGGGCCGGGCTCGGACACGGTCCTGCTGCCGGGCATGGTCGTCACCGTCGAACCCGGCATATACATCCCGGGCGAACTGGGCGTGCGGATAGAAGAGATGGTGCTGATCACGACCGAAGGGCACGAGGTCCTGACCTCGCTGCCCCGCCGGCCGGAGCAACTGCGGGCGTTGCTGGACTCCGGCGCCTCCGACACGAACTGAAACAAAAGGGAAAACACCCTATGGAAGCCGTGGAACGTATCCGCGAGCTGATCCAGATAATGGCGGACCACGATCTGGCGGAGATAGAGGTCGAGGAGCCGGACCTGCGGGTCAAAATCCGCAAAAGCGTCCCGGTGCAATACCCGCCGCCCGGCGTCGCCGCCCACCAGCTCCCCCAGCCGCCGGCCTACCATCCGGCCCTCCAGAGCCCGGCCGAGACCGAGGAGGAGGGGCCGCCGCCGCAGGACGAGAACCTGGTCGAGATAACCTCACCCATGGTCGGCACCTTCTTCCGGGCGGCCAACCCCGGCGCCGACCCCTACGTCAGCGTCGGCGCGGAGGTGGACGAGGACTCGGTCGTCTGCATCATCGAGGCCATGAAGGTCATGAACGAGATAAAGGCCGAGGTCACCGGCACCATCGTGGAGATTCTCGTGCAGGACACCGAGCCGGTCGAATACGGACAGGTGCTGTTCCTGGTCGAGCCCGCCGAAGAGTAAACGCGCCTCGCGGGGCATTACACAAACTCTACCGGTTTCACCCACAGCATGTTCAGCCGAGTTCTCATAGCCAACCGCGGCGAGATCGCCCTCCGCATCCTCCGCGCATGCCGGGAGATGGGCATCGAGACCGTCCTCATCTACTCCCGCGCCGACGCCGGCACCCGATACCTGGAGCTGGCCGACGAGAGCGTCTGCGTCGGCGACGCACCACCCGCCGACAGCTACCTCAACATACCCCGCATCATCAGCGCCGCCGAGATAACCAACGTCGACGCCATACACCCCGGCTACGGCTTTTTGGCCGAAGAGGACAACTTCGCCGAGATATGCGAAGAGTCCAACATCATCTTCATCGGCCCGCGCTCCGACGTCATGCGCAAGATGGGCAACAAGGTCGAGGCCCGCAAGATCGCCCAGGAAAGCAAAGTCCCCGTCATCCCCGGCAGCGAGGGCCCCCTGGACGACGACGAGCACGCCCTCGAGCTGGCCCACCAGATAGGCTACCCCGTCATGATCAAGGCGGCCGCCGGCGGCGGCGGACGCGGCATGCGCATCGCCCACAACGACATCAGCCTCAAGAACATGCTCTCCCTGGCCCGCAGCGAGGCCGACGCCGCCTTCAAAAACCCCGCCGTCTACATCGAGAAGGTCCTCGAACACGCCCGCCACATCGAGATACAGATACTGGCCGACCACCACGGCAACGTCGTCCACCTGGGCGAGCGCGACTGCTCCCTGCAGCGCCGCTTCCAGAAACTCATCGAGGAAACCCCCAGCCCCGGCATCGACGAGGACCTGCGGGAGAAGATAGCGCGCGCCGCCGTCAAGATAGCACGCGCCGTCGGCTACACCAACGCCGGCACCATCGAGTTCCTGGTGGACAAGGACGGCAATTTCTACTTCATCGAGATGAACGCGCGCCTGCAGGTCGAGCACCCCATCACCGAACAGGTCACCGGGGTGGACCTGGTCAAGGAACAGCTCAAGGTGGCCGCCGGGGAAAAGCTGGAGCTCCAGCAGAAGCGCATCGAGTTCGAGGGCACCGCCATCGAGTGCCGCATCAACGCGGAGAACCCCGCCGACGGCTTCCGCACCTCCCCCGGCACCATCACCGAGTTCATCGCGCCCGGCGGTCCGGGCGTGCGGCTGGACACCCACGCCTACACCGGCTACGAGGTCAAGCCCTTCTACGACTCGCTGGTGGGCAAGCTCATCGTGCACCAGCCCACGCGCCAGGAGGCGCTGGCGTGCCTGCGACGGACGCTGGCGGAGTTCAGCGTCGAGGGCATCCACACCACCATCCCGTTCTACCGGGACCTGATCCAGCACGGCGGCTACGTCAACGGCGACTTCGACGTCCACTTCGTCGAAGAACTGCTGGAATCCGGCTCCGCGTAACAAAGTCGTTCATCCGCAGATTACGCAGATGACGCAGATAACGTTCAGACGTCGCCGTTGAATTCATAATTCAGGATTCATGATTCATAATTGGCGGCCCCGCCGCCCCCTCGTGCTCCTACTCGCACTCTTACTCTTGCTCGCCGTTAAGGGCTGCCAGGACAGTTGCCGTCGCCGGACAACCGGTGCTATGTCAAGCACCCGTACAAGTACCTCTGTACGTTCCAACCCTCATCCCCCCCGGAGGGGGGATGCTATTTGCGCCATTACCCCCGGACACTCCGGCAAGTGGGTGTTTCAATCCTCATCCCCCCCGGAGGGGGGATGCTATTCCGCCTCGCCGCACGCAACCAGATGCGGCGCGTGTTTCAATCCTCATCCCCCCCGGAGGGGGGATGCTATTGCAGTGGCTGGTAAATACCCGTGCCCAAAGGGGTTTCAATCCTCATCCCCCCCGGAGGGGGGATGCTATCGCCAGGTCTGGGGCGCCGCAAACGCCATCCTACTCGTTTCAATCCTCATCCCCCCCGGAGGGGGGATGCTATACCTCCAGCTACTGCGCGCGGACACGTCCTACCAGTTTCAATCCTCATCCCCCCCGGAGGGGGGATGCTATTCGAGCCCGGCTCCTGGGCCACACGCCGCCAGGCCGTTTCAATCCTCATCCCCCCCGGAGGGGGGATGCTATGCGACGACCGCGCCGACGCCCAGCGGCAGGCCCTGGTTTCAATCCTCATCCCCCCCGGAGGGGGGATGCTATTCGTATCGCCCGCTCGATGGTTCGTTTGCTCAAGAGTTTCAATCCTCATCCCCCCCGGAGGGGGGATGCTATTCGGGGATGACACGAGAAGACGTGGAGGAACTGAGGTTTCAATCCTCATCCCCCCCGGAGGGGGGATGCTATCCCATGTCTGAACAGAGCACGGACTACCT
>JAWODG010000225.1:0-10231 GCA_046483385.1 Candidatus Brocadiia bacterium | reverse complement strand
AATCTCTCCTCTTCTACCTTGGAAAACATAAAAGTGATTTTGAAAGCTAAAGATATTTCAAAA
The DNA here is from genome assembly GCA_046483385.1 of Candidatus Brocadiia bacterium. GTDB lineage: Bacteria > Planctomycetota > Brocadiia > SM23-32 > SM23-32 > B1Sed10-231. The sequence goes on along the minus strand of JAWODG010000225.1, from coordinate 10,168 downwards.
GAAAGATGGACACAACTTAACGCTTTAGCAGGAGTAGGTGTATCCCCGGGAGATGAGATCGGCTGAAGGAGGAGGACGCCCTCGACCCGCAGACCCTGGCCGATATTGAGCCGGAAGTGTTGCACGAGCTGGTTCGGCCGGCGGGCTACTACCGACAGAAATCGGCACGGCTCATCCGCCTGGCCCGCTGGGTGATGGAGCGCACCGGTGGAGAGCTTGAGCGCCTCGAAGCGGTGCCCACGGATGAACTGAGGGCGCAACTGCTGGGGCTGCGAGGCGTCGGCCCTGAGACGGCCGACAGCATACTTCTCTACGCCCTGGGGAGGCCTACGTTTGTGGTGGATACTTACACCAACCGCGTGCTGGTGCGGCACGGCCTGCTGGAGCCGGGCGCCGGGTATCACGAGATGAAGGACGTGTTCGAATCGGCGCTTCCCGCTGAGGTGGAACTCTACCGGGACTTCCACGCGCAGCTCGTCGAGCTGGGGAAGCGCTACTGCCGCACGACACCGCGTTGCTCCAACTGTCCGGTCCGCCCGGTCTTAGGAGATCCGATCCCGGACGACGAACTGGTGTAACCATTGGAACACTGGTTGCATAGGAAGACCGGGTTGGGCTAAAATGCGAATGGTGCAGGGCCGCGGTGCGGGCGCTGTCCCCCGAAGGGGGCGAGAAGGCCCGTTGCCGGTCAGAGCCGATATTAGGCGGAGGCGGGGCCGATGGCCACATTGAAGTGCCCGTATTGCGACAACGAGTTCGATCTCACCGATTTCAAGGGCGAGCGACGTGTCGAGTGCCCCATGTGCGGCCGCTCTCTGCGCGTGGTGCGCAGGAAGGGCAAGGCGGGCACCAAAGCGGAGGTGCAGCCGCAATCCACGACCGCCTGGGGGACGGAGGGCTTCCGGAGTTCAACCCGGCGCGACCGATACGGAGAGATCAAGAAGGGGGACGTGCTCGGCGGCTTTCGCATCGAGCACATTCTCGGCGCCGGCGCCATGGCCGTGGTTTACGAGGCCACCCAGCTTTCACTCGACCGAAGAGTGGCGCTGAAGATCCTCCCCAAGGAGTTTGCCGAGCGTGATTCGTTCGTCCGGCAGTTCGACAGCGAAACCGAACTGCTGGCCAGCCTGAACCATCCCAACATCGTCAACATCATCGACCGGGGTCGGGAGGGGGACACCTACTACTTCGCGATGGAGTTCGTGGAGGGGACGACTCTCGGCGACCTGCTCAGCTCCGGCCAGATGAACGAGGAGTTCTTCATCCAGATAATGGAGCAGTGCGCCGAGGCGCTGATCTACGCGCACTCCAAGGGCATCATCCACCGGGACCTGAAGCCCGCCAACATCATGCTGAACGACCAGGGCATCGTGAAGATCGCGGACTTCGGCGTGGCGGGCCTTCTGGCCGAGGCTCAGGAAGAGGGCAAGGGCAAGAAGAAGGTCATGGGCACGCGCGGCTATATGCCGCCCGAGCAGGAAATTCACGTCAACCGGACCGACGAGCGAAGCGACATCTTTTCCCTCGGCGCCGTCATGTACCGCGTGCTGACCGGCAAGGTGCCGGACAGGTTGCCGCCCAAGCCCCCGAGCAAGCTGGACCCCGAGGTTGACCCCCGCATCGACAGCCTGGTGCTCAAATGCCTGGAGGCCGCACCCAAGAAGCGTTACCAGAGCGCCGAGGAACTGCTGGAGGCCCTGCAGAGCTATCACCGCCAGATATCGCGCGCGCAGGAGGTCTGCCCGGAGTGCCAGGCGGAGAACCCGGTCTCTCAGAAGACTTGCCTGAATTGCGGGGCCGACCTCTCGTCCCTGTTCGACGTCTGCCCGGTCTGTGGCGCGGAGAACCGCGTGGACGTGGAAGTCTGCATGGAGTGCGGCCGCAGCCTGAAGCAGCTCAGACAGCAGGAATCGGTAAGGATCAGCAAGATCGAAGAAAGGGCCCGCGCGCTGGCCGTGCGGCATCGCTACGAGGAAGCCATAAACGAACTGAAGCAGGTTTTCGAGGTGAAGGGCAAGGTCTTCAAGCGGGCCCGCGACAAGGCCAGGCGTCTTATCGCCAATTTCCGCGAACAAAGGGAAGAATACTTCCAGGAGAAAGTGAAGGAGGCCCGTTCACTGGCCACGGAGGCAAAGCTCGGCGAGGCGATGAAGGTCCTGAAGGAACTGCCCAAGCAACTGGCATCCAGCAAGCAGGTCCGGTCACTGGTCTCCCACATCCAGTCGCAGATGAACCTCGCCAAGAAGCGCGTGGAAGGTGTCTCCAAGATGCTGGCCGATAAGCGATACGAGGAGGCCGAAAAGGCGCTGGAGAGCGTCGAGAAAGTCTGGGTCAACTGCCCCGGGCTCGAGGACGCCCGCCGCAGGCTGGAAGGCAGCCGCCAGACCGAGGAGATGGTCGGCTACGAACTGGGTGAGGCCAAGGAGCAACTGGAGGCCGGTAACTTCGCTCAGGCGCGCGCCGCCCTGCAGTTCGCCATGTCGACCACGCCCGACAGCCCCGAGGTGAAGAAGCTTCTGGCCGAGATAGAGCGCCGGGAGAGAAAGGCCACCCTGCGGAACGCCCTCCAGGGGGGCAAGAAGGCATTCGAGGAGGGTCATTACCGGGACGCCGCCCGTTGCTGGCAGACGGCGCTCGAACTGCTGCCGGAGGGCGACGAAAGACGTGCGAAACTGGAGAAGAATGTCAGGCTGGCCAAGCAGCAGGCGCTGGGCACCGAGGTGGTGCCGCTCGAGCTTGCCCGCGTCGTGCGTCTGGAGCCGACCGGCGTTTTCAGCGGCGCCGCGGCCATCGGCAACTTGCTGGGCGTGCTGCTGTTTTTCGTCATGTCCATATTCCTTATCGGCGCCATGTTTGTCTACGTGCTGGCGTGACCTGGCGCTTGCCAGAAGGCACCGCTTCTGGTACCATAAGTTTTCTCGACGGTGACCATAGCTCAATGGGATAGAGCACCAGACTGTGGCTCTGGGGGCTGAGGGTTCGAATCCCTCTGGTCACCCCACGACAAACCACGGCCCGGCAGGGATTTGTGATTGTTCCCGCCGGGCCGTTTCTCTTCGTCATGCGTCCGCCGGACGCAGCGATCTGTCTCGCTCATCTGTCAGCGGAGCAGGTCGAGAATGGTGCTCGCGGCTTCCGAGCTGAGCGTGCCTTTGGCCCGCCCGACTTCCACGGCCTCTCGCCCCATCACCCGGTAGAGCGGCAGTAGCTTGGGCACGGCTCTTTCGATGGCCCGCAGGTGGCGGCGGACCGTCTCGACGTCCCCCCGGCTGATGGGGCCGGTCAGGCAGTCAGGTATCCCCACCTCGGCGAAGTTCGCGGCCGTCCCTTTCACCAGCGGCACCAGCATGCGCACGGCGTCCTCCCGCGAGATGCCCGCGGCGTCGGTGAGCTTGAGGGCGGCATGCTGGAGCGCCACCAGATAGTTGGACGCCACGCACCCGGCGGCGTGGTAGAGCGGCTTGTCCTCGGTCGCGATGGCGATGACGTGAGCATCGAGGGTTTCCGCAACGTGCCTCAAGAGCGTTACGGCTTGCGGGTCCCCCTCCACGCAACAGCAGGAGCCGGGCAGAATCCGGACGGCCTGCTCGGCCGTGGCGAAGCTCTGCATCGGGTGAAGGCTGCCTACGGAGGCGCCGCAGGCGCGCGCGGATGCCAGCACGGAGGAGGGCAGGGCGCCGCTGCAGTGGGCCACCACGGAACCGTCGCGGAAGGCGTCCTCGGCCGCCAGGTCTTCGCACACAGAACCGATGACGTCGTCGGGCGTGGTGATGAAGACCAGACCGGCCTCGGCGGTGAGGTCAGCCGCACGGGTGCTGGCTCGGCCCATGCCGGCGAACTCGCAGGCTGTCTCAGCGGACCGGCGTGACCGGCTCGCCGCGCCGGCAAAGGGCCAGCCGGCCTCGGTCAGCAGGCGCGCCAGCGCGGTTCCCACTGTGCCGGCGCCGACGATGCAGAAGGTCCGGTCCATGGGCTGGCCATTCGATGAAGGAGGCGCGCGTCATTCGAGGTTTGTGTGGCGGTCCTGCAGCACGCGCTCCGGGATGTTCTCCCGGCCGAGAACCGACTCGACAACGGCGTCGCAGTAGAGCAGCACGGCTTCCTCGAAGAGCGTGTTGTTGTAAGGCCCCATCACGTCACGGTACGACTCCTTGAGGTCCTGCCCCGTCACGGGCACCAGCAGCACGTGATCGGCCATCTCCGCCAGCGGCGAGTTCGGGTCGGCGGTCACGGCCACCAGTTGGGCTCCCGAGCGCTGGGCGACGCGGCCCATCTGCACCGTGGTCATGGTGGTGCCCGAACAGGAGACGGCCACCATCAGGTCGTTTCGTCGGATGCGGGGGCAGGTGGCCTCGCCGGGGACGTGCACCTCGAAACCGGTCTGCATCAGCCGCATGGCGAAGCACTCGGCGACCAGTCCGGAGCGGCCCTTTCCTGTAAGGAATGTGCGCTCGGCGCGGATTATCATCTGAATGAGGCGCTCGGCGGCCGTCTCGTCCATTTTGCCGACCAGCTTCCGCACGGCGTCCAGCCGGTCCTGCAACAGGGCGTAGGGGTCAGTCGTCGCGTCTGGTTTTCTCATCGGATTCCTTTCGCAGTTGCTCCCAGCGCATAAGTTCGGAAACCTTGCCCAGCGTGCTTCCTTGATCGATTTCGGCCATCTCCCGCTCTTCCATTTCGACAACGTGCTGCGCGCGGTTCGCGACTTCGACGACCCTTTCCTGCGGGATGACCACGACCCCGTCGTCGTCGCCCACGACCCAGTCGCCCGTGCGCACCGATTGGCCGCCGAACTCGAGGGGCACCCCGATCATGCCCTGCCCCTTCGGCTCGCCGGCCACGGGGGTGACCAGTTTGGCGAACGCGGGGAAGCCCATCTCGCGTATGTTCATCGTATCCCGGATGCCGCCGTTGATGACGACGCCGGCCAGCTTCCGCTGGATGCAGCTCTTGGTGGCCATCTCGCCCCAGACGGCCGGAGGCAGGCCCCCGGCGTCGATGACCAGCACCTGGCCCTCCTCGGCCTGGTCGATGGCCTCAACCGGCTTGGCCCAGTCACCGGGATAGGTCCAGACCGTCAGGGCGGGGCCGACCATTTTGGCGCCCTGAACTACCGCATCGATTCCCTGCAGGGCGCCGGTGTTGTGGAGGGCGCCGGTGACGTCCGCCGCGGAAGCGCACGACAGCACCTCGGCGATCTCCTCCTCCCGGCCGCGTTTGAACATGGTCGTCTCGATGCGTTCGCCGGTAGCGATGGCCTTCTTCAGGTTTGCGGTCGCCTCGCGGGCATTGGGGGACTTGGTGATGGCGCCGCCGACGATAACGATGGAGGCGCCGGCCTCCACGGCGTCGGCGGCCGTCTCGGAGTTGATGCCGCCGGCCACGGCGACGGGTATTCCGACTTCGCCGGTGACGGCCCGGAGTTCGTCAAAGGGCACTTCACCCCGCATCTGCAGATCGATAGGCGTGTGGATGCAGACGAAGGCGGCCCCCATCTGCTCGACCTGCCGGGCGCGTTCCGCCATCTCCGTTCCTCCGCCGACCCCCAGCAGGTCAACGCTGATGCGCGCGTCGTAACGGCGTGCGGTCTGAATGCACTCCTCGATGGTAGAGTCGGACGCCGCACCGAGCACGTGGACGACATCGGCCCCGGCCTTGGCGGCGGTCTCGGTCTCCACCCGGCCCGCGTCCATGACCTTCATGTCGGCGACGATCGTGGCGGACGGGAACTCCCGGCGCAGGGCGCGTACGGCTTCAAGCCCCTCGCTCTTGATGAGGGGCGTGCCCGCCTCGAGCCAGTCCACGCCGCCCTCGACGGCCTCGCGGGCCACCTTCAGGGCGCGTTCGAGGTTGACGAAGTCCAGTGCCAGTTGGAGGACGGGTTCCATGTGGTTGTCCCGACTATACCGGAGGCGAGAAAGCACCCGCAGATGAGTATAGACATGCCCCGAAGGCCCCGCAAGGCAAAAGCCCGGCCTCAGACGTCGAAGTAGAGCGCGAACTCGTGGGGGTGCGGCCGCAGATTCACCGGCTCCACCTCGTTCTTACGCTTCCACTCGATCCACGCGTGAACGACATCCTGGGTGAAGACGTCGCCGTGGAGCAGGAACTCGTGGTCGGCCTCCAGCTCGTCGAGCGCCTCTTCCAGCGACGAGGGCGTCCGCGGTATGCGGGCCAGTTCCTGCGGTGGCAGTTCGTAGATGTTCTTGTCCAGCGGCTTGCCGGGCTCTAACCTGTTCTTGATGCCGTCCAGCGCTGCCATCAGGATGGCCGAGAAGGCGAAGTAGGGGTTGCAGCTCGGATCCGGACAGCGGAACTCGATGCGTTTGGCCGCCGGGGCGGGCGACAGCATGGGGATTCGCACGGCCGCGCTGCGGTTCCGGCAACTGTAGGCCAGGTTGACCGGCGCCTCGTAGCCCGGCACCAGCCGGCGATAGGAGTTCGTCGTGGGGCTTGTGATGGCCACCAGCGCCCGGGCGTGTCGCAGGATGCCGCCGACGGCGTAGAGGGCTTCCTGACTCAGGCCGGCATACTCGTCGCCTGCGAAGACGGGCTCCCCTTCCCGCCAGACCGAAAAGTGGATGTGCATGCCGCTTCCGTTGTCGCCAAAGAGCGGCTTGGGCATGAAGGTGGCCGTCCGGCCGTGCCGCCGCGCTACGTTCTTGACGATGTACTTGTAGAGCAACAGTTGGTCCGCGGTGCGCAGCAGGCGATCGTACTTCAGATCTATTTCCGCCTGCCCGCCAGTGGCGACCTCATGGTGGTGGCACTCCACGTCCATGCCGCACTTCTGCATCGTCAGCATCATGCGGTTGCGCAGCTCCTGCATGGAGTCGATGGGGGGCACGGGAAAATAGCCCCCCTTGGTGCGTATCTTGTGCGCCAGATTCGGCTCCTCGTCCCGTCCCGTGTTCCAGCTCCCCTCCATCGAGTCCACGAAGGAGTATGAAGCGTTGGTGGTGGTGTCGTAGCGGACGTCGTCGAAGATGAAGAACTCGGCCTCCGGGCCGAAGTACGCTTCATCGCCGATGCCGGAGGTGCGCAGATACTGCTCCGCCTTGATCGCGGTGTAGCGGGGATCGCGGTCGTAGTTCTCCTTCGTGATGGGGTCGGCCACCGTGCAGTTGAGGATGAGGGTGGGGGCCTCGGAGAACGGGTCCTGCACGGCGGAATCCGGGTCCGGCCGCACCAGCATGTCGCTCTCTTCGATGGCGCGCCATCCCCTCACGCTGGAGGCGTCGATGCCGAACCCCTCCTCGAAGCTGTCCTCCTCCAGTTTCCCGGCGGGCACGCTGAAGTGCTGCCACTGACCGAGAAAGTCCATGAAGCGGAGATCAACGACCTGTATCTTCTCTTCCGCGATGGTCGTCAGGACGTCTTGGACGGTCATTGACGTGGTTGTCTCCTGAGTTGGGGACAGCGCGACGGGCCATACCGGCCCGCATCAAGTCTATACTTTACGGTTGCACGCGTGGTGAATGCAAGCCGGCCTGCTCACGCGCGGTCGCCCGTGCGGACCTCGGCCACGGAGCGGATCTGCAGACGGCGGTGTAGCTCGGCGGCCTCGAGGGGCCGGGCTGTCGTGACAAGGATCTCGACGGGGACCTCCGGAATCACGTCGAAGAAGTTGTCGGAGAAGCGGGCACCAATGCCGCCGACCCGGAGCCACACGCCCTTTGCGAACGTGTGGCTGCTGAGGGTCACGCGGTGCTTTCGGTCATCGACGGGCTGCACCTTCGCCTCCCATTCGGGCACCGGCAGGTCCACGTGTTTGATCGGCAAGGTGAAGGCTGTGTCGCGGGCGATCTCCTCGTCGCCTTCGATGATGCGGCACCAGAGGTAATCCGTCGTGGGGTCCGAGAGACCCTGTTCGGCGCTCCCGCGCGCTTCGGTCTCGGCCACGTCGTTGGCAGGAATCTCCAGCGGCCGCCGGTCGGACCAGAGCTGGTCGCCCGTCACCCGTCCGACGCCCCAGACAAGCTCGCCTTTGAAAGGCCGCAGCCGATCGTTGATAACGCGCACGGACCACTCTCCGTCGCCGCACTCGATGACGGGGCAGACGGGGGAGAAGAACCGGCGGGCGTAATGGTAGAGGGCCTTCGGCCGGTGTTCGCAGTCCACGCAACTCCAGCTCGTGACCGGCCAGCAGTCATTGAACTGCCAGAACAGGGCGCCGGCCGTCAGGAACTTGCGGCCGCGCCAGTAGTCGACGCCCGTCTTGATACCCTCCGCCTGCGCCAACTGCATCAGATAGACGGTGTCCTCGAACTCGCAGGGCACCCGGAACTGGGCCGCCAGGTAGCGGAATATCCTCTCCGTCCCCTCCATGGCGCGGTTGTGGTGTTCCATCACGCGGCTCTGCATGTGGTGGCCCGAGGACGGAATGTAAAGACGAACGGTTTCCGGAGCGGGAGGCGCCTGCAGGCCGAACTCGCTGAGGAAGCGCCCGGGGAAGCCCCGCATGCTCTCCGGCTTCCACCAGCGCCACCACGTGCTCCAGAAGTGCTGGTCGCCGCAGTGGGGATCGTTCGGCTCCTCCCCTCCGTACGGACTGCCCGGCCAGTAGGGCCGGGTCGGGTCCAGCCGGGCGCAGAGCGCCGGCAGAACCTGCTCGCAGAGGCTCTCGTGGTCGCCACCGCCCTCGCCGTAGTGCCACTGGCACTCGTTGTTGCCGCACCAGAGCACTATGGAGGGGTGATTGCGCAGGCGGCGCACTTGCTCTTCGGCCTCGTGCTCCACGTTCGCGCGGAAGTCGTCCAGGTGCTCCGGATAGGCCGCGCAGGCCAGCATGAAGTCCTGCCAGACCATTATGCCCAGCTCGTCGCACAGCTCGTAGAAGCGGTCCTGCTCGTAGATGCCGCCGCCCCACACGCGCAGCATGTTCATGTTGGCGTCGGCCGCCATGTGCAGCAGGTCCTCGTAGTCGGCGTCCGTCAGCCGCGGCAGGAAGTTGTCGGACGGTATCCAGTTGGCCCCGCGACAGAAGATCGGCTCGCCGTTGATGTGGAGCACAAAGGATTCGCCTTCATCGTCTTTCTCCCGGACGAGTTCCACGCGTCGCAGCCCGATCCGGCGGGTTCGGGTCAGCGTTTGATCGTCTATCTCGACCTCGACGGTGAGCGTGTAGAGTTCCTGCGGGCCCGCCCCGCGCGGCCACCACAGGCGGGGGTCCTCGACGCGGAAAGAAGCCGTCAGGGTGTTGGGCCCGGTTGTCAGGTCGGCGGATGCCGCAGCCTCGGCCACGGGTGCGCCGTCGGTCAGGAGGGCTTTCATCTGCGCGGAACCGTCGGCGAGCGCTTCCACGTCGGCTTCCACGTGTATCACGGGATTGTCCGGGTCTTCCCAGTTGGCGTGCGCCCAGACGTCGCGCAGGCGCGCACCCTCTATGCCCTCGAGGTAGACGGGCTGCCAGATGCCGCTGGTGTTGAGGTCGGGACCCCAGTCCCAACCGGAGGCGTACTGGGCCTTCCGTGTATAAGCACGTGCCGGAGTAGAGCGGGCGGAGAGCCCCTCCCCGTCCGCGTCGGACAGCGCGGCCCCGCGCACCCGTGGGGACTCAAACAGCACTATCAGCTCGTTGCCTTCCTCCTCCAGCAGTTCGGTAACGTCCCAGCGCCACGTGCGGAACATGTTGTCGGCCTCGCCGACGGTCGTCCCGTTCAGAACAACCGTTCCGAAAGTGTCCAGCCCGCGGCAGACGAGGTCCACCCGCTCCATGGTCAGCATATCCGGGGAGGCGTCGAAGGTGGTGCGATAGAGCCAGTTTTCATCGGCCACCCATTGCACCTCTTCGTCGTTGAAGCCGTAGAAGGGGTCCGGGATGCGGTCCGCGCGCATCAGGTCCATGTGGACGCAGCCCGGCACCTCGGCATCGATCCAGTCTTCGGCCGCGTCCGTCGCCTCCGCGACGTCCACTGTCTCGGTTCGGCAGAGCTTCCAGCCGTCGTTCAGTTCCTGTATCATGTCGGCTCAACTCCGGAAATCGGTCGGCTCGTAGGTGTCAGCGGACGAAGACCTGGCCGGCGTCCACGACCAGCGTCTGGCCGGTTATCTTGGCCGCCCGCCCGCTGGCCAGGAAGGCCACCGCGTCGCCGATGTCGTCCCAGGTGATCTCTTCCTTTAGCGCCGTCAGGTTGACGTAGTAGGGGATGACCTCGTCCGGCTCGAT
>JAWODG010000217.1:0-3400 GCA_046483385.1 Candidatus Brocadiia bacterium | reverse complement strand
GGGGATTGAGACACTGGGAGAGCTCCAGAGATAGTATATGTAAATCGCAATGCGATTACCCCGTGAAGGGGATTGAGACTCTCGGCTTCGGCGCAGGTGGGGCAGAGGTCATCGCGGACAGCTACAACATCAGCAGCCAGCAAGTGGAGTACGCGAGAGGGCTCTGCGAGGGCCTTCCGGTCGATGTCCGGCAGCAGGACTACCGCGAAGCGGCCAGGGAATCCCGGCAATACGATCGTGTCGTGAGCATCGGGCTGATGGAGCACGTCGGCCCGAAGAACTTTCGCGCCTTCTTCGAACTCGCGCGCTCCCGTCTGAAGCCCGGTGGCCTGATGCTGCTGCATACCATTGGCGGCAACGTCAGCCGTAGCAGTACCGACCGCTGGATCGCCAAATACATCTTTCCCGGTGGCGTGATCCCGTCCGAGGCGCAGCTCACCCGGGCCAAGGAAGGCCTGTTCGTACTCGAGGACTGGCACAACTTCGGCCCGGACTACGACCGTACCCTGATGGCCTGGGATGCCAATTTCGTCGCCGCCTGGCCGGAGCTGAAACAAAGCGAAGGGCTGGACGAGCGCTTCTGCCGGATGTGGCGCTATTACCTGCTGAGCTGTGCCGGGGCGTTCCGGGCCCGTCATCTCAATCTCTGGCAGCTCGTGCTCAGCCACGGCGATCTGCCGCGTTACGAGCCGGTCCGATGAGCAGCGCCGGCTGGGCCGCCCACCGCAATCGTGTGGAGGCGATGGCCGCGGCGCTGGCCGAATCGGACGGGCCGGTGCGCCTCAGAAAGTCCACCAGCAACCTGTTCAGGCCGCGCGAGGAGGCCCGCCGGACGGAGATCGACGTGGCTTCGCTTAACCACGTGATCGAGATCGATGCCGAGGCCTACATGGCCGAGGTCGAGGGCATGACGACCTATGCCGATGTGGTCGACGCCACCCTGCCGTACGGCCTGGCACCGGCCATCGTGCCGGAGCTCAAGAGCATCACGGTCGGAGGCGCGACCACCGGGGTCGGCATCGAGTCGGGCGCGTTCCGCTACGGCCTGGTGCACCACACGGTGGACGCGCTCGACGTCATGGTCGCCGACGGCCGCGTGTTGACCTGCTCGCGCGAGCAGCGTCCGGAACTGTTCTACGGCTTTCCGAACTCCTACGGCAGCCTCGGGTACGCCACCCGAGTCCGGCTGCGGCTGATTCCGGTGCAGCCCTATGTGCGGCTCGAGCACACCCGCTTCCGCGACCCCGAGGCACTGTTCGCCGCGATCGCCGAGGAATGCGCGCACCCGACCTGCGCGTTCCTCGATGGCGTGTACTTCGCACCTGGCGATTTCGTGCTGACCCGCGCGCATGGCGTGGAATCGCCGCCGGCGGGCACCGAGGCCAGCGACTACACCTGGATGCGCCAGTACTGGCAGAGCCTTCGCGAGCGGCGCGAGGACTATCTGAGCATCCACGACTACCTCTGGCGCTGGGACACCGACTGGTTCTGGTGCAGCAGGAACGTTGGCGCCCACCTCAAGCCGGTGCGGCTGCTGCTCGGGCGCAAGCGCCTGTCGAGCGTGACCTACCAGAAGATCATGCGCGCCAGCCGCCGCTGGCCGCTGAGCCTGCTCCACGCCGTTCGTCCGCGCAGCGAGGCGGTGATCCAGGACGTCGACATCCCGATCGCCAACGCCGCGGCGTTTCTGGCCGATTTCGAGGCCGAGATCGGCATCCGCCCGGTGTGGATCTGCCCGTTTGTCGTGCCCGAAGCTGGGTTCTCGTTGTTCGAGCTGCGTCCCGATACGGCGTACATCAACTTCGGTTTCTGGGACATCGTCCGCTCCAGCGAGCCCGACGGCTATTACAACGCGAGGGTCGAGGCACTGGTCGCGAAGCACGGCGGCAAGAAGAGCCTGTACTCGCGCAGTACCTACGACGAAGCGACCTTCTGGCAGAACTACGACCGCCCGGCCTACGAGGCCCTCAAACACGAGTGCGATCCCGAAGGGCGCTTTCCGGGGCTCTATGAAAAGGCGGTGCAACGGGGCTGACGTCGGTTGGGCCCCGGGCCGGGAACACTTGTCCAAATCCCGGCGCGTTGCGCGCCGGGAACGCGCGCCGACCGAACTGGGCGCCCACGCTGATGCGTCCGCTAGCCGCGTTGTAAGCAGAGCGGGCACCCAGGTTGCGGTACTCATTCAGGCGGTAGATCAGAGAGCCCGAGGGGTTGCCCATCTTCAGGCTGGACCCTTCGGGGCTCGCCGCCTCCAGCTGGGTGCGGCTGCTGAGGGGACCATTCCGGTACGACCCCGGTAAACGACAATGTGTCGAGCCCCCCGCGATCCCGGATCTGATCGATCTCGTGCGCGATCCAGACTGCCGTGAGCGATACCGCCACCGGTGTTGCCGAGTTCCTCGCGGCGGCCGCTGTCTGGTGTCAACGGCTCTGGCCTGTACCTGTTTTACTCTAACGCCAGCGAACCCAGGCTCAGCCGCCCCAGCTGGCCGAGCCCACGGCTCGCGACCCACTCCCAGCAGGGCGCTGGCGTTGAAACGGGACGACAGAGCGACATCGGCACGCAAGTGCCATTGCTCACTAGGGTCGCGGCGACGGTCTTCCAGACGGATCATGGGCCGGTTGGTCTGCACTAGCTTCAGCATATATGCCATTCGCCGAGGAGGAACTGGCCGCTGGGTATGGCGCCTCTTCGGATGCAGACGCGTGTGTCTGCCGGGTGCACGAGGGAGCGTCGCATTTGTCGTATTGCGACACGTCACGGCGTCTATTGGATTCGGAGATGCGGCTTCTATGGCATTTTCAGTTGTCGGGACCGCGCGGTCTCGAACGCTGGGAGATGGCCGAAACGCTCGCTATCAACCTAGACGGAAATGCGGCGAACGCCCTCGAGGTCAGCGTGGGGCGGTTGCGAAAGAACATGCGGACGGTAGGCCTGGACCGTTCCGCAATTCGCACCCTTCGTGCAATACCGGATACGGGCGGTCTATCCGCCTGTGTTTCGAGACCTGATCCCGCTCACACGATTGGGCAGTCGAGCGGATCTTGCGGAGTTACTGTCGAAAGTGGTGTACGGGAGGGATTGAGAAAGGCGGCGTATCCGGCTGGAATGGGAGTGCGACCAACCAGCCAGCCAGAGGAGATACGCCACCATGGCTCACGATACGACAGACATTCCGAACGGACCAGAGGACCCGTTGACCGATCTGCTGCGCCGCGGGGCGCGGGATCTGATCAAGCAAGCGGTGGAGGCAGAGTTGCAGACGTTCATGGAGACCTACGCGGAGGATCGTTTGCCGGACGGTCGCCGGGCGGTGGTGCGCAATGGCTATCAGCCGGAGCGCCGGGTCCAGACCGGCATCGGCGATGTGCCGGTGCAGGTGCCGAAGACCCGGGATCG
>JAWODG010000211.1:0-6989 GCA_046483385.1 Candidatus Brocadiia bacterium | reverse complement strand
CACGGGCCTGCTGCGCTCCGCGGACCTGCGCAGCTTCACCGAGGAAGGGCTGTTGACCCCGCAGGGGCTGGACGACCGGGACGGGGTGTTGTTCCCGGAGGCGATCGGCGGGCGATACGTGATGATGCACCGTCCCTCCGCGTGGGTGGGGCCGCAGTACGGCACCGACGGTCCGTCCATATGGCTGGCCTTCTCGCCGGACCTGGTGCACTGGGATTACGGCGAGGGTGACCGCTACTTGCTGATGAAACCCGAGGCGGACTGGGAAGGGGGCAAGATTGGCGCGGGCCCGCCGCCCGTGAAAACGCCCGCCGGGTGGCTGGTCATCTACCACGGGGTGGACACCAACTACGTCTATCGCGTGGGGGCGGCGCTCCTGGACCTGGAGGACCCGATGCGGGTTATCGGGCGCACCGAGCAGCCCCTGATGGAGCCCGAGGAGGATTACGAGAAGGTGGGCATCATACCGAACGTGGTCTTTCCCACGGCCGCGGTGTGGGAGGAGGGTCGCGAACTGCAGGTGTACTACGGCGGAGCCGACCGGGTGGTGGGGCTGGCCACGGCCGAAATGGAGGAGCTGCTGGACAGTCTGGTGTGACCGCCGGGCCATGAACCACAGAGGCACGGAGGACACTGAGAACGGCAACGGCGGGGGAATAACCACGACGACCACGACGCGCCCGCCTTCGGCGGGGCTCACTACGAACGGCAGACGGCTGAAGGAATGTAACCGCAGAGAACGCAGAGGACGCGGAGAACGGCATAGGACTAATCACGACGAATACGACGAGCGCTGCAGGTCGGGAGAAGTCGCGTATGAGCATGGAGGAAGCATCCTACATCTGGAACGAGCCCGCCGGGCGCGGGCGAAATCGTTACGTGCTCTTTCGGAGCGCGTTTGAGTTGCAGGGCGAGCCGGAGGCGGGGCAGTTGAGCATCTTCGCCGACACGCGCTACCGGCTGCTGGTCAACGGCGAGGTCGTGGCGCACGGCCCGGCGCGCTTCTTTTTGGAGGCCCCGGAGTACGACACGCACGATATCACGCCGTTCCTGCGCTCCGGGCGCAACGTTGTGGCCGTGATGGTGAACAGCTATGGCTGCGTTTCGTTCCATTCGGAGTTCAGCCGGGGTGGGTTGAAGGCGTGGGGCACGGTGCAAACCGCCGACGGCGCCGAAACCACGCTTGTGACGGACGAGTCGTGGAAGTGCATCGAGTCGCCCGGCCACCGGCCCGAGACGGCCAAACTGTCGTTCGCCCTCAACCCGGGCGAGTTGCTTGACGCGAGAGAAATGGACCCCGACTGGGCGTCTGCCGCATGCGATGACTCCGACTGGGCCGCGGCCGTCCCCGTTGCGGATGCCTCCCACTGGGGCGATCTGCGTCCCCGGTCCATCCCGCTGCTCGACGAGCGGCGCGTGGAACCGGAGGGTCTGACCAACGTGCGGGCGGCGGCGTGGTGCGAGGGCGACGGAATCTATTCCTTTGCCCTGGCGGCAACGGGCGGACGCTACCGACGGCGCGGGCTGCCGGCCCTGGCGATGACCTACCTGCACTCCCCCCGCGAGCAGGACGTCACGCTGGGCGCCTGGTGGGGCGAATACTGGCTGAACGGTGAGAAGCTGGACCCGCGGGAACGCGACGACGTGCACATGCGCCAGGATTTCCCGGCGCATCTCCGGGAGGGTTGGAACACGCTCTGTGTCCGCCGAAGCGTGGACTACGGCGTCTGGCTGTTCTACCTGGGCATCCCGCGGGACGCCGACGTGAGCGTCAGCGCCGAGCGGGAGGTCGGTTCGCCCCACACGTTCATGCTCGCCGGACCGTGGGAGGAAGAACCCGCCGAGTTGAACCTGCCGCTCGAGTCACCGGACTCCTTACCGCGGGACCTGGGGCCGTGGCAGCGCTGGCCGCGGGGACTGTCGGCGGAGGACGCCTACACCGAACGGGCCTGGAAGGCGACCCGGCTGCTGGAGAAGCAGCCGGAGGGCCTCGCCGTGCGCGGCGCGGACTATGCGGAGAAGGTCGGGCAGGAGACGCTGGTTCTGCTATACGACTTCGGCGGGGAGGTCCTGGGACGACCCGTGGTCGAGTTCACGGCCGCGGAGGGGACCAGGGTGGACCTGGCCTACTCCGAGCGCCTGGAGGATGGCGAGCCGGCCGACATGCGCCGCCATCACGTCTGCATGGCCGAGCGCTACGTCGCCCGGGAAGGGCGGCAGGAATGGCGGACGTTTCACCCGCGCGGCATGCGATGGCTGGAGGTCTCCGTCACGGGCGACCTGGACGCCTTCGAGCTGCACGAGGTGGCCCTGACACGGGCGAACTACCCGGTGCGGAACATCGGGAGCTTCGAGTGCTCCGACCCGCTGCTGAACCGCATCTGGCGCATCGGTCGCGCCACCCAGCACGCCTGCATGGAGGACGCCTATCTGGACTGCCCGCGGCGCGAGCGGGGGCTCTACTCCGGCGATTTCCTCGTGCAGTTCTACACCAACCTGGCCGCCTACGGCGACACGAAGCTCATGCGACGCTGCATTGAGCTGTTCTTCCTCAGTCAGGGCGAGAACGGCTTCGTGGCGCCCGGCGCGCACGGGCTGCCGCCGGGGCGACACCCCGACTACACGGCCATACTGGTGCAGGCCTTGTGGCAGTATTACGCCCGGACGGGGGACGTGGAGTTCCTTCGGCAAATGGAGCCGCGGCTGAGAAAGCTTCTCTCCGGCCTGGCGTCTCTGGAGGTGGAGGGAAGCGACCTTCTGGACGGAAGCGACATGGGCCCCTACCTGGACCGTCAGCGGATGGACCGGGGCGGCATAAATTGCGCGCTGAACTGCTTCTACCAGAAGGCCTTCGCCGAGGGGGCGGCTGTGATGGGCGTCCTCGGTGACTCAGAAGCGGCCGCAGGTTACAGGGACCGTGCGGACAGACTGGCGGCGGCCATCCGAGAGTCGTTCTGGGACGCGGAACAGGGCGTATTCGTTGACCGGCGGGCCCAGGACGTGGAGGAGACCGGCCCCTCGGTGGCGGCCAACACACTGCCCGTTCTCTACGGCATTGCCGCCGAGGAACAGGTGGGCGGGGCGGTTGACTACGTGACAGACGCTCTGCTGGACAATTTCGTCCGCACGCCACCGCAGCAGGACCGCGACTGCCGCTGTATGCCCTACTTCTCCTTCTACCCGGTGGAGGTCCTCTACCGGCACGGCCGGGCGGAGGCGGTTGAGGAGCTCTTCCGCACCTGCTGGGGCATGCTGGCCGAGCGGGGCGCCTGGACGTGGTGGGAGACCTTCCACGGCGGCAGCCGGTGCCACGCGTGGTCGAGCTGTCCGACGCACTATCTGTCCTCCCGCGTACTGGGTGTCGGGTTTCCCGAGCCGGGCGAGCCCGACGTTGTCCGTATCGAACCCCACCCCGGAACGCTGCAGTGGGCCGCCGGGTTCTACCCGCATCCGCGCGGCCGGATATGGGTCGAGTGGGAGCGCAAGGCCGGGGACGTGCTGTTGAGCTATGAAGCGCCACCGGGCGTGGACATCACAGTGAAAGGAGCGATCGTCAATGACTGAACCGCGCATACGATTGGTCACGCGCGGCGACGACTCGGGTAGCTGTCACAGCGCGAACGTCGCCGTTCTGGACGCCTTCGAGCAGGGCATACTGAGGAACACGTCCCTGATGGTGCCGGCCCCGGCTTTCGAGGAGGCCGCCGAGATGTACGCCGGGTTGGACGGTCTGTGCGTCGGCCTGCACGCCACACTGACCGCCGAGTGGGACGACGTGAAGTGGGGCCCGGTGCTGCCGGCGGAGGAGGTGCCGACGCTGGTGGACGAGAACGGACACTTCTACGCCACAACACAGTTGCTGGACCAGATGGTGTGCGAGCCCGACGAAATGATGGCCGAGGTCCAGGCCCAGCTCGACCTGGCCCGGGAGAAGGGGCTGCAGATAGACTACGTGGACACCCATATGGGATTCGGCTGGGTGCGCGGGATGGAGGCCCGGATGGAAGAGTTCGCCGAGCGCGAGGGGCTCGTGCCGCGCGGCGCCGTCGAGTATCTTCCGGCCGTGGGCGGTGGGCACGAGAACCCGGTGCAGGGCCTGATAGATCGTCTGGACGCCGCCCCGCCGGGGACCTACATGATCGTCGGGCATCCGGGCTACGACCGCGAGGACATGCGCGAGTTCGGCCACGCGGGGCAGGAGCCCGGGCAGGTCGCCCGCGAGCGAGACTGGCAGCGCAGGATGTTCATGGATGAGGAGATCGTCGAATACTGCAAGAAAAACGGCGTGGAACCCGTGCGCTTCACGGACGTGGCCGGCGCCTAACAGCCTGTTAAACCGGCGAAGTCAAGGAGGGCGGTGCAGATGATTCGCATAGGTGTGATCGGAGCGGGCAACAACGGGAGCAAACATGCGCGCTACTACCACGATTGCCCGCGCAAGGAAGTGGTGGCCGTGGCCGAGCCCGACGAGGAGCGGGCGGCGGCGCTGGCCGGTGAGGTGGAGGCGGAGGCCGTCGCGGAGTTCGAGGAGATGCTTGATGCGGTGGACGCGGTGGTCATTTCCTCCCCGAACTTCCTGCACCGGGACCATGCCGTGGCCTGCGCCCGGGCGGGCAAGCACGTCTATTGCGAGAAGCCGATGGGGCTGAACGCGGAGGAGGCGGGCGACATCGCCAATGCGGTGGCCGAGGCTGGTGTGAAGTCCGCCGTGGGGTTCTCGGTCCGGTTCCACGGTGACGTGCAAACCATGCAGCACCACCTCGAGGAGGGCACCGTCGGAAATCTGGTCTCTATCTGGTCGCGGCGGCTCACCTACTACGACTTCGCCCGGGCGCCCGGCTGGCGCACCGACTACTCGCTGAGCGGCGGCCTGCTCTACGAGATCAACGTGCACGAGCTGGAATGGATGATGGCGCTCGGCGGGCCGGTCGAATCGGTCTATGCGCGCAAGTACACGCGCGACGGCGACAACCCGCGCGCCAACGATCACATCTGGGTGACCCTCAACTTCGCCAACGGGGCGGTGGGCACTCATGAGGGGAGCTGGATGGCGTCGAACCCGGAATTCCGTCGCGGGCTGACCGGCACCGATGGCGGGTTCATCACGGACCGCTGGGGCAATGTGCTCCACTTCGCGGAGAAAGGGGGCAAGGAGGTCGAGATGGAGACCGCGCCGCGCTTCGACCTGGGCGCCCACTGGCTGGACTGCATCGAGGGCAAGGCGGAGCCGATATGTGACGTCGCGTGGGGGCTGAAGGTGATGACCGTTGCGGAGGCGGTCATCCAGTCCGGGCTTTCCGGTAAGGTGGTTGCAGTCGAATGATCGTTGCGGGCCGGTTGGGCTTGCGATTGGGACCCGATGTGCAGAACGCAGGGAAGTGCGCTGTCAGAGGAGAAGGGCCGTGAAGATTCTGGTTGATGAGAACATCCCGCTTGCTCGAGAACTGTTCGGGACGCTGGGTGATGTGACTCTGGTCAAGGGGCGGGATGTTGACGCCGACTACCCGGGCCTCGAAGAGTACGCCGTACTCGCCATCCGCAGCGTTACCGACATCACCCCTGAACTGGTGGATCGAGCTCGGAACTGTCGCGTTATCGGCACGGCCACCATCGGGACGGACCACATCGATGATGCCTACATCCGGAAGGTCAACCCGGAGCGCGAAGTGCCGATCACTGTGTTCTCCGCGCCGGGTTCCAACGCCGACTCGGTTGCGGACTACGTCTGGTTCTGCTTCTGCCGGGTGGCCGACTTGCACGATCTTGACCTGAGCGGCTGCTCGCTGGGGATCGTGGGTTACGGTAACTGCGGCAGCCGCGTTGCCAGACGCGCGGCCGGGTTCGGCATGGATGTCTTGCGCAACGACCCACCGCTGGCCGAGCGCGAGCCGGCTTTCTCGAGCGATACACTCGAGGACACGCTGCGGGCGGACTTCGTCACCATGCACGTCCCGCTGACCCACGAAGGGGAAAGCGCCCACCCAACCCACCACATGATGGGTAAGGAAGAGTTCGCAAGGATGCGGTCCGACGCCTTTTTCATCAACAGCTCGCGCGGGGCGGCCGTGGACTCGGCAGCGTTGATCGCCACGCTGGAAGCGGGCGACATAGCGGGCGCGGTTCTGGACGTGTTCGAAGGTGAGCCCGAACCGCCGGAGGCGCTGATAAGCCTCCCGGACATTGCCACGCCGCACATCGCGGGCTACGCCGTGGAGGCGAAGCGGCGGGGCGCGGTGGTCATCTACGAGAAGACCTGCGAGACGCTGGGCGTTGAGCCGACCGACACGGCCGCCCTCCTGTCAGGAGACTTCGATCCTCCTGCCGGCCTCGTGGTTCCTTTCGACGACGGCGGCCCGACCGAGCAGGCCGCCGACAGGGCAGTGCGACGCCTTCTGCAGGCGATATACGACGTAACGGAGACGAGCCGGGAGTTGAAGGAGACTCTTGGCTCCCGGGAGCGCGGAAAACTGTTCGACGCGATGCGGAAAAACTACCGTCGGGATTACAACCGGCATGAACTGGCCATGTACCGTGTGGGTCTCGCGCCAGAGCTGCCGGAGTTGCTCCGGGAGGCGATTGAACGACGCCTGCGAGGGTTCGGGGTTACAGTCGCGGCGGAGCAGGCCCACTACGTGCTCGAAGCAGGTCAGCCCTGAAACTTCTCCCGGAACGCCCACAGGCCGAGGGCCGGGCGGCGGATGAAGTAGAAGCCGTCTTGCGGGCCGTCCTGCCGGTCCTCGGGTTGGTACCGGCGCGTGGCTTCATCCACCGGGCCCCACTGGAAGCCGACCGCCTCGACTTCCTCCCGGCTCATCAGGTCAGGATCGGTGCAGTACGTGATGCGGAAGCGATCCTCTGAAGACCCGTGGATCAGGTGGGCGGCCGCGCTCAGGTTCTCGCGCAGTTCGTCGTCTTCGGCAATTTTCATTTATAATTTTGGCTTATCTGCTATCCACATTCCTCTACTTACTTTCTTTTCATGGGCTGCC
>JAWODG010000120.1:0-2844 GCA_046483385.1 Candidatus Brocadiia bacterium | reverse complement strand
AGTCTTTTTCGGAAAATACCTGCGCTGTAAATACTTCTATCTCAGCTCCTGTTTCCAGAGCCTTTTCATCCAGGCCAGCCTTCAAACAGCCATGTTTCAGTGCCCGGCGGATTCTTCACAGACGGAACCACGAGCGTGGAACTGGGCGAGCATGCCTTCGCGACCCCGCCTACCGCGCGCCTGAACCTGCTGAACGCCCCGCCCGGCGCGCCGGCCCGCGTGCTGGATGCGGGGGGCGGTGTTCTGGAACTTCAGGTCACCGCGCAGTGTATTCGGGAGAATCTGGGCGACGCCGAGCGGTACATCTACGAGAAGCTCCACGCCCTGGTCGGCGCCGGACCTGGGGTGCTGGGGGTCGAGGACCCGCGGGGGAACCGCGCGGTTTTCGGCGACGCGATCTGCGTCTCGGCGGAGGGGCGGGTGCACGCCTTCCGCTTCGTGGAGATTGACCTGGAGTTCGGCGCGCCGGAACGCTCGACTCAGCCCGCATGGCAGGCGCCGCCCGACCCGCCGGCGACCTACCCCGGGACATCCACGGGGCAGGATTACGCCGCCGGCGGCGTCCCGCTGGGCACCCATCCTGCGGGCATGCGCATCGAGATGGCGCGCGAGTTCCCGTTGCGGGAGGTGCCCCGCGCCCGGGGCGCCCGGCCGACCGGCCCAACGAGCGGCGCAGTCGTACGCTTCGTTGTGACGTCCCACGCTCTCTGCGCCGGAGAGCACCTGGCGGACTACCTCCAGGAACTGGCCCGCCAGATCGGCCCACGGCAGGTGACCCTGACCGGTAACGGCAACACCTGGGAGGGAACCGTGCTTGACTCGCTACAGCCGGTCCACACCGACCGCCGCCACACCCGGTTCGAGGCGACGTTCCTGAAACAGATTACGGATTAATCTCACACGAAGGCACCAAGGCACGAAGAGAGGCCAAGGAGGAGCAACAACTATTATCTAAGGTGTTTCCTTTGTGCCTTTGCGCCTTCGTGTGAGGCAGAGATTGGGGAGGTGCGATGTCGGTAGAGCTTTACATCAATGACTCGCCGGACCCGCGCCTGGCCGTCCGGTCTATTCGGGCGTCTTACGTGGCGCCCTGGCGCGCGGAACTGTTCTGGCCGGGCCGTCACGACGCGCCGCTGGGAATCAACCTCTGGGACGACGTGCGCATCGAGGACGAGGGGGGCACGGTCCGCTTCCGGGGCAACATCACGGACGTCCGCCCCGGCGGCGTGTCCCGGGAGGGTATAACCTTCGTCGCGCATGGCGCCCGCTTCCGGCTGGAGAACGAGCCGGTGCGCATCAACGGGCGCGGCTTCTACGTGTGGAACCGTCGCGGACACACCTGCCACGAGGGGCAGGGCGGGGAGGACTCACCCGGCCGCGACGGCGGCAAGTGGACCGCCGGGGAAATCATCGTCGACATCCTTGAGCACGCGCTCGGCATCCCCGAGGGCGGCTCGGCCATCAGCGGCCACCACGGCGAGGAGTGCTGCGCCACGGAGACCTACCTGACCGCGGCGGACATCGCGGGCTACAACGCCGCCGACTGGCTCGCGTGCGACAGCGTGGTCGGGGAGTTCAGCGTGGACAACACCCCCGTGGCCGACGCCGTAAGCCTCCTGCTGGCCCTCAACGGCGGCTTCTACGGCTGGTACGTGGACCCCGCGAGCGGCGAACTTGTGCTCCAAGACCTGGACGCTCTGCCGACGGCCGGCATCGAAGCCGGTCGGCTCGGCCGCTGGCAGGACGAGGCCGGCACCGACTATAGGCTGCTGGAGAACGAACTCGAGTGGAGCCTTGAGGGCGTCTGCAGCACCATCCTCATCCAGGGCACCGACCGTCTGGCGGAGGAGCAGCCGGCCAACATCGAGGACTCGGGCAATCCCGGCAAGGGGGACCTGGGCGAACTCGAACTGGTGGCCGCCCCTTGGCGCGGCTTCCCCGCCGCCTACCGACCGGTCTGCCAGAGCAAACGGCACCCGTCCAGTCACCCCATTGACGACGCGAACGAGTTTACCCCGCCCGAAGGCTGCTACAGCGCATCGCATCTGCCGCGAGTCTACGTGGGAACCGACGCCGGGCCGAAATACGTCTACCGCCCGCCCGGGCTGCTGCCTCGCTGGCTGCTGCCCTCGGGCATGGTTGTTTTCCACGAGGTGCCCGAATTGGACCCGGGCGAGAAGCTGTGGGGCTGGTACTGGGCGTGCGCGCCGTTCACGGTGCAGGCCGGGCCAGCGGGGGACGCCTACTCCTGCTACGGATACGAACGCACACGGACGGTCTACGACCCGGCTTTCCGCCACCCGACGAGCTGGCCGCGGCCGGGCACCGCCGACGACGAAACGGCGATGGCCACGCTGGCCGGGCGCCTGCTGCGGCTCTACCGGGACGTTCGCCGGCAGGGCACGCTGCTGTGCGATGGCGTTGATTTCCAGGGCTTTCCGCTGGGCCGGCGCTATGACGTGACCAACCTGGGTGCCGACGCCACCGGCTGGACGACCACACCGGAGCCGCCGTGCCCCGACCCGCCCACCTGCTGGACCAATCTGCATATCAACGCCGTCCAGGTGACCTACCGCTTCGACGAGGCGTGCACGGAAATACGCGTGGCCAATACGTTCTTCATGCTGGAGGAGTACTCCGAGCTGAAGCGCCGGTTGGAGATGAACCTGTTTGCGCAGCGGGAACTGGACCTGAGCGAAGAACTCTACGACTGTCAGGTTCGCTCGCCGGTGATTCAGGACCCGACGACGCTGCCTCCCCCCACCACAGAACCGCCGCCAACCACGACCGAGGCCCCCACCACGACGGCCGAGCCCACGACTACAACGCAGGGGCCCACGACCA
>JAWODG010000110.1:0-17246 GCA_046483385.1 Candidatus Brocadiia bacterium | reverse complement strand
TGGCTCCACCGGAGCGAGAATAGCGCTCACCATCATGTACGACATGATGCATAGAACGAGAGATCAGCCGTGCCCGGACTTTTGGGTTCCTGAAGGACATCCATCTTCTCCGTGAGAACGGCCTGGCCATGGGCGGTTCTCTCAACAATGCCATCGTGATCGACCCCCCTGCCCTGCGGTTGTGCCGCCCGCCCTGCGGCAGGCTCTCTTTGCCCGTATCGTCCGTTTCCCCCAGGCTTACGCCATGGGGCTAATGCCTGCCGCCCCCTTGCGGGGGCTGTTCCTGTCGGGTCCGGCAGAACCAATGATGTCACTCACCGGGCGGGGGAAGTCTGCCCGTCTCGGGTATGCAGGCGCCCAATGAACTCCGGGACAGAGATCCCCGCCGCGCGGCCGGCGGATGAATGTTGCCGCAGCCGCGCTCCTTCTCTGAATGACAACGCTTCTGCGGGCGCCCTTCGCTCAAACACGGCAGAACCCCGTGAGCATGTCATGGTGGATCCGCTTCGACTGAGCGCGTGAAACTTCCGCGCCTCAGGCCCAGGCCTTCGACCCTGCGCGTAGCGTGCGGGCCGCCCGTTGCTCGGTCTCGCGCCGGGGCCAATGCGATCCGGCCTCATCGAGGCGACTATTGAATGGCCCTGCGGAACGCGGGGTGGCGTCCGCGAAGGGGCGATTCCGGGTTTCCTGGTCGATTCCTTCAAGGGTCACACAGACTGTCCCCGGCGGCCCAGGACACAAGTAAGCCCGCAGGTCCAAACCCCACGCCTGCGCCTTACCCAGTCAAAGCAAAAAGGAAGCGCGGCGGAGGGTGCAATGATCGGGGATAAACGCCCTCCGCCGCGCTCGGCTATGACGGTATAATTGTACGGTCCCTCAGGCCCGTCAGAACAGCCCGACCACGTTGCCGTCCTCGTCGATGTCCACGTCGTTGCCCGCCGGCGTACTCGGCAGACCGGGGATGGTCCTCATGTCACCGCAGAGCGGATAGAGGAACCCGGCGCCCAGGGACGGCCGGATGTCGCGCACCGGCAGCATAAAGCCGGTGGGCCGCCCTTTCAAGCTGGGATCGTGCGAGAGCGACAGGTGCGTCTTGGCCATGCAGATGGGCAGCCTGTCGTAACCCAGCTTCGTGAACAGCCGGATCTTGCGGCGCGCTGTGCGCGAATACTCTACGCCGTCGGCGCCGTAAACGCGCGTGGCGATCGCCTCGATCTTATCCTCGATGGAAGCGTCGTCCGGGTAGAGCAGCTTGAACTTGCTCGGCTTCTCACAGGCTTCCACGAGGGCCTCGGCGACCTCGACGCCGCCTTCGCCGCCTTCGGCCCAGACGTTGCTGGTGACGACGCGCTCGGCGCCCGCCTGCCTGGCTTTCTTCTCGATGACTTCGATCTCCGACGGCTTGTCATCGGTGAACCGGTTGATGCACACCACGGATGGAACGCCGAACATGCCGACGTTCTCGATGTGTTTCTCCAGGTTCTCGCAGCCCGCCGCGACGGCGTCGGGGTTCTCCTCGAGCATCTCGTCGGGGAGCGGCCGGCCGGGGACCACCCTGAACTCGCCGCTGTGCATCTTCAGCGCGCGCACGGTGGCAACGACCAGCACCGCATTCGGCACGAGACCGCCGATGCGGCACTTGATGTTCATGAACTTCTCCATGCCGATGTCCGCACCGAAGCCGCTCTCCGTCACAACGTAATCGCCCAGCTTCAAAGCTATCTTGTCGGCAAGGATGCTGCTGTTGCCGTGGGCGATGTTGGCGAAGGGGCCCGTGTGGACGAACGCCGGCCCGCCCTCGAGCGTCTGCATGAGGGTCGGCTTCAGGGCATCCCGGAGCAGCACGGTCATGGCGCCGGCGCACTGCAGGTCTTCGCACGTGACCGGTTCCTTGTCGTAGGTGTATCCCACCACGCACCGACCCACGCGCTCGCGCAGGTCCTGCAGGTCGCTGGCCAGCCCCAGCACGGCCATCAGCTCACTGGCCACGCTGATGTCGAAGCCGCTTTGCCGGACGAAGCCGCGCGCGAGGCCGATGACGACCTCCTCCAGAGCCCACCGGTCGTTCAGGTCCACCACGCGGTTCCAGCTTATGGTGTCCGGGTCCACGTTGAGCCGATTCTTACGCCGCATGTGATTATCGAGGAAGGCAGCGGCCAAGTTGTGCGCGATGCTGACGGCATGGACGTCGCCCGTCAGGTGCAGGTTGAAATCCTCCATCGGTATCACCTGACTGTGCCCGCCGCCGGCGGCGCCGCCCTTGATGCCGAAGACCGGCCCCAGAGAGGGCTGCCGGATGCACACAACCGCGTTCTTGCCGATGTGGCAGAGGGCCTGGGTGGTGCCGATGGTGGTCACCGTTTTGCCCTCGCCCAGCGGGGTGGGCGTGATGGCGGTGACGTCGATATACTTGCCGTCCGGGCGGTCGGCCAGCCGGTCAAGGATGTCCAGCTTGACCTTCGCCTTGTAGTCGCCGTAGAGTTCCAGTTCGTCGCGCAGAATACCGGCTTCTTCGGCGACATCCTCGATCTTCCTCAGGCTCGCCTGCTGTGCGATCTCCAGGTCACTTTGCACGCATGCGCTCCTTCCCGTCTGGTGTGTAGAGGGCTGAAAAGAGAGTCAGAACCCCAGCACGCGCTCGAGTTCCACAACGATGCTGTCGATCTTGTCCACCCGGTCCAGATACCGGTCGGCGGGCAGCCAGCGGGGCAGCCCGTGGTTCAGGTCCACCCGCAGGTCAGTGTCCGGACCGGTGAAAACGACGCGGGGCACGGCGGCCAGCGGGCTCCATCGCTGCAACCAGCGGCAGAACTCGGCCCCGTCGATGCCCGGCAGTATAAGGTGAAGCACGACGGCGTCAAAGTCACCCTCCCGCTCCACGTGAATCATGGCGCGCTCCGCCGACGTGGCCACCGTCACAAGGTGGCCCTTCTCTCCGACGAGCCGGGTGAACTCCTCCGTCCGTTCACAGTCGGCATCAACGTAGAGTATCTTGGCCATAGTCTTACTTTAGACCCACTGCGCCGAATATGCTGTCCAGGTCCACGTGCTCCTCGATGATGCGTTCCGCGGTCTCGATTTTTTCCACGTCCCGCGGCGTTATCTTCGGCACAAGACTGCGCACGTTGAACGCCGCCGTGGCCGTGTCATCCTCCGTAAGGAGGACGGGGACATCAACGGCGCAAAGGATATTGACGATGCTCAGATGCGGCACGAAACCGCCGGTCAGCAGCAGGCCGGCGATCTGAACCGGTGTCCCGCGGTCCTGCATCAGGTGGGCGTTGATGGAAGCAAGAATGTTGTCCACCCGGTCGCCGGGCACAACGACCAGGCTCCCGGCGCTGAGATAATGTATCATGTTCTGCGGCGCCATGGCCGCCACCATGATGTTGCGGATCTT
This sequence comes from Candidatus Brocadiia bacterium, assembly GCA_046483385.1. Lineage (GTDB taxonomy): Bacteria > Planctomycetota > Brocadiia > SM23-32 > SM23-32 > B1Sed10-231. The sequence continues at coordinate 13,846 of JAWODG010000110.1, read as the reverse complement.
GTTGTCCAGCTCCTGGCCACCGCAGAGCACTTCCAGACCGAACTCCTCCTGGATGTGCCTCATGGTCGGGAAGGTCAGCTCCTTACGGTAGGGTATGACGCCCAAACACGTCATCCCCTGGTTCTTCAGCCCCTGGCGGACGGCCTCGCTAACCTTGTCATACTTCTCTTCATAGACCTTGTTGATGATGGCACCCACGACGGGGACCTCGTGCCGATCGAACAGGGCCTGGTTCAGGCAAAGCTGGTCGATGCATCGGCCTATCCCGCCGCCCGCCACGATGACGCAACGGGCATCAAGCCTCCGGGCCACCTGCGCGTTGGAGGCGTCGATGACCGACCCCACCCCGGCGTGTCCGGTTCCCTCCACGATGGCCACGTCGTGCTCCTTCTCCAGGCTGCTCATCGCCTGCAGGATGGGGCCGTATATGGAGTCCGGGTCGGGGTCGAAGATGTACCGGCTGGTGAACCCTCGGGGGATGGTGACGGGGCTGAGGCTCTTGATGGCTCCGTCGGCGGAGAAGGCTTGCTTGAAGAGGAGGGCGTCCTCGTCCACCTGCTCGTCGTCCGCCATCACGTAGCGCTGCCCCACCGGCTTAACGAAGCAGGCGGAGTAGCCCCGCTGCACTGCGGCCCGGTACAGCCCCAGGCTGACCGTGGTCTTGCCGGCGTGCTGCTCGGTGGCGGCGACGTATATGGGTTTCACTCTTCGGCCTCTTCGGGACGGGCAGCGGGGGTCCGGCCGTCCAGCGCGGCGACGAGCCGCTCGGCGGCGACGATCGTGTCCTCCATGCTGAACAGGTCCAAAGCGTTGTCGGGCAAAAGGACGTTGCAGGAGGGAGGGAAATCCTCATCGCCCTCGTAGCGCACGACCTGGAACTCCAGCAACGGGAAGAAACGGAACATGCAGCGGTCCGGCTCGCCCTCGACCAGCGTGCCACCCAGACGGTCCACGGCGGCCACGAAGGTTTCCCGGTTCCGTCCCGCGGTGTGGCTGAGGCGCTGGTTAACGCGTCCTTCAAAGGCGCTCTGGTAGCCGCGTCCCTCGCTGAAATCGGCGAACGACAAGAACCCGTGCGGCGGCTCCGGATTGCGGGCTCCCATGTAGTTCAGGACCAGTATCTGCCAGGCAATGGCCACTTCCTGCCCGCCCGGCTTCAACGTCACGGCGCAGGGCTCCAGCCGAACGGCGACCTCCCAACAGAGCAGAGGAACCGTCAGGACGTTCTCCCCCTCCGAGAGCCGTACGCCCAGGCGCTCGAGGCGCGGCCGGTCCAGTCCCTCCTTCAGGCGCTCGAGGGCCGTGTTACGCGCAATCTCGTAGTGGTCCTGCTCGGGGAGCTGCATGAGACCCTACTTGTTGCTCAGGTAAGCCGCGATGTAGTCGTCGCAGTAAAGCTGCTTCTCCAGCAGCACCTCCGCCGTGATGGCCATGTTCATGAGCTGCTCGTCCAGGGCGTCCATGATGGCGGCATTCAGCCCGGCCCCCACGCACATCGCCACGTAAGCGCTGTTCAGCAAGGAGCGCTCTTTGCAGTTCTGGCTGACGTTGGAGAGGCCGAGGATGAAGTTCGGGGGCGGGTCGGAGATGAGCTTGAGCTGGTTGATCGCCCCCAGCACGGCGGCCGGCTGTTTCGGCGCCACGTTGACGGGCAGGATGACGGGGTCGATGTAGAGGTCCGACATGGGCAGCCCGTGCTCCATGGCCTTCGTCACGATGGTGGCGCCCATGGCCACGCGCCCGTCCACGTCCTTGGGCACGCCGGACTCGTCAATGGTCAGGGCGATCAGCGACGAGCCCGTCTCGGCCGCCAGGGGGACGTATTGGTCCAGCGCATCCTCGCTGGCTTTGGTGGAGTTAATGATCGTGGGATTGTCGCAAATCTCCAACGCCGCCTTCATCACGTCGAACTTGGGCGTGTCGATGCATATGGGGGCATCAGTGGCTTCCTGGATCGTCTCCACCAGCCAGCGCATGTTGTCTATGGCTTTGCCCTTGGTGGGTCCGACGTTCACGTCCAGGGCGTCGGCACCGGCCTCAAGCTGCCGCAGCGCCAGGTCCTGTATGACCTTCTTGTCCCGGTCTTCGACGCCCTTCTTGACCTCGGTGAACATGCCGTTGATGCGTTCGCCGATGACAAACATGTAATCGCTCCTTTCGTTGGGGGGTTACTCGCCGGCGGGCCACATGGCCTCGGCCGCCTCCTTGGCCTGCTCAAGGGCCTCGGGGTTCCGGAGCACCAGCAGCTCGGCGCCGGCTTCGATGTATGATATGGCGGAGGCCGACTCCCACAGGGGGGCGCGCACCGACCGGTCGCCCCACTCGGGGTTCTCTTCGGCGGGCGAAACCGCCTCCTTGACACGCCCGACCTCTTTGCCGATGTTGACCAGCACGGGTTGCTGGAGCAATCGGTCGCCGCTGAGCGCGGCCAGCCGCCCTCGCTCGATGGTGGTGTAGATGTAGACCAGGCCGAAGCCGAGCGCGCCCGTCGTCGGGTGCATCACCATGTCCTCCAGGTTCATGCCCACGTCGCGCAGCAGGATGTGCAACTGCTTCGACAGGTTGATGTCGGAGGGGGCTTCGGCGATTATCTTGTGCGAGTCGGCCAGGCAGCTTGCCGCCAGTGTCCGGTAGTTGTCCTCCTTGGCCGTCCCGAACAGGCAGTTCTCTCCGGCGGCGGCATGCGTGCACTTGGGCAAGACGTCGTTGTCCACCTCGTCCACGTCGGTCCCCCACACGATCAGGGGCAGTCCCGTGGCGCCCAGCACGCGCTTGATGTCGTCGGCACAGTCCTCCGGGCTCCGGCCTTCGTTGTCGGGGTGAGCGGCATCGAGGTGCAGACAGATGAGGTCGGCGCCCCACTCCTCGCACTTCGCGGCCCACTTCTCCAGGTCGTCGGCCAGGTCCGCCACGTGTTGGCGGACCTCATCGTGCCAGTCTCCCACACCCGCGGTGGACATCTCGAGGGCGAACGCCGGTGGATTGGGATACGGCGCCTCGAAACCGAGCATGGGCAACCCGCCTTCACCGCCTATGGTCACGGTGCGCTCGCGAGAGCCGCCTTCCTCGCTGGTGGCTCCGATGGTGACTTCATTGATAGTTCCGCTGAATTTCTCCTTTACGTCCGGTATGGCCATGCGTCGGCTCCTTTCTTTGCACTCAGTGCTCAGTTCGCTCGTCGGCTGCGAATCCAATCGGTCTCCCGGCACACTGGTGCCGGGGCACCATCATATCAGGCCTCCGCCGAGTTGCCCACCTCCACGTCGGACGCGACCGACGGGAACTTCTCCGTGTCCGTGTGGGGCAGAAAACAGGCGGATACGAACTGGTCCATGAAGTCCGGATGGGTGGACAACTCGAAGTAGGTCATGCTCCGGGCTATCTTGCGCGCCCGGCGGTACCTGGCCGCGCTCGCGGCCGCGCGGACGGCCCCTTCGAGGGAAGTATTGCCCACGAACTCTATGCGTTCGCGCGGCACGTCGGGCAGCAGCCCGATGGCCACGGCGTTGTTCTTGTCCAAATGCTCGCCGAACCCGCCGGCCAGCATGATGCGCTCCAGATCGCCCCACTCCATCCCCAGGTTGGCCAGCAGCAGACTTCCGGCGGCGTATATGGCGCCCTTGGCCCGGACCAGGTTGTCCACGTCGGCCTGGGTCAGCACGATCTCGGCGTCGCGCGGCGTCTCGTCGGCCGGCACCAGCAGGTAATCCATCGACTCGTCCTCGAGCTGACGGACGCCGGGCGCCTCCGGAACGAACTTGCCCGTTTTGTCCATTATGCCCTCGCGCACCAGTGCGGCCAGCAGGTCGATATAGCCCGTGCCGCAAATGCCCAGGGGCGGCGCGTCGCCTATCGTGCGCCACCGCACTCCGTCATCCGCCCACACGGTGTCGATGGCGCCCTGCCGGGCCCTGGTTCCGGATGCGCTGGCGCCGCCCTCGAAGGCCGGGCCCGCCGAAGCGCTGCAGCAGACGAGGAACTCCCGGCAGCCGACCACTATCTCGCCGTTGGTGCCCAGGTCGATCAAAGCGGACGGGCTCTCCATGTCCGCCAGCCCCGTGGCCAGCACGCCGGCCGTGATGTCCGCGCCCACGAAGGAACTGACCGACGGCAGGCAGAACACCCGGCCCGACGGGTTGATCCGGATACCGATGTCTCGGGGATTGACCGACGGCAGTTGGTAGGCGCAGCCGACGTAGGGCTCGCGCCGGATCCACCCGGGATAGAGCCCCAGGAACAGATGGATCATTGTTGTGTTGCCGCTGACGACCACGCCCCAGACGTCGTCCCGCTCCCACGGGCTCTCGTCCAGCAGGGTGCTGAGCAGACGTTCAACATCCCCCACGACGCACTGCTGCAGCTCGGGGCAGCCCTTCGCTTCGGCGCGCTGGCAGTGGATGATGCGGGAGATGACGTCAGGCCCGAACATCATCTGCGAGTTGTAGCAGGATGCCACGTGGCGGGCGCCCGGTCCCAGAAGGCGGGCCTTGATGGCAGTAGTCCCGATGTCGACGGCCAGGATGCAGCGGGGCCCGCCGTCCGCGGCGCGTACGTCAAGCAGGTGGTGGCCCCACGGTTCCTCCGAGAGGGTAACGACCGGCTCCCACTCGGCTTCACGCAGGACCTTCGGCAGGTTCTTCAGCCCCGACAGGCGCAGCGAGTACTCACCCTCGCGCCACTTGCGTAGAGCCCGCATCAGGCGCTCCGAATCCGCCAGGTTATCGTCCAGGCTTGGGGGGGGCAGAGTCAGTGAAACCTGCTCGACCAGCGCGCCGGCCCGGGGGAATTCCTCCGGAAGGGGCTCGACGGAGCTGAGGGTGACCTCTGCGTCAACCTCGCGACTCTCGGCGGGGATAAAGACCTCGACGTTCCCCTCCTCAACCTGGCAACGGCAGGCCAGGTCGAAACCCTCGGGTGGTTCGTGGCGGCTCTTGAGGCGACTGACTTGCCCATGCCGGACTTCCACGAGGCAGTGCCCGCAGACGCCCTGCCCGCCGCAGTCGTTGCGGATGGGAACGTCGGCCCGACGGGCGGCGTCGAGCAGGCTCGTACCCGGCTCGACCTCTACCGTAAGACCAGCAGGCTGGAACGTGACCCGTGGCATCGCGCTCCTTCTATCCGACCAGTTCGGGCCACTCGTTCTTCAGGAACCGCGGGATGCCGCTCGCCTCCTTCGGTCCCACGATAACCTCCTGCCCCAGTTCCTCGGAAAGCTCTCCGCTGATAACCGCCACGAGCCCGGGGATAACCGGCTTGCAGTAGCCGTTGGCGAGTTGGTCGAAAACTCCCGCCTTGTCGATGGCCTCTTTGATCTGCTCGGGTCCGAACTCATCCGCGGCCCAGGCGGTCAGAACACTCGTACCCTGAGTGTCAACAGTCAGTATGCGCGAAGGCACCCGGCTGGACTCCACCTCGCTGAGCACGCTGTAGTAGCTGAGTGAGAAGTTGGTGGTGATGAGCAACGGAGACTCCGGACCGGGCTCGTTGACCTCGTAAACCTGCGGCTCGACCTGCACCGGCCGCTGCGGGTCGATGTAGATGCTCTGGCGCGCCACCAGGACCGGCAGCGCATACTCGGGCCGGTCAGTGTCGATGACCACGATCCCGGCGTATTTCAGGACGTAATGGCAGGCCTCCAGCGACTGTTCCGCCGGGTCTTCCGCCCATGCGCGCACCAGGCTGGGATAGCCCAACGCTCGATACGTGTGATCGACGGCCGCCCGGCGGGTAATGGTCAGGAACTCCAGCGCCTCACGGGGCCCCACCTGGCCGGGGCAGAGCACCATCTCCTCGACACCCGCGTCCTTCGCCTTCTGGGTGTCGGCGTCGCACTTCTCCAGGTCGCCCTCGACGACGATGGGAAGATCGGCCTCAACAGCAAGCTCTATGAGGTCATCGGACGGCCCGTTCCGCTCCCACAGCAGCGGGCGGGAGTCCTGCAGGGCCTCGGCGGCCGCCTGGAGCTGCTCTGCCGAGTCCGCCACCAGCACCAGCGGCAGGCCCAAAGCATCGTCCAGTTCCTGGGCCGCTTCCTTCAACGTCTCGCCGTCACCGGAAGCGCACTCGACGGCGACGGTATCCACATCAATCACCTGGCCGATGCGCTCGAACGAGAGCGCCTTAATTCGCTCGGCCTGCTCACCAGCGTCATCGGTGTCCTTCACCAGCACGGCCACGCCGCAGGGGTTGTGGAATTTCTCGTCGTGGCGGAACATGACCGTCTCGTTGCCGATCTGCAGCGCGTTGTCGCCGGTTCCCACCGTGACGAGCTTCTGGGGCGGCGCGCTGGCTTCACCCAATGCCTCCTGGGATTCATCGCTGACGTGGGGGCACTCCTCGAGCGATGCCTGCTTGGAAGCGACCTTCATCGCGAAAGCAAGACAGGTGGGCACGCCGCAGTCACCGCAGTTCGTCTGGGGCAGCAGCTTGTAGATGTCCAGTCCGGTCAGGGCCATTACGCAAATCCTCCTGGGAGCAAACTGTCAGGGTGCCAGAGATGTAGCGCCATGTCGGCGGACACGGGTTCGGCGCCGCCTCGGCGGTCGGTGCGCAACCAAGACGACAACGGGTTATACATCGGGGACGGCGGCCCGTCAATCGCGCCGCGAGCCCGGCACGCCGAGCAGCGACTCCATCTCGAGGGCCGGATGGTTGACCTCTTGCAGGAACTCCATGAGGCTCTGGCTGTCGGTGGCCACCGTTTCGTCCGCGATTTTGTCCACGAAGTCGGGCATGCCCAGCTCCTCGGCACGCTCCTCGAGGTCCTCCCGCATGGCGTCCTTTATCTCCTTGGGCAGCCACACGATGCGTGAGAAACCGCCCTCGTAGCTGATGAACTTGTCACTGAGGATGTAGCGGCGGCCGATGCCCAGGAACCCGGGCGTCTGCACGCCGCCGCCGACCTGCCCGGCCAGAGTGCTGAACTCCATGCCGATGGGCGTCATGCCGCCGTACTCCCGGTTGACGACCATCACGCCGTTGGCCTCCGGAACGATGGCCACGATGCACTCGAAGCAGCCGCACGAGGTCATCGGGTGGTTCATCAGGCTGTACTGGCAATAGCGCTCAACCGAGCGGTTGGAGTGGTCGTAGACGAACTCGTTGACGCCCTCCCACTCGCCCATTTCCTCGTCGATCGTGCGGCCCTTCGGTATCGGCTGGTTACAGCCCTGGGGGCTTATCTGCTTGGCCGCCTTGCAGTCCAGCCAGTCATAGGCGCCGCACAGGCCCGGGCGTTCCGGGCTGACCACGCAGACGTGGTTCGGGGCAAACGTCTGGCAGAGCGTGCAGGAGTAGAAGACGTCCACTTCCTCGTCGGTCAGGCCGGCCAGCCGCGCGTCGCGCGCCTCGTAGGCCGCCGTCGCCCGCTCGGTCAGGGCCTCCAGTTCGTCCGGCTCCGTGATGATGCGGACGGCTACCTTATCGACAATCTTGCCGTACTCGTCGTGCAGCTTCGCGTGCAGGATGTTGCCGATGTGCTTCAGGCGGAAGCCCTGCTCGAAGGCCGTCTTGCTGAACCGCAGCCAGACAAGGTGCCGCTGGCCGATGTGCATGACGCCGGTGGCGTGGTTCAGATAACGGTGGATCTGCCGCTCCAGGATGCCCTCGAAGTCCTCCTGCATCTCGCGCCCGGCCACCAGCACCTCGATGCCCATGTCCATGGAGCCGCCGACCTCTACTTCGTCGATATCGTCGCCCACCACCTCGATGGTACCGTCGGTAATATCGTCCATCTCCACCATCTGGAGGTACTCGACGCAGTGAGACTCCTTGCCGCCGAACTCGACCTGCATGTCATCGCGGCGCACACGCTCGCCCTCGAAAGCGGCGGCGAAGGAGACCGGGATGTCGATCTCTTCGATCTTCACCTTCACGCCGCGCACCTCGATGCAGGTGGGCACCAGTTCCTCGTGGTCGGTCTCCCGCACAAGCGCCTCGTAGGTGGTCACGCCCGTGGGTCGGACCTCCGGGGTGTCCTCGCTGTCGCTGATCACCGGGTAACCCATCAGGATGGCCCCGGCGCCGGTGGCGTACCAGTCGTCCGGAATGCTGCCGAAGGTGATGCCGAAGGCGAAAACCCGGTCGCGGGAATACTGCAGGATGTCCTGGAAGTTGCCGGGCTTCAGACCGCCGAAGGTCAGCGCGCTGCGCACGGCCCAGTTCAGCACGTAGATGCCGTCGCGCGTACGCGGGCCGGTCGGCACGATGTAGGTGTCCCAGCCGGTCTGCACGTTCTCCCGGTCGAGCTGCTCCTTCAGGGTCTCTCCGTCGCGGTTGGCGATCGGGAAGATGAGGATGTTGCGCTTCTGCAGCTCACGCACGGTGTTGACCGCAATCTCGTCGGTGGGGGCGGGGCCCAGGATGGCAGCAAAACCGGGCATCCGACCGTCCACGAGCTGGATGCCGATCTCGCGCATCGACGTATCGCTGAGAAAGCCCAGGTAGCCGTCGTCGGCCTCGTAGCCGTTCAGGTAGTCCACCGCGCCCAGAATCTCCTGGGCAAACAGCGTGGCCGCGCCGGCGTCAAGACCGTGCCCCAGGTAGGGCAGCCAGGCATCCTCGGAGGGGATGTCCCTCAGCAGGTCCTCCCGGCAATGTTTCAGGACGGGCTCGCAGTCGGCCAGGGTCTGCACCTTGCGACCGGTGAGCGCCAGGATCATCGGCAGCGCAAAGGCGGTTTCGGGGAACTTGAGCTCGGTGTCCTCTCCGTGCTCGTCAACCGCCTTCTTCCATGCCTCCTCCGCTTCGTTTACGAAGGCGTGGGCGCCATTTATGACCGCCGTGAATACTTTGCGAGACATCGGGAACCTCCTACAGCTTTCTCGCGAGTGTTTCGTAGACTTTTTCCAGTTCGCGCGCCCGGGTGCGGCTCCGGCAGACCGGACATGATTCGAGTATGGCCGCCCGCTCTCCGAGTCGGTCGCGCAGGCACTCCAGTTGCTTCTCCGTCACGTATCCCCGCCCGCATTCAGGGCATGGAACCAGCTTGTGTTCCGTGTGGAACGGCTCGACGCGCCGTGTCATGGCAGCCGTGTCATCCACGAGGTGTATGTGGCCGCTGGGGCAAAGCTCGGCGCACGCCCCGCAGCCGATGCATACCTCGGAAGATTCGTCATAGGGGGTCTGCACACGCCGATCAGGCCCGCGGCCGACGAAATTGATGGCGCCGACCCCCACGAGGTCGCGGCATACGCGCACGCACAGACCGCACTGGATGCACTCCTCGGTTCCGTCCTGCGGCAACCGCTCTGCCTCAACCCCCAGCCGGCGGGCCATCTGCCGCACCCGCTCGGAGCGCGGGCACTGCGCCAGCAGCAACTCCATGTTCAGCCAGCGATAGCGACGCACCTTCTCGCTGTCGGTCTGCACCTCGATACCGTCCTCCCGCACCGGGTAGGTGCAGGAAGCCTCGATCCAGTTCCACCTCCCCTGCGTGATCTCCACCAGGCAAAGGCGGCACGCGCCGTACGGCGGTTCAGCCTCGTGGTAGCAGAGGGCCGGTATGTCGAACCCGTTCGCCCGGGCCACGTCGAGCAGCATCTCGTCCTTCTCGCACGTGACCGGGCGGCCGTCGATTGTAAACTCTATCTTTGCCATTTATTCTTTCTGTACCGCGCCCGCCGGACAGACGTCCAGGCAGGTGCCGCACTTGATGCAGGTTTCCTGGTCGATGCTGAAGGGTCGGCCCACCTTTCCCTGTTCGCGGTCCTCGTCGGTCGCCTTTGAGGGCGCCTTGCCCGTCTCGCCGGATATGCACTCAACCGGGCATTCCCGGGCACAGCGGCCGCAACAGATGCAGACCTCGGGGTCTATGCTGAAGGTTATCAGCGCGCGGCAGACGCCCGCCGGGCAGCGCTTCTCCTTGATGTGGGCCTCGTACTCATCGCGGAAGTACTTTATGGTGGACAGCACGGGATTCGGCGCGGAAGTACCCAAAGCGCAGAGCGAGGTGGTCTTGACGACGTCCGCCAAATCCTCCAGAAGCTCCAGGTCCGCCATGTCGGCCTCGCCCCCGCAGATGCGCTCCAGAATCTGGAGCATCCGCTTGTTGCCTTCCCGGCAGGGGGTGCACTTGCCGCACGACTCTTCGGTCAGGAAATTGAGGAAGTAGCGGGCGACGTCCACCATGCAGCTATCCTCGTCCATCACGATCATACCGCCCGAGCCCATCATCGAGCCGACCTCGGTCAGCCGGTCGAAATCGACCTCCAGGTCCAGGTATTCGGCCGGGATGCAGCCGCCGCTCGGGCCGCCGGTCTGGACGGCCTTGAACTCTTTATCGCCCTGTATCCCGCCGCCGATATCATAGATGATCTCGCGCAGCGTGATGCCCATCGGCACTTCGACCAGGCCGGTGTTCTTGACTTTGCCGACCAAACTGAAGACCTTCGTCCCCTTGGAGCCCTCCGAGCCGATGGATGAGAACCAGTCGGCCCCGCGCTCGATGATAACGGGCACGTTGGCCCATGTCTCGACGTTGTTGAGGGTGGTCGGCCGTTCCCAAAGTCCGCTCTCGACGGTGTGGATGTGCTTGGCCCGCGGTTCGCCGACCCGCCCCTCTATGGAGGCCATCAGGGCCGTGGACTCGCCGCAGACGAAGGCGCCTCCGCCGCGCACGATCTCGATGTCGAAGTTGTGTCGGCTACCGAGGATGCGTTCGCCCAGAAGGCCGTATTCTCTGGCCTGCTCGAGCGCCGTGTGGAGCGTAACCTGCGCGAGCGGGTACTCCTGGCGCACATAGATGAAGCCCTCGTGCGCGCCGATGGCGTAAGAACCGATGATCATGCCTTCCAGAACCGCGTGCGGATTGGCCTCCATGATGGAACGGTCCATGAAAGCCCCGGGGTCGCCCTCGTCGCCGTTGCAGATGACGTATTTGACCTCGCCTTCGGCGTTCCGGCAGGAGGCCCACTTACGCCCCGTGGGAAAGCCGCCACCGCCGCGACCCCTCAGGCCGCTGTCGGAGACTTCCTCGATGACCTGCTCCGGCGTGTAGCGCAACAGGGCCGTCGCCAGAGCAGAGTATCCCCCCTCGCGGATGTAGTCGCGGATGTCGAGCGGGTCGATGTGCCCGTTGAGCCGGAGCGCGATGCGCCGCTGATGCTTATAGAAGGGAACCTCCTCCTCCCTGACCAGCCGCTCGCCCTCCCACCGGTAGAGCAAGTCCTCCACCGGCTCGTCCGATGTAAGCGCTTTTTCGACAACCGCTTCGGCGTTCTCCGGCTGCACCTCGTTGTAGAAGATGCCGGGCGGGCGGACCACCACGACCGGTCCCCGCTCGCAGAAGCCGTGACAGCCGGTCCGTCGTATCTCAAGCGTGCCCTCTTCGTCCAGGCGCTCGGCGGCTTCCTTGAAGGCGTCGAACACCTCCTGTCCACCGTTGGCCGCGCAGCCGGTCCCCAAACAGATACAGATCGACCTCTCCGAGGCGCTGCTCCTCAGAGAGTCCGCCAGGTCTTCGAGGGCTCGGGGGGAATCAATCCTCGTCGCTGTCACGCTCAAAACCGTGTTCCTCCAGCACTTCCGGAACTCTGTTCGGTGTCATCTTGCCGTAGTACTTGCCGTCCACCGAGATCAGGGGCCCGAGGGCGCAGGCGCCCAGGCAGTTGACCGTCTCCAGGCTAAACTGCAGATCATCGGTCGTGCCGCCCGCCTCTATGCCAAGCACATCCTGCAGCCTGAGTAGTATTCGCTCGGCCCCGCGCACGTGGCACGCCGTGCCCATACACACGGTAACCATGTGCTCTCCGCGGGGCTCCAGGCTGAAGGCGGCGTAGAAGGTCGCCACGCGGAGCACCTCCGAGATGGGCACTCCGAGCCGTTCGGACGTGCACTCCAGCGCTGCACGCGGCAGGTAGTCGAATTCCTCCTGCAGGTCCTGCAACACGTGGATCAGGCTGCTTCGCTTGGCGCCGTACTTCTGCACGATGCTCTCAGCCCGTGCTTCGGCTTCATCCGCCTGCGCCACCGGCATATCTTTCTCCCTCAACGGTTACTCACTCGGACGACGCCCGCTCCACCTCTATGGTCCGCACCGTGCGCTCGGCCGCTTCCCTCTGCTTCGTGCGGGTCAATTCCTCCAGGGACACCACACGCCGCGCGCCCGTGGGGCAGGCGGTGACGCAGTGCGGGTCTTCACCAACTTCGATCAAGTCATTGCAGAGGTCGCACTTGATCACGGTGCCGTCACCCCGGCTCCACGAGACCGCGCCGAAGGGACAGACCACAACGCAGGACTTGCAGCCGATGCACTTGTCCGGCGCGGTGAGGACGGGGCCCTCGTCCCCTTCCCTGTAAAGGGCGCCGGAGGGACAGACCTCTATGCACGGGGCGTCCTCGCAGTGCTGACACTGCACGGGAACCGCCCTGCCCGAGGCGGCGATGACCTGCACGCGCGGCACAAGCCGGGCTCCGCTCATCAACGCCTCGACTATGTCGTCAAAGCCGGCGTGGGCCTTCGCGCAGGCCGTCTCGCAACTGCGGCAGGCCAGACACCGGCCCAGATCGACGACGACCGTTCGGGTCACAGTTTTCTCAGCCATTTTGTTCACTTTGCTTGGGATAGGTTCCTCTCAAAACAGACGGGGCCCATCACCTGGCGGGCGCTGCCGCCTTGCGCGCCGGCTCCGGGGTCTCGTACATCATCTCCGCCAAACCCAGGGCCTCGCGTTTCTGGTTGATGTGGTCGATCATCAGGTGCGCCGCCGCGACGGGGTCCCTCTCGAACGCCAGCTTACCGCCGAAGTCGTCTTCCATGCCTTCGGTCAGGTACTCGCGCACGACCTTGCTGCCCATCACGGGGAACGGTTCGGCCAGGACGGTGAATATGCCGCTGGCGGCCACGTAGGTGGCGATGGAAATGGCTTTCTCGCTCATCCACTCCGGCGCCGCGCCGGCCACGGGCAGGTCGGACAGATCATCGCCCAGGCCTCCCTCCTTGACCATCTCGACGCAGGCCAGCAGGATGCGGCTGTTGTCCACACAGGAGCCCACGTGCAACACGGGGGCGATGCCGACCGCGTCGCAGATTTCTTTCAGGCCCTTGCCGGCGTAGACATCGGCGGCCTCGGGTCGCATCAGACCGGCTTTGGCGCAGGCGATGGCGGAGCAACCCGTCTGAACGACCAGCACGTCGTTGCGGATAAGCTCCTTGACCATCTCCACGTGGCCCCAGTCGTGGGTGATCTTCACGTTGTTGCAGCCCACCACACCGGCCACGCCCCGCAGGCGCCCGTCCATGATGCCGCGGTTCAGGGGCCGGAACAGGGGCCTGTAAGTGCCGCCCAGCGTGCTGAATATGCTCTCGACTGTGAAACCGCCAATGAGCTGCTCGCTGTCCGTCGGCACTTTTGCGGCGGCCGGGTCGCGCTCCTTGAACGCCTCGATGGCGGCCCTGAGTATCTTCTTGGCGCTCTCCAGGGCATGTTCCTCGTCGAACTCGATGTGTTCGACACCCTCGAAGGCCGCCTTCTTGGAGGTGGAGATGATGCGGGTGGACATGTCCTTTGCCAGCTTGGCCACGGCCGGGAAGATGCACTGCACGTCCACCACCATGCCGTCCACCGCGCCCGTTGCCAGCGCCAGTTCCTGTTGCAGGAAGTTGCCGGCTATGGGGATGCCGTGACGCATCAGGATCTCGTTGGCCGTGCAGCAGATGCCGGAGAGCTGGATGCCGTCGGCCCCGGCCTCTTCCACCAGTTCCTTGATGTCCGGCATCTGGGCCGCCGCCACGATCATCTCCGAGAGAGTTGGCTCATGGCCGTGCACCACCACGTTGACGGCTTCCGGTCGGAGCACGCCCAGGTTAGTACGGCTCTTTATCGGCTCGGGGCCGCCAAAAAGAATG
>JAWODG010000080.1:0-3472 GCA_046483385.1 Candidatus Brocadiia bacterium | reverse complement strand
GTATTACCCCGAGATTCTGGATCTGCTGACCTCCAGGAGCGGGCCGGTGGCAGTGCACGAGGTCTACGAGGAGGTGGGCTGTAGCCGCTATCACCTGAATGCCGGTGCTACCATAATTAGAGGATTCGCCACCGGCCTGATGAGCACCTGGCCACCAATAGTCTTGATAGCTGCGGCAATTGCAGTTGCCTATTAAAGCAGTCCGGCAACTGGAACACCGTGGCCGAGTACAAGTACGACGGCAAGACGCGGCGCGTGCTGAAGGTGGTGTCCAACAAGGGCGACCTCAACGGCACCACGCGCTTCGTCTGGGGCGGAAACAGCGACTGGCAATGTTTGGAGGAGCGGGACGGCGCGGGCAACCTCGTGGCCCGCTTCACCTACGCCCCCGGCTACATCGACGCGCCGGCCCGCCAGGAGCGCGACCTGAACGCGGACGACGACTTCGGGGACGACGACGAGGTGGTCTGGTACCACAGCAACACCCTCTACAGCGTCTACGCCCTGACCGACGCCGGCGAGAACGTGGTCGAGCGTTACAGGTATGACGCCTACGGCGCCTGGACCGTCCTGGACAGCGACTTCAGCACGGACGCCGACAACGCCAGCGACGTCGACAACCCCTACCTGTTCACCGCCCGCCGCCTGGACGCCGAGAGCGGCCTCATGCAATACCGCCACCGTTACTACCCGAGTGTGCTCGGCCGCTTCATTTCGCGCGACAGCGTCTGGCAACCAGACTTGTATGTGTACGTCAAGGGACAACCTGTGAGGGCACTCGACCCTCTTGGCCAGTGCGTCTGGCATCCGCGGCCGAACGGCATATTGCGGCATCAATGTCGTTTTCCCGCCCGCGGCAATGTGTGCGCCAGCGGGGATTGGCGGTCGGTAGGGCTTGCGGGATGGTCTAGCATAGGTGTTGGGGGGAAGGGAATCGGAGGTTTCATGACTTCTGGTTGTTTCGTATGCAAGACCAAGTGGCATGTGGCCGATGTAAGGTACAAGTGCTGCTGCCCGGGCACCAACGACTGCAAGCCATTACAGCCCGGGTGTGACGGCAAGGCCTATGTTAGGATGAAATGCGACGCTATTTTCACTGTTACTGGGGGAAAAGGTCTAAGTTTGGGTGCTGGAGGTGGCGGGGCGACGCTCTACGTGTCGGGGATCAAGTCAACGGCAGGGCTGAACATATGTGAGAAGGGCACCATCACATCGTGGTCAGTTCTGTTTTTCGGCCATACCACTCTCCATAGTGAGCACATCAGTGGGAGCGCCACGGGATTAAGTCTCGGCATTTCGCCAATCTGGGGTGAAGCGACCGTCGATGCAGATTTCAGCATTGGCACGCAGAACTGCGCTTGGGATTGGTCGCTTTGGAAACCTGGCGGCATGGGTTGCCTTTGTGGTCGGAGAGATGACGGCAGAACCGAGACCCGCATTGCGCGTGGTATTCCCACTGGCCCTTGGCCCAAGGATTCTTGGCACTGAATCGAGGGTGCCTCTAACCGCCTAACCGGAGAGGGCAATGGGTGACGGTGAACAGCGACCGTGGCATGTGTGGATCCTGGGTGTTCTCTTCTTCGCGCTGGGACTGGCTATGGTGGGCGGAGCCGTCTTCGCGCTCCGTGGCTACGTAGACGTGGCGCAGCGGCCGCCCGCCCTGTCGACGGTGCTCTGGCAGGTCATTCTGCTGGCCGTAACCGTCCTCATCGGCATATCCGCCCAGGTGACCGCCGTCGAGTTCGTGCGGCTGCGCGCATGGGCGCGCAAGGCGCTGGAAGTGATGACATGGCTCTACCTGAGTTACGTATTCCTCATTGTCCCCGCTTTCTGGCTGGTGAACCGGGCGCTTATGCTCCGCCGGGCTGGAGACGCGGCGCTCCTGAAGAACGTGCTCGGCTTGCGGGTCTTCGCCGCCGCATGGGGCGTTTCCGCGATCATTCATGGCGCGATATTCGCTCTAATTCTGCTCGTGCTCCGCGGGCGGACAGTGCGGGACGCGGTTAGCCGTCGGCGGTCGGGCCGTGGGACCTTCGCCGGCGTTGTGGCTGCGGTATTCGTGATTTCAGGGACGGTGGCCGTGGTGGGACTGATGCAGTGGCGGCAACCCTTCCGCGAAGGAGATCGCGTGGAACCGGCCGATATGGATACCCTGCGCGACAGGCTGCAAGCGGAGGGCGGTGCTTCCCGCGAGGAGATCCGCGAATTGCTCATGGAGGCGATTCAGAACGGGCGGCCCGAAGCAGTCCGCCTTCTGGCCGAACATGACCCTGACCTCAACGAGGAGGCGGCATGGATGCAGCTGCCTCTGCACAGGGCGGTTAAGGCGGGGCGGGCGGATATCGTTCGGCTCCTACTTGAGACCGGTGCGGACCCCGATGCCGAGTCCGCCAGGCGCACCCCCCTGAGTCTGGCGTGCGAGGAAGGTGAGGCGGCGATGGTCAGGCTGCTGCTTGAGGCCGGCGCCTCGGTCTCGGTGGAGAGGGCAGACGACAACCCGCTTTACTGGGCGGCGTGGACGGGCTGCGTGGAGTGCATCGAGCTGCTGGTCGCGGCCGGTGCGGACCTGAACGCGCGCACCGAACTGGGAACGACAGCTCTCCATGCAGCGGCCCAGGCCGGCCGGGTCGAAGCGGCGAAGGCCTTGATTAACGCCGGGGCCGCCCTAAGCCTTGCCGACAAGAACGACCAGACGCCGCTTCACACGGCACTGGTCTGGGGAAACGTTGACGTGGCAGAACTCCTGTTGCGAAGCGGTGCCGACGTTCATGCGAAGAACGACGACGGCTGGACTCCTCTCCACATGGCGGCCGCCGGCGGCGCCGGGCAGGTGGCCAGGGCGCTGGTGGCAGCGGGCGCAGACCCGCAGGTCAGGGACAACGAGGGCCGCGCCCCGGCGGACCTCGCCGAGCAACGCGGACACGAGGGTCTGTCCGCGTGGCTTCGGCACCAACACTCACGTTGATGGTTCCTCGCTCAGTTCCAGGACGGTCGTTCGAGTGCGGGCAGACCGCGGCACGCGGGAGTACACCTACGACTCGCTGCACCGGGTCTCGACGGTGACCGACGAGGACGGGATGGTGACCAAGTACGTCTACGCCGACGATGACGACACCGACAACGACTCCGACGGCACCACCGACGAGACCGACGAGTGGGGCGGGCAGGTGGTGGAGGTGATCCGGGACTACGGCGCCGGCGACCTGAACCTGACGGTGGCCGAGTACGAATACGACGATCACCATCTGGCGATGACGAAGGAGACCGACGCCCTGGGCAACGAGACGGCCTACACCTACCGAATGTGTGTGTCAACTGCTTTCGGCCGGCGGTCTCGGTTTTTTCGTCCTTTCTTCGATGAAGGCTCGCAAGAGGCACTGGGCGCTCTGGAGGCGTTCCTTGTCCTCTTTGGCCCTCAATGTCCTGCTGCGTACGCCGCGTCGTGCGCTGCACGCCGCGGCGTGCTGTGCAC
>JAWODG010000231.1:0-36538 GCA_046483385.1 Candidatus Brocadiia bacterium | reverse complement strand
GCGGGCTGGCTTTGGGGCTCATCTTCGTCTTCCGTGGATTTGGCGTAGCTGTTTGGACCCACGCCCTTTACAATGCCCTGGTCGTACTGTAGTGAGCCGGCCGCAGGGGGTGCCCGCCGCCCCATGTTTACGGGATGATACCGGAAGCAGCGAGCAGCACGCTGGTGACGAAGTAGGGTCCAGTTCCCGCGCGCCGCGCCTCGTGCAGGGCCAGTTCCTCCCGCCGCGTATAGAGTCCGTGCAGGCGCTCGCGCTGCGCCTCGGTCAGGTAGGGCTCCTCCGGGGGAGCCGCGCCCGCGTCTGTCAGTGCCCGTCGCAACTCCCGTTCGGACGGCGGGAAACCCGGCGGGGCCCCGCAGCAGTCGCGGACTACCGCCTCCCGTTCCGGGTTGCTCAGACGATGGTCGCTCAGGCAGATGGTGCGGGACCATGAGTCCACGCGGAATTCCTTCAGTTCCCAACTTTCCACCAGGCCGGGGACGTCCAGCGGGCCGGAGCCTTCCCCGATGCCCAGAGCGCTGTGCAGACGTTGCATCCAGTTGGCGACGGGGTTTTCCAATGCCTCTATCTGGTGTTGCAGCCCGGCCGGCGGCTCCGGCATGCGTGACGGGATGCGCAGGTCGCGCCCGGTGGTGGCGACGGACAGGCGGCCGCCGGGGCGAAGCACGCGGCGACACTCCTCCGCGAAAGCTTGCGGGTCGGGCAGATGTTCGATGAGCGTGTAGCTGGTGAGCGCGTCCACCGACCCGTCGGGCAGCGGCAGGGCACGCGCGTCGCCCCGGCGCAGTTCGGCCTCGGGCAGCCCGAGTTCCCGGGCGCGGCGCCGGGCGAACTCCAGGTGACCGGGGTCTCTGTCCACGCCGATGATGCGGGCCGGAGGCTTCGTCGTTTCCGCGATGCGAGTCAACAGGCCCCCGGGCCCGCAGCCGACCTCACAGATACGCCCCGAATCCGGGAGCCGGAGGACCTCGCGCCAGCAGACGGCTTGCCGCGCTGGAAAGCGCCACCGGCGGGAGTGGAAAAGCACTTCCGGGGGCTGCACCAGGCGGGACCAGACGCGCTCCATCACTTCCCTCCGCTCACGCTTTCTGGCCCAGGGCGGCCAGGATCTGGTTGGTCAGCTCGGCCGACCCTTCGGTCAGCTCCAGTTCGACCTGCAGGGCGTAAAGAGGAGGGGAGGGCTCCGGCAACAAGCGCTCGACCTTCACCGCGTCCTTCTCCGTGGTCACGACGCCGTCGCAGCCGGCATCCTGCGCCGCGGACAGCACTTCCTCCAATTGCCTCAGCGTGTAGGGCTCATGGTCGGCGAAGACCCTGAAGAGGGCGAGCCGGCAGCCGGCATCCTCCAGCGTCAGGCGGAAGCCCTCCGGGTTGCCGATGCCGCAGAAGGCCGCCCAACGTCCCCGGCGGAGGCGCCGCGGTGGCTCCGTGTTCCCATCCGGCCGCAGGGCCCGCAGGCCCGAAGGCTCCGTCACACAGCACGCGATGGCGGCCTCGGGCGCGAGTTCCCCCAGACGCTCCTTGATCTCTTCCAGCCGCTGCTCGCCGACAAGTCCGGCCCGCGTGATGAGCAACACGTTCGCCCGCTGGAGCTCCCGCAGCGGCTCGCGCAATAGCCCCCTGGGTAGCATGTGGTCCCCCCCGAATGGCCAGACGGCGTCGATAAGGACGATGTCCAGACCGCGGGCCAGCCGCCGGTGCTGAAAGCCGTCGTCCATGATGAGCACGTCCGCTCCGTGTTCGCGGACGGCGGACTCCGCCCCCTTCACGCGGTCCGGATTCACGACGATGGGCACGTCCTCCGCCTCCCGGGAGAGCAGTGTGTTCTCGTCGTCGATGCCCAATTCGCCGCGGCGTCCGTAGCCGCGCGACAGAATGGCCGGGCGGCGGTTATGGATTACCATAAGGCGGGCCAACCACGCCACCATGGGTGTTTTGCCGGTGCCGCCCGCCGTGATGTTGCCCACGCTCAGAACCGGCACCTCCGCCGAATGGACCGGCTTGAGACCCTTCCTGTAGAGCCAGTTGCGCGCGCGAACGGCCAGACCGTAGAGCGCCGCAGCGGGGCGCAGGAGGACGCGCAGGAGGCCCAGAAGTGCTCCCCCCTCCCCGGGACAGATGATCCGGCGATGGAGTCGGAAGAAGCGCGCCCGAAGGCTCAAAGTCGCTCTCCGCGCTGAAGGCGATGGGATGGCTGTTGCAACGGGCCGACGGTTTCCTACAATACAAGTAAATCTTGCGAACGACAAGATGAAACGCTTGGGGAGGGCCGAGAGATGGTCAAGGTAGGCATCATCGGACTGGGCGGTATGGGCAATATGCACCTCGGCTGCTACGACGCGGTGCACGATGCCGAGGTCGTGGCGGTGGCCGACATCAACGAGGACAAACTGCACCCGGGCGAGAGCGCTCAGGAAATCAACATCGGCGAGGGGAAGGGGCAGTTGGACCCCGACCGGCAGGCCCTCTATACCGACCCCGAGGAGCTGATCGCCGACGACAACGTGGAGATGGTGGACATATGCCTGCCCACGTTCCTGCACGCCGAGTACTGCAAGAAGGCGCTGGCGGCGGGCAGGCACGTGTTGTGCGAGAAGCCGATGGCGCGAACACACGCGGAATGCGAGGAGGTCCTGCAGGCGGCCGACGACGCGGACGGGCTGTTCATGATAGCCCAGTGCGTCCGGTTCTTCCCCGAGTACGAATACCTGAACGAGACGATCGAGTCGGGGCGGTTCGGTCGGCTGCAGCAGCTTTCCCTGTGGCGCGGCAGCGCTCTCCCGCAGTGGTCGTGGGAGGGCTGGCTGCTGGAGCACGAGCGGAGCGGGGGCGGGATACTCGACCTTCACGTGCACGATGCGGACTTTGTCAACTTCGTTCTCGGCATGCCGCGGGCGGTCTGCTCGACGGGCGCGCGAGGCCCCAGCGGCGGCTGGGACGTGGTGGACACCGAGTACATCTACGACGACAAGATGGCCGTGCATTCTGGCGGGAATCTGGCGATGCCGGCGGGCTTCGGCTTCGAAGCCCACTACACGGCTTCATTCGAGAAGGGCGCGCTCAGCTTCAGCTCCGCCGAGGGGCACGGCCTGCTGGAATACACCTCGCAGGGAGTGCAGCATCCCAAAATCTCGCACCGCAGCGGCTACGAACGGGAAATAGAGTACTTCGTCGAGTGCATCGATCACAACGAGATGCCGGCGATGGTGACGGCGCATTCAAGCGCCGAATCGGTGCGGCTGGTGGAAGCCGAACGCGAGAGCATCGAGACCGGCGAGATGGTCGAGCTGTAAGAGCCGGTTGGTGAAGGCCGGGACTTTAGTCGTTGTCTTCATCCACGTCTGGGCGGTGCGGACATGCTTTGCGCTTGCTCCCTTTCTTAGCTGCTGGCTGCTGGCGCGAGTGACTCACGAGCCCCGGTCCATGGCAGGTTCGGCGACGACCTGAGCGAAGCTCTTTCGGAGTGCGGCGTGGAGTACGGCGGACGGAGCGCCGCTTTCCATCTTGCAAAGGGGGCGCAGACGCCCCGAAGATGTGTGGGCAACAGGCGATGCCCGGCAGAGTTGAATCAGGAGCAAATGCGCCCCGGATGGGGCGCGGTGGAGCCTGGTCTCTCGTGGGTGACAGCGCCCCATCCGGGGCGCATTCTGTTTTCTCGTCGCTGGCACGGGGGCTGAAAGCCCCCGCCTTCATGACTGCGCCGCTCTGCGGCGCATCGGCTCAATCTGGCGTGCTCCGGAGAATACGGGCGTACGGCGAACGGGACACCGTGAACGCCGCAGACGGAGACATCCTTCAGTTCCGTTCCGGGCAGGCGAGGGCAAGAACGAGGGCTGTGGCGTCCGCGCGCGGTCTGAGGAACTGCGCTCGGAAGACCTGGGGCAAACGGACACGGCACGGGCGAACGGGGAACATAAACCGCCTTGCTGCCACCGTGGCGAACTGGTAGTCGGCCCGGCAGACGGACGCCAGCAGCATCGTCCCCGCAAGCAGAAACGACAGCAGGGGGAAGTTGTGCATGGTGTTCTCCTCGGTGGGGAGCAGGTGTGGGGTGCTCTAGCCCTTCCCGTCGGACCGGAGGTGCTCAACGATCTCGTGGAGCTTGTTCAGCGCCTCCACCGGCGTCAGCTCGCTGGTGTCGAGCGCCAGCAGTTCCTCGCGGATGCGCGCGTCGAGCGGCTTGAAGAGCGGCATCTGCATCCGACGGGGGCTGGGCGCCGGCGGTCGTTGCTTCTCCGGCACGAAGCGGGGTTCGTCGCTGGGCCCGATTGCGTTCTCCTCGAGATGAGCCAGTATCTGGCGGGCCCGGTCCAGCACTTCATCCGGAACTCCCGCCAGTCGGGCCACGTGGATACCGTAGCTGCGGTCCGTCGAGCCCGGCACTACCCGGTGAAGGAAGATGACCTCGCCCTCCCATTCCCGCACGGCGACATTCAAGTTCCTCACCCCGTCCAACGTGCCGGCGAGCTGGGCCAGCTCGTGATAGTGCGTGGCGAACAGGGTTCGCGCCCGCAGGTGGTCGTGGATGTATTCGGCCGTGGCCCACGCGATGCTGACGCCGTCGAAAGTGCTGGTGCCGCGTCCCACCTCGTCCAGGATGATCAGGCTGCGGTCGGTGGCGTTGTTCAGGATGTTGGCCGCCTCGATCATCTCGACCATGAAGGTGCTGCGCCCGCGGCGCTGCTCGTCACTGGCCCCCACGCGGGTGAAGATGCGGTCCGCCAGCCCGATCCGGGCCTCACGGGCGGGCACGAAGGACCCCATCTGCGCCATCAGTACGATGATGGCGGCCTGGCGGATATAGACGCTCTTGCCCGACATGTTGGGCCCGGTGATGACCAGCAGCCGCGCCTCGCGGGTGTCCATCTCCAGGTCGTTCGGCACAAACTCCTCGTCCAGTGTCTGCTCCAGCACCGGGTGGCGTCCGTCGCGGACCAGCAACCCGGTGTCGTCGGTGATCTCCGGGCGCACGTACCCGGCCTCGGCCGCCACCGTGGCCAGGCAGATCAGCACGTCCAGCTCCGCCAGCGCCTGAGCGGTCTGCTGCAGACGGTCGGTATACTCGCTAACCTCGGAGCGGACCTCCTGGAAAACCTCGTATTCCAGCTCCCTGGCCCGTTCGGTGGCCCCCAGCACGGCGGACTCCCGCTCCTTCAGTTCCGGGGTGATGTAGCGCTCGGCGTTCTTCAGCGTCTGCTTCCGGGTGTAGTCGTCGGGTACTTTCTCTTTGTGGGTGTTGGTGACCTCGATGTAGTAGCCGAAGACCTTGTTGTGCCCGACCTTCAGGGAGGGGATGCCGGTTCGCTTCGCCTCCCGCTGCTCGAACTCTACGATCCAGTCCTTCCCCTCGCGGGCGGTCCGACGCAGTTCGTCGAGCTCCGGCCGGAAGCCGTCCTGTATGATGCCGCCGTCGGTGAGGGTGGCCGGCGGATCGGCCTTGATGGCGGACGCGATTAGTCCCTCGACCTCCGCCACGGGGTCGAGGCGCTCACGCAGGTCGGTCAGCAGTTCGGCCTCGCACCCGCCCAGAAGCTCCCGCAGGGCGGGTATGCGGTTGAGGGACTGGCGCAGTCCCGTCAGGTCCCGGGCGTTGGCCCGGCCGGTGTAGATCTTGGTGGTCAGGCGTTCGATGTCGTAGACGTTTTTCAGCTCTTCGTTCAGGTCCTGCCGCAGCCGCTTGCCCCCGTGCAGCTCCTCCACGCCGTCCAGGCGACGCTCGATGCGGTCGCGCTCGCGCAGCGGCGTCAGCAGCCAGCGGCGCAGCAGCCGGGCGCCCATCGGGGTGCCGGTCCTGTCGAGCACGTGCAGCACGGTGCCGCGTTTCTCGGACCCACGTATGGTCTCCACCAGTTCCAGGCTGCGGCGGGTGGTGCTGTCGAGGATGAGGTAGCGGTCGCCGACAAACTGCTCGATGCTGCGGATGTGGCCGAGCGCGGTCTTCTGCGTCTCCTGCAGGTAGCTCAGCACGGCGCCCGCCGCGCCGAGGGCCGGGCCGACGTCCTCCAGGCCGAAGCCGTCCAGCGTGCTGGTGCCGAAGTGCTTGTTCAAGGCGCGCTGTGCCTCGTCCCGGTTGAATTCCCACGGGGGGCGGCGGGTCACGAGGCAGTCACCCGGCAGGTGGGGGAGGGCGGGATGCTCGTCCCGTTCGTCGGAGTGTCGCTCCGGCAGCAGGCATTCGGTCGGGGAGACCCGCTGCAGGCTGTCGCCCAGCGCCTCGGGGGACATCTCCTCCACCTCGAACCGTCCGGTGGAGAGGTCCACCCAGGCCAGTCCCATGCGCGAGTCGGAGGAGGCGACGGCCGCCAGGAAGTTGTTGGTCCGGCTGTCGAGGATGTGCTCCTCGGTCAGGGTGCCGGCGGTCATCACGCGGGTGACGTCCCGCTCGACCAGTCCGCTGGCCTCGGCGGGGTCCTGGACCTGCTCGCAGATGGCGACCCGGTGGCCGGCCTGGATGAGTCGCTTGATGTAGTTGTCGGCGGCGTGGTGGGGGAAGCCGGCCATGGGGACGGCGTCCTCGCCCTTTTCCCGGCTCGTGAGGGCCAGGCCCAGCTCGCGGGCGCAGACCTTGGCGTCGTCGAAGAAGACCTCGTAGAAATCCCCCATGCGGAACAGCAGCACGGCGTCCTGATGCTGCTTCTTGAACGCCAGGTACTGGCGCATCATGGGGGTGTGTTCGTCGCGGCCCATCGAGTGTCCGGGGAGGAAGGAGAGCTGTTGCCTCATGGAGGTCAAGATATCGCTCGGCCCGGAAATTGTCAAAGCCGACACGGGCCCTGCTGGCGGGCGGCCCGGCCGGGCGATATCATGGATGGCACCTCTGGGAGGAGCCGCCTATGAGCATCGTGCGATGTCCGCAATGCGGAAACAAGTGCGAAGACACGCACCGCTTCTGCGGGAGGTGTGGCGCGTCACTGGTGCCCGAGGAGGAAGGACCCGGCCTGCTCGGGCCGCTTCTGTGGTTCCTGAACATCTTCCCCGGGCTGGCCCGGCCGTCGGTGCTCATCGTGTCCGTGCTGGTGATCGCGCTTTCAACCGTAGTGGCGGGAGTGGGCGTCTGGTTTACGCTCCTCGGGGCCGTGATACCGGGGGTGTTTATACTGGGGTTTGCGCTCCTGATGTGGGGCACGGGATGGGTGTGGCTGCTCTACGGCTACCTGTGTTTCCCCTCGGAGGCACTGGCCGACCTGGAAGGCTACAAGTGGACGATCTGGATTCTGCTGGTGCTTGCGCCCATCGCCCTGTTGTTCGCACTGGGCCGCTGACGGGGCGGCTCATTTGTGCAGATAGAGATAGGCCACGACAACAGCGACAAGGGCGGCGAGGAGCGCGAAGGCCAGAAGCCGGAACAGGCGTCGACGGCCCACGGTGCGGACCGGTTTGCCGCAGCGGGGGCAGACGGGGGTGTGCACGGTGGAGGTGACCAGGAATTCCTCCCCGCAGGAGGGACAGGTCAGCATCTCGTTCTCGCCTCTGCTGTTCTTGTCGGCGGCCATGTTTCACCTCCCTGATTCCTTTGACAGGACGGCATGCTTCCCGTATATTAAGCGTTCGTCCATCCGCAGGGCAAGGGGACTGTTTCCTCCGCTTTCTTTCCGGTAAGCACCCTATGCGAACTCAACTTGCGAAAAAAGAAGACTACGAGAACAACCGGCGCTGGTTCCAGGTGGACGCGGCCGGGAAGGTCCTCGGCCGTCTGGCCACCCGCATCGCCACGGCGCTCATGGGCAAGGACCGTCCCGACTACACGCCGCACGTGGACACCGGCGCGTTCGTTGTGGTTACCAACGCGGACAAGGTCCGTATGACGGGCAACAAGCTTTCGGAGAAGGTCTATCAGAGCTTCTCCGGTTACCCCGGCGGCCTGCGCGAAGTGCCCGCCGAGGAAATGCTGGAGGAATACCCGGAACGGGTAATCACCGAGGCCGTTCGGCGCATGCTCCCGAAGAACAAACTCGGGAAGCAGATGATCAAGCGCCTCCGCGTCTTCACCGGCGAGGAACACCCTCACGACAATCACGAACTCGAGCCGCTCGAGGTATGAGCCCGCGCAGAACTACCACCTTATTACGAGGAACCGAAACGGATCATGGCTGACGACTATTACTGGGGAACGGGCCGCAGGAAGGCGGCGGTGGCGCGGGTCCGCATCCGACCCGGCACCGGCGTGATCGAAGTGAACGACCGGGAGATGGAGGAGTATTTCTGCCGGGAAGATCACCACGAGGAGGTGCGACGGCCGCTGCGAGTAACCCACAATCAGGGACGATATGACGTGTTCGTCAACGTGCAGGGCGGCGGCATCACCGGGCAGTCGGGGGCCGTCCAGCTCGGCCTTGCCCGGGCCCTCGTTGAGAGCGACGAGTCCCTGCGCGAAGACCTGCGGGAACATGGTCTGCTGACCGTGGATTCACGGAAGGTCGAGAGGAAGAAATACGGCCGGCGCGGCGCCCGGCGTTCCCCGCAGTTCAGCAAGCGCTAAAGACCGGAAGAAGCAAACCGCACCCACCCGACGACCACGACGGAAGGCAGCAGCGGGATACGGACAAACACAAGTGACGCCGGTCTGCCGTTGAAGCAGTTCCTTTTCTCCGTGCCCGCCGTGGTTGACAGGCCGCTCAGACGGCGAAGAACGGGCACGCTTCCACGCGAGACTGTCGGGGGCGCGGACTACTCCTCGTCCATCTCGGCCACGAGTTCGGGCGGCAGGTTGAAGTTGGAGTAGACGTTCGTGACGTCCTCGTCGTCCTCCATCTCGTCCATCAGTTCCAGCATTTTGCGCCCGTCATCGACGTCGAGGTCAACGTAACCCTGGGGCATCTGGGTTATCTCGGCCGATTCCCATTCGATGTCCGCCTGTTGCAGGGCCTGCTTGACCGCCTCAAGGTCTGTGGGGCTGCACGTCAACTCGTAGGCTTCCCCGGCCTCCTGGAAGTCCTCGGCGCCGGCCTCGACGGCCACGTCGAAGACCTCCTCCTCCGCGCGGCCGTTCAGCGACAGCAGGATGAGCCCCCTGGTCTCGAACATCCACGAGACGCAGCCGTTTGTGCCCATCTCTCCGCCGTGGGTCTCGAATATCTTGCGCACGTGCGAGGTGGTGCGGTTCCGGTTGTCGGTCAGGGCATCCACCATCACCGCCGCGCCGCCCGGCCCGTAGCCCTCGTAGCGGACGGGCTCGACCTCCTGCCCCTCGAGCTCGCCGGCGCCCTTCAGGATGGCGCGCTCGATGTTGTCCTTGGGCATGTTGGCGTCTTTGGCGTCCTCGATGGCATACTTCAGCTCGAGGTTGGTGTCGGGGTTCTTGTCGTTGTGCTGCCGGACCGCCGTCATGATCTGCTTGGTGATCCGGCTGAATATCTTGCCCCGTCTCTTGTCTTCTTTCGCCTTCTTGTGCTTGATGCCAGCCCAGTGTGAATGTCCGGCCATGGTTGGAATCCTGAATGAATGTGGGAGAGGTGATGGTTAGCAGACGACAGGCTCTCGTCTGCCGGCCGGAGGAGGCTTGCGCTTGCGCCGCACCGGGCATCGATGCGAAACGGCTGAGGGCTGGGTTTTCGCTGCCATCGGGGCCTCTTGAGTAAGACACCACTCAGACAATATTATAAACGAAACCGCCCGCCGGGCAAGCCGACGGCCCGAACGGGCTCCATGTGCAGCAGAGGGAGGGAGCCATGCCGCTGGAGGAGTACGAAAGCAAGCGGGATTTCGAGCGCACCGCCGAACCCCCACCCTCGGAGGGCAAGGGGCCGGGCGATACCTACGTGATCCAGAAGCACGACGCCAGCCGGCTTCACTATGACCTGCGGCTCGAATGCGACGGCGTGCTGTTGTCGTGGGCGGTCCCCAAGGGGCCGTCCTTGAACCCGGCGGACAAGCGTCTCGCCGTCCGGACCGAGGACCACCCGCTCGATTACGCCGACTTCGAGGGTACCATTCCGGAAGACGAGTACGGCGGCGGCACCGTGATGGTGTGGGACATGGGGACGTTCGAGAACATAAAGGACAAGCCGCTCGCCGAGGCCGTCGAGGACGGCCAGATAGAAGTTCGCATCGACGGGCAGAAGCTGAGGGGCAACTGGGCCCTCATCCACATGAAAGGGCGGGGCGAGAAGAACTGGCTGCTGATCAAGATGAAGGACGAGCACGCCGAGCCCGACACGGATATCACCGAATCGATGCCTGATTCGGCCCTCACCGGCCGGACGATGGAGCAGATCGGCGAAGAGGGATGACCCGGTTCTGTTCAGCACGAAGAACGGCCGCCAGGAGGGTAGCGCCGGAATCCCGCCTGCTTCTGCCGAAGCAGGACGGCCACGCGGGGGCATCGGTGCCCCCGCGAAGCGCAAGGCACAGCGCGTGGCCGTTCGCCATACGGCGAAAAGGCGGCGCTACACTGGGGCCGGAACGCGATCCGCAGCCATGGGAATGGAGTTGAAGGGCGAATGAGTGACAGTGTCGATAAGGGGCGCCCCCGGGTCTCTCAGGACGTGGTGATTGCGGTGCTCCTCGTGGCGATCATCGTCACCGCCGGGTGGCTGCTGCTGCGTGATCGCTACTCCTGGGATGCTCGCGTCAACCGGGCGGCCCGCGCCGTGGTGGCGGGCCTGGACGAAGCCCCCGGCCACGTCACTGCACAGGGGCCCAAAGGTATCGTCACCGTGCCGGCGCGACCACGCTTCGACCGGCTCTCCGCCGTGCAACTGGCGCTGGAACTGGAACGGCTGCGCCCCGCGGAGCCCCCTTCATCGGCAGACGCCGCGGCCGCGCTGGCGTCAACGGCCTACGTGAGGGAACGTATCCGGCGTTTCCTGAAGACCGATGCCACGGGGGCGTTGCTTGTTCTCTACGGGCTCGGCTGGCCCTGGATGGGGGCGGAACCGGTCCTGCCGGAGGAAGGCCAGCCGGTGGAGACGCCCGCACGGTCGCCGCTGGCGGAGGTCCCGGCAGAGCGGCTGGAGCAGATGACGGCGGTTGCGGAGGAGGCGGCTTCATGGCCGGAGGCGGAGAAGGCGCTCCAGGGAATGCACGGTTTGGGCGATACTGCGCTGTTCGACGTCCGCCGCCGGCTGGTGCGGCGTGCGCTGGAAGACGCCTTCGCGTCACGGGCAGGGCGGGAGCGCGTCCACGACGCGCTGGGCAAGTGCGCCGCGCTGGCGCCGGTGCAGGCGGAGACCGTGCTGGCGATGCGTGGGACGTTGGCGCTGCTCCGGGGCGGAGAGGAGGCGGACGGGGCGCTGGAGTCCATCGGCTCGGAGCATCCTGAGCTGGCCGCGCCCATCATCGAAGCGCGGAAGAGCCGGGGGCTTTGAAAGCCGACCGTGCCGACGGCTATACTCCGACATGGCTCAGGACCCGACGGGATGCCCGTGGAATACTATCAGGCCAGCATCGCGGGACGGGATGAAGTCCTGCTCGAGCGTGTGGGGATGGCGCTGACCCTGTGGGAGCGCTTCCGCGGGCTGATGCTCCGGCCCGATCTGCCCGCGGAGGAAGGGTTGCTTTTCCCGGACTGCCGGAGCGTTCACACCTGCTTCATGCGGTTTCCCATCGACCTGGTCTATCTGGCCGACGACAACGAGGTCGTCAAGATCGTGGAGGCCAGGAGGCCGTGGCGCCTGTCCGCCTGCCTGCGGGCGCACTCGGTGTTGGAGACGGCCGCGGGCCGATGCCGGGATGCGGGGCTGACAGTGGGCGACGCGCTGATCTTCCGGGTGCAGAAAGGGTAAGGTAAAGAAAAGCAGGCGCGGCCCGTTGCTCCGCGCCTGCTTCGTACTCGGGGTTGGTGGCCGGCTCAGTCCTCGCGCTGGTCCCAGTTCTCGGGGCGCAGACTGCGCACCGCCGCTCCGGCGCGCCACATCTCGGAGTTCTTGATCTCCTCCAGCTCCTCGCGGAGCTTCTCCGCGTAGTCCGGCTGGCTGTTGGCTTCCAGCACGATGCGCGTCTCGGTACCGTCCTTGACCCGCTGGTAGAGTTCGTCGAAGACCGGCTCGACGGCTTCGCGGAACTTGTGCCGCCAGTCCAGCGCCCCGCGCTGGGCGGTTGTGCTGCAGTTGGCGTACATCCAGTCCATGCCGTTTTCGGCTACCAGCTTGATAAGGCTCTGGGTGAGTTCCTCGACCGTCTCGTTGAATGCCTCACTGGGGCTGTGGCCGTGTTCCCGCAGGCAGTTGTACTGCGCCTCCATCATGCCCGCCAGAGCGCCCATCAGCACGCCGCGCTCGCCGGTCAGGTCGCTGTAGACTTCCTTCTCGAACGTGGTTGGGAACAGGTAGCCGGACCCGATGGCGATGCCGACGGCGATGCAGCGCTCCTCGGCCCGCCCGGTGGCGTCCTGATGGACGGCGAAGCTGCTGTTGATGCCGCTCCCTTCGAGGAAGTTGCGCCGCACGGACGTGCCCGAGCCCTTGGGGGCCACCAATATGACGTCCACGTTCTCGGGCGGCACGACGCCGGTCTGATCCTTGTAGACGATGGAGAAGCCGTGGGAGAAGTAGAGGGCGTCGCCTTCGTCAAGACGGGGCTTGACCGTGGGCCAGAGCAGCTTCTGGGCCGCGTCGCTGACCAGGTACTGCACGATGGTGCCGCGCTCGACCGCCTCACCGATGGGAAAGAGCGTCTCGTCCGGCGTCCAGCCGTCGTCGATGGCCTTCTGCCAGTAGTCGCCGTGCTCGGGCGCCTGGCCGATAATCACGTTGAACCCGTTGTCGCGCATGTTCAGCGCCTGGGCCGGGCCCTGCACGCCGTAACCGACCACGGCGATGGTTTCGCCTTCGAGCACTTCGCGGGCCTTCTCCAGCGGGAATTCCTCCCGCGTGACAACTTCCTCTTCCACACCGCCGAAATTGATCTTTGCCATGGGGGCACTCCCGGAGCT
Organism: Candidatus Brocadiia bacterium; assembly: GCA_046483385.1. Classification (GTDB taxonomy): domain Bacteria; phylum Planctomycetota; class Brocadiia; order SM23-32; family SM23-32; genus B1Sed10-231. Next base: position 23,667 of record JAWODG010000231.1, on the reverse strand, counting down.
GACGGTAAACCGGATGGGTGAACACTGAAGCGGGCCAAAAATGGCCGGAAGCATATTCTGGCCGCCCACGGCCGGTTTTGCAAGGGGATGCCAGCCGGCCTCTACGGCTGCCCGCGTTGCGGCATGTCGCGCTATGTGTTCTAATCGCGGGAACGCCTGCGAAGGGAGAAACACATGAGAATCGGATACCTGGACTGCTTCAGCGGAATCAGCGGTGACATGTGCCTGGGCGCCCTGGTTGACGCCGGAGTCCCGCTGGATAGGATCGAGGCCCCTCTGTCCACGCTGCCTCTGTCCGGATGGTCGCTGCGGACCGAGCGGGTCTTGCGGGCCGGCATCGCCGCCACGCGCGTTCACGTGGACGTGGACGATTCCCACCACCATCCCCACCGCGGCCTGAGCGACGTATTGGAGATCATCGAAGCGGGGGACCTCGCGCCCGAAGTGAGCGAGAGGAGCGCCGCCGTGTTCCGCAACCTGGCCGAGGCGGAGGCCGCCGTCCATGATACCGAGCCGGACAAGGTTCACTTCCACGAGGTCGGCGCCGTGGACGCCATCTGCGACATAGTGGGCACCGTGGCCGGCCTGGCCGAACTGCGGCTGGACGTGCTGAAGTTCTCGACGATCATGCTGGGCGGCGGGACGGTGAAAGCGGCCCACGGCACACTGCCCGTGCCCGCGCCCGCCACGGCCCGGCTGTTGCGGGGCCTGCCCGCGCGGGGTGGGCCGGTGGAGGTGGAGCTGGCGACGCCGACCGGCGCCGCTTTGCTGAAGACGCTGGGCGAACCCGCCCCGCTGTGGCCCTCCATGACCCTGGAGACGGTGGCCTACGGGGCGGGTGGGCGCGAACTGGAGCACCACCCCAACGTGCTCAGGCTTGCCGTGGGCACGGTTCCCGCGCAGGGGAGCGAAAGCGATTACGTCTGGGTGCTGGAGACGAACCTTGACGACATGACGGGGGAGGAGATCGGCTATTGCAGCCAGAGATTGCTGGGGGAGGGCGCGCTGGACGTGTTCACCCTCCCGGTGCAGATGAAGAAGAACCGCCCGGGCGTGCAGCTTACCGTGCTATGTCGGCCTGAAGACCTGCGGACGCTCGAAGAGGTATTATGGCAGGAGACGTCCACTCTCGGCGTTCGCCGCTCGTTGTGGCAGCGGACGAAGCTGGCACGGGAGGTCCAGACGGTAACGACCCCCTGGGGCCCGGTCCGGGTGAAGGTCGCCCGACTCGGGGGTGAAGTCATCAGGCGCAAGCCGGAATACGATGACTGCCGGCGACTGGCCGAGGGGGAGGGCTTGCCCTTCCAGCGAGTTTACCGGGCAGCTCTGGAAGGCAATGAGTCCTGAAGCCCCGGGTGATCAGCGGAGGTGGGGCCCCGCCGAAGTGTTCCACGGCTGCCGTCAGCGCGCGTTCGCTCCAGCCGTCGGGCAGTGACATCCAGCCTGAACCGGGAGAACGGCGAGTGGCGCAGAAGGGTTGTCATAGTGGAGGTACATGTCGTAGAATACTTGGGTTGAGGCGGACTCAGTCATCTCAGTACACGCGGGGCGGGCGGAACATGAACCGTGCTTTCTGTAACCGTTGCCGGCGGCTGGTGAAGGCGCGGCATGAGCGGCGGGGGGGCGAAGTTTTTCTGGTCAAAGAGTGCCCCGACTGCGGCTCGACCGAGACGCGCCTTTCGTCGGACGCGGGGCGTTACTTCGCCAAGCAGCGTCTTGACGGACAACACGAAGAGCCCATTCCATGCGGGCTGAACTGCCCCGACTGCGACCACAAAGATCCGCCCAACTTCGTCTTCGTGGACGTGACGAACCGCTGTAACTCGAACTGCCCGATCTGCATCAACAACACGCCGAGCATGGGGTTTCTGTTCGAGCCTCCCTTCGAGTACTTCGAGCGCCTTTTCGAGGGCCTCGCGAAGTTTGACCCGCGGCCCGCGGTGCAGCTTTTCGGGGGCGAGCCGACGGTGCGCGAGGACCTCTTCGATATCATCGCGCTGGCGCGGTCCCACAAGCTGCGCGTCCGAGTGGTGACCAACGGGCTGCGCCTTGCCGACGAAGCCTACTGCCGGGAGCTGGCGGGCACGCGTTCCACGATCCTGTTCGCCTACGACGGAGCAAACCCCGAGACCTATCGCGTTCTGCGGGGCAACGAGCGTCACCTCGCGATCAAGGAGCGGGCGCTGGAGAACCTCTCGCGGGTCCCCGGCGCCAAGGTGGCGCTGATGACCTGCCTGGCCGCCGGCTTCAACGACGATGAGCTTCCGGAGATGCTACAGTTCTGCCACGACCGCCGGGACATGATCCGCGGTATCTACCTCATGCCGCTGGCGCAGACCTGGGACCGCGCGGACTTTGACCTCGAACCCGAGCGGATAACGACCGAGGACGTCGAGGAGATGCTCAACGAGTGCTATCCGGGTGAGCGGATAGAGTTCGTGCCGGCGGGACTGCTGGGCGAGCTGGAGACGCTGGCGCAGTGTATCGGGCTCAAGCGGTCACCCTTCGCGGGGGCCCACCCGAACTGCGAGAGCATGTATATGATGGTCTCCGACGGCGAGCGTTACGTGCCGGCGGCTCGCTACCTCAAAACGGGGTTGCACGATGCCGTGGCGGAAATGCTTGCGGTTGAGGACCGGCTCCAGCGGCTCAAGACCCGCCTGGGATTCAGCCCGGGGGCTCCTCTGCCCGACGGCCTCAGCGTCCGGAAGTTGTTTCTCCGGATGGCGGCCATGCTCCTCATCGTCTCCGGGGCTCGACGTCACCTGCGAATCGGAGGCCTGGTTATGGGCAAGGGTCTCGGCAAGGTCTGGCACGTGCTGGCCGGTATAGTGGGCAGGCTGTCAGGCAAAGGCACCAAGGAGATACTGGGCCGCCACGCGACCCTGCAGGGAAGGCTGCAGGTGATAGTGCTGCCGTTCGAAGACCCCTATTCGCTGGAGACGGAGCGGCTGCAGCGCTGCCCCAACGCCTTCGCCTATTACGATGGCGAGCGGGACCGGGTCAACTACGTTCCGGCCTGTGCGTGGGGCGAGCACAAATCGGCCGTCATGCGGCGTATAGCCGACTTCTGGGCCGAGCAGCCCGCGTCCGCGTAGCGGCGCGCAGTGACTCTCCTCTTCTCTACACATGGCACTTTCTCGCAGGAGCGCAAGCCGTCTCAGCTTTTCCGGGATTTCACTTCCTTTCCCGCCGGCCATCCCTGTGCCTCAACTGTCTCTGCGGCTCCGCTGTCCCGGGCAGACGGACCGCGCGGAATGCCGGTCCCCGTTTGACAGGCCTCCGAGACGTCGTACGATGGCCGGCCCGGCTCCAAGAGAGGAACTGCCCACCGGCGCGGAGTTATTGCCGAGGTGACGGGAGAGAAGGAGATGAAACGTTTCTTCAGCGACGATAGCTACTGGAACCAGCCCATCGGTCCCGACCCGGCCGTTGATCCCAACAGCGACCGCATGGTTGAGCTGATGGACCAGCGCCAGAGCACAATCTACATCAACTGTCGGGACTACACGATACCTGTCTACGCGGCCGATGCCGAGACCCCCCGGCGGAGGGTTCACCAACGTGGGCCGGAGCCGGACGCCACCGGCGGGCGTCGCGAGCGTCAGAGCCGCTATTCCCAGCACCCGGATTTCGGACCGGAGATCCCCATTCCGGAAGGCGCCGTTCCCGACCCCGCCGGGGATGCCCACATGGCCGTGGTGGACTGGGAGAACCGGAGGGCATGGGACATGTGGTACGTGCGCATCCGCCCGGACGGCGAGTACGAGTCGGCCACGGGGATGGCCTACAGCCTGGACAGCGACGGCGTGTGGAACACGGAGGACTTCCCCATCACGAACGGGGAGAGCATCCACTTCCATGGCCCCAGCCGGGCGGCCGGGGTGCCCGCTATCGCGGGGCTGATCATGTATGAGGACATCCAGCGTGGAAGGATAGAGCACAAGCTGGCCTTCGCCACCAACAACGTCCTCCAGCGGTTCGTGTGGCCCGCCGCCTGGACGGACGGAGGTCACGAGGACGGGCCGGTGGAGGGCTGTACGTTGCAGCTCGATCCCGAGCTGGACCTGGATCAGTTCGACCTGTCCCCGGCGGCGGCGACTATCGCCCGAGCGCTGCAGGAATACGGCGCCGTGGACGTGGACTGTGCCGGTGGCAACGTGCTGTACGCGGAGGGCCTGTACGGCCATGCTGATCGAGGCTGGGAGGGTGTGCTCGATCCCGACGAGCTGCGGTGCATCCCGATGCACCACTACCGCATCCTGGAACTGGGCGACATCGTCCACAAGGGCGATGCCAGAAAGAGGAGGCGGTCGGGGCACTGACCGTGGTTGGACCATGGAGTGGACCACTTCACAGGGAGAGGACCACGTCCGGCGGGCCCGAGCATCGGACCGGCGGAGGAGGCCCCTTGGGGCTTGGTGCACGCGACAGAGGGTCGGAGGACGAAATGGAATGTGCTGACCTGGGAGGCACGCCGAATATGCGTGTGGTTCGTCAAGTGATGTGTCTGGTCTTAATGACGTTCTTGCTGGCCGGTCCGGCCTGTTGGGCCGCGGGCCCGCGGGCCGACATGGACCCGACAGGCATGATGTGGAGCATTCTGCACGACAACGATCTGCTGCCGGTGCGCGCGACGTTCGTGGTGGCCACGCCGGGATGGAAAACCCGGTTGGGACCCGCCCAGGCCGAGGATATCCAAGATACTGCCGAGGCGGGGGGCCGGCGCTGGGAAGGTGACCTGGAACTCGATGGGCGGCGAACGTTCGAATACACGGAGACCTTGCGCGAACGCGGGGAGGGCCTGGAATTCACCCTGCGGGTCCGCGCCCTGCGAGAGACCGAACTGGCGGGCGTCTTTCTGGATGTGAAGGTACCCGCGGGCGACTTCCGCGACGGCGCACTGAAAGTGACCGATGCCAAAGGAAAGGCACGAGAGGCAGAGCTGCCCGCGCCGGCCTCGAAAGAGACCGCCGCCTCCGGGTCGATCGGCAGCATCGAGTTCCGGGCACCCGGGGGACGCCGGCTCGCCTTCAGCACGGACCGGGCGCGCAACCTGAGCGTGAAGGCCCATCCCGGATGGCTCATGCCGCACTACCGTGTGCTGGTCCCGCTGCACAACGGGGACCTGGCGGCCGGGCAGGTCGTCGAGGCGAGTTACGGCTTCCGCCTCAGTGGACAGAGCGACCGCAGCCCGGCCCGGCTGCGGCTCGACGCCGACACGGAGCGCTACCGCCTGCACGGATTCGGCGGCAACTACTGCTTCTGGCCGCGCGGACGCTCCGTGGATTACACGCTGAAGCACCTGCGGCCCGCATGGGCACGCACCCAGATGTTCCTGATGTACTGGGAGCCGGAGAACGACAACGCCGACCCGGCGAGGATCAACTGGGACGCCTTCGAGAACAGGGAGAGGGGCATGTGGATACTGCAGACCGAGATGAACGCGGCGCGCAAGATGGCCGAACGCGGCATCCCGTTCATCATCTCGTGCTGGCAGGTGCCGGACTGGATGCGTGTGCCGGAGTCGGAGAGCGAGGCGCGTCGACGCCCCATCGACCCGGACAAATGGCCGGAGGTGGTCGAATCCATATGCGCCTACCTGCTCTACCTGAAGGAAAACTACGGCGCCGAGCCGGAGATGTTCAGCTTCAACGAGCCACAGCTCGGCCGTATACCCGACCCCGAGCATCACCGCGACTTCAGCAAGCTGCTGGGCCGGCGCATGAAGGAGCTGGGCCTGAAGACGCGGATACTGGCCGGTGACGTCAGCAACCCGGCCGGGGACAAGATCGATTACCCGAAACCGCTGCTGAACGATGCCGAGGGACGCGGCTACGTCGGAGCTCTGGCCTTCCATTCCTGGGGCGGCGCCACGCCCGAAACGTACCGTGCCTGGTCCGAACTGGCGCGCCAGCACGACCTGCCGCTGTTCTGCACGGAAGTGGGCTGGTATGCCCTGGCGCACAAGTCACGGGCGTCCCGCACGGCCCTCTACGCGCTGGAGGAGATGAAGGTGTACCAGGACCTCCTGCTCCATGCGCGTCCGCAGGTGCTGTTCGAGTGGGAATACGGCGGCAGCTACCCGCTCTTGCTGGAGGACGATGGCGAACTTGAGCCTACGGCCCGCTACTGGATGATGGACCAGTTCGCCAATCGGACGCCGAGGCACGCCGTGGCGCTGGGCACCCGGAGTGACAACGACGATGTGCTTTTCACCGCGTTCCGCGGGGCGGGGGAGAACGGCCGGACCGTTTACGCCCTGCACGTGGCCAACCTCGGTGCGGACCGCCCCGCGGTGATAGAGGCTCTGCCGGGCGGCGTGACCGAGATCGAGGCAAGTTACATCAGCGTTGCCGATCCCAGGAAGCCCACGCCGGAGAACGTCTCGGCGTCAGGGGGAACGCTGGAGATGCGCCTCCCGGCCCTGTCTCTGACCACTCTGCGGTGGGAGGATTAGGGGTCGGTGTGGGGGGCTGGTAACCCACGTGGAACCTGCATGAGGAGCCAGGGGAGATGTCCGAATACAGCAATCTGCAGAGCGAACTCGGGTGCGGCTGGAATACGTGGAACACCTTCAGTGTGTTCAGCCACGTCCACCTGCCGGAGGGGTTTGCGCTCAACCTGACTTTCAAGGACGACGTCCGCGGGAGGCTGCTTCGGAACGGCTACATCGGTCACTACGAGCAGACAGACGACAACGACCTCACGCTTCCCGGGCCGCGAAGCTACGATGGGCGCTACACGGAGCTGGACGTCGCCTGGCGGGGAAACAGGTTCACGGTGCAGAGCGCCACGGACGGCGACGACCTGGTGCTGTTGGTCACGCCGGAGCGGAACAATGGCCTGCCGCCCGCGATGGCGGTGGAGGCCGTCCTGCTGTGGAATCGGCCGGGCCGCTTGACGCGCGAAGATAACGTGCTTGTGGCGGGCTGTCCGGAGCGGGAGTTCAGGGCGTACACCACCGCTGACACGCTGGACGATCCCTATATGCGCGCCGATGGGCCTTACGTGGCCGTCCGTCTGGAGGCACCGGTGGGCGTCTCAACGGGGCGGGAACGGAACACGGCCGAGATACGGCGCATCGTCGAGCGCCAGCGCGACGGGGTCATGGCCGAGCGGTCCCGGTACGGCGATCTGCAGGAAGTATACGACGCGATGCAGACATGCCTGGCCTGGAACACCATCTACGACCCGCTGCATGAGCGCGTCATAAGCCCGGTCAGCCGTGTGTGGAACAACGGTTGGAATGGCTACGTCTTGTTCTGCTGGGACACTTATTTCGCGGGTCTCATGGCGGGCATCGACAACAGGGAGCTGGCCTACGCCAACGTGGTGGAGATAACGCGCGAGATGACCGACCGGGGCTTGGTGCCCAACTTTGCCTCCGGCAGCCGGGGCAGCTCCGAGGACCGATCCCAGCCGCCGGTCGGCTCCCGCACGGCCCTGCAGCTCTACCGACGGTGGGGCGATGAGTGGTTTCTGGCGGAGGTGTTCGATGACCTGTTGCGCTGGAACCGGTGGTGGGCCGAGAAGCGGATGACCGGCCGCTGGCTCGGCTGGGGTTCCAACGCCTTCACGGACCGACTCGGCCAGCACAGTGGTGGCACCCTGAAGGCCGCCGTCCTGGAGAGCGGGCTGGACAACTCGCCAATGTACGACAATGCGCGCTTCGACGGAGATGCCGAGGTGATGCGGATGGCCGACGTGGGCCTCAACGGGCTCTACGTGATGGACTGCTGCTCGCTGGCGGAGATCGCTGATATACTGGGGCGCGCGGAAGCCGAGGAACTGCGGACACGGGCCGCGCGGTTCGCCGATGCGCTGGGCGAACTCTGGGACGAGGAAAGGGGCATTTACCTGAACCGGCACACCGATACCGGCAGGCCGAGCGAAGTGCTGGCGCCAACCAACTTCTACCCCCTGTGCGGCGGCGTGCCCACTCGGCAGCAGGCCGAGCGCATGGTCGAGGAGCACCTGCTGAACCCGGATGAGTTCTGGGGTGAGTGGGTGTTGCCGGCCTCGTCCCGCAAGGACCGCGGCTACACTGACCAGGCCTACTGGCGGGGGCGTGTCTGGGGCCCGATGAACCAGATCGTCCACTGGGGGCTGGAGGAGTACGAACTGCCGGAGGCGCGCCGGAAACTGGCGGACGCCTCCGCCCATCTGCTGCTGAAGGAGTGGCGGGAGCACAAACACGTCCATGAGAACTACAACTCCATGACAGGCGAAGGCTGCGATGCACGCAGCAGCAACCGGTTTTACCACTGGGGCGGCCTGCTCGGCCTGATCGCCCTCACGGAGGCCGGCTACTACGAAGCGTGAGGCGGGAACAAAAAGAAATTGAACAGGTGCACGAAATGAACGTAGAAGAGGTGATGGAGGCGTTTCGGAACCCGGACCCTGTCTACCGCACGATGCCCCAGTGGTCCTGGAACGGCGAGTTGAGCGAAGCACGCATCACGGAGCAGCTCGAACAGTTCGCGGAGCAGGGCGCCGGGGGCCTCTTTCCCCACGCTCGTCCCGGCCTGATCACCGCCTACATCTCGGACGAATGGTTCCGTATGTGGGGCCACGGGGCGCGGGAGGCCGATAGACTGGGGCTGGGGTTCCACATTTACGATGAGTTCTGCTGTCCCGGCGGTCACGCCGGGGGGCACGTCGTTGCGCAGAAGCCGCACCTGGTGCAGCAGGTGGTGGAACTGGACGTGGTCACGGACCCGGTGAATACGCCGTCCGGGGACGTGTTGGCCTGGTTCCGGTGGGACCGGGACGACGGTTCCGTCAACGGTGCGTCTGCCGGAGACGTGGCCTCGGCCACGAACGGGGCGCCCCTGCTCGCGCTGGTGCAGCGAGCCGGGGAGCACCGGCCGGAGAAGGGCGGCTTCGCGCTGCCGGATATGCTCAGGCGGGAGACGGCGGAGACCTTCATCGCCACAACGCATGACCGCTACGCCGAGCACTGCGGCGAGCAGTTCGGAAAGACAGTGCGGTTCGTCTTCTGCGACGAGCCGCAGATATTCGGTGCGCGCGATGCGTGGCCGTTCTCCCAACACCTGCTGCGTGCGTTCCGCCACGACCACGGCTACGAGCTGACGGACCGGCTGGGGGCCCTCTGCTTCGGGCTGGACGGCGCGCCGGAGGTGCGGTTCGATTACTGGTGGACGGTCAACCGCCTCTACAACGATAACTTCATGCAGACGCTCCACGACTGGTGTGAGGAGCACGACCTGCTGTTCACCGGACACCTGATGGAGAACACGTGGCCTAGCCCGCGCCTGCAGCCGGACACCATGGCTTCGCTCCGGTGGATGCACGCCCCGGGCGCCGACCTGCTCGGCTTCCAGTTCACCGATGCCGGACCCGAGGAGAACGGCCTGTACCTCCTGAACATGAAGGAGGTCAGCAGCGTCGCCGCCCAGCTCGGGCGCGAGTGGATACTGACCGAGTCCTGCGGCGGGGCCGGCTACGAGGCGGCCTTCGACGTGTTCAAGCCGCTGGAGGATTATCTGCTGGCGCTCGGCGTGAACGTTATGGACCCCCACCTTGGACATCAGACGCTGTCAGGATCCCGGAAGTACGACTGGCCGCAGACCCTCAGCGACCACAGCCCGTGGTGGCGGCACTACAGGGACCACGCCGACCACGTGGCGCGCGTCAACGCGGCGCTGTCGCAGGGCGTGGAGCGAAACCGGGTGCTCGTGCTCCAGCCAACCACCACCGCATGGCTGCATTACGCGCCCGAGCCCTTCCGGCTGGGCGATGAGGACAATCCTCTCGATAACTTGGAGCGCAGCCAGACGGACCTCGTGCTGGCCCTCTACGGCGCGCAGGTGGACTTCGACCTGGGCGATGAGTTCATCCTGGAAGAGTTCGGCTCCGCCGACGCCGGCCGCCTCAAGGTGGGCGAGCGGAGCTACGAGCTGATCGTGATCCCGCCCGGGATGGAGAACCTGACCGTCTCCACGCTGGGCCTTCTGAGCAGCTACCTGGCGGAAGACGGCAAGGTCCTGTGTGTGGGCGACCCACCGGAGCGGGTGGACGGGCGCCCGAGCGACGAGCCGGCCGCCCTGGCGGGAGCCCATCCCGCACAATGGTCGCGCGTGGCGGACATGGCAGCACTGGTGGAGGCCGTGCGGGAGCGCGTGCCGCCGCGCATCAGCGGGCCGGACGGCGAGACGCTGCCCCCGGGGCTCTGCTGGCGACGCCTCGAACTGACTGACGGATCCCTGCTGTACTTCTTCTGCAACCCCTGGACGGAACCCATCGAGACCGACGTCAAGCTGGAGACCTCGTGTCCGATTTTGCTCGACACCCGGCGCAGTCAGGCCTTGCCTCTGACAACTTCACAGGGGCGGGATCCGGGGACAGTGCGGCTCAACCTGCCGCCGCACGGGCATGCCCTGATCCTGTGCGCCGACAGCGTTCCGGCGTCCGTGCGGAGCCGGACGGACGGTGCGCCGCAGGACGTTGAACTGAGGCCCGCGGGGGCGCCCGAACGGCTGGCGGACAACGTGCTCATCCTCGACTACTGCGATCTGGAGACCGAGGGAAGGCGCTTCGAAGGGGTCAACACCCTCCACGCCGACCGGCTGAACTGGCCGCTGCAGGGCTTTGACCGGAACCCCTGGCAGCAGGCCCACCAGTTCAATCGCACCGTCATCGATCGGCCGGTGCCCGCAGACAGCGGGTTCTCCGTCACCTATCGCTTCAGCCTCGCCGATGATCTGGACCGGCAGCAGAAACGGGGGCTTCGGGTGGGCATCGAGCGGCCCTGGCTATACACCGTCCGGATCAACGGTCACGTGCTGACACAGGAGAGCGCCGAACGTTGGTTTGACGAACAGATGCGCGCGTTCCCGGTCGGGCGCTACGTTCAGCCGGGCGACAACGAGCTGGTGCTGACCGCCGAACCGTTCCACGTGCTCTGCGAGATAATGCCCGCTTACCTGATCGGCGATTTCGGCCTGCGACCGGCCGAGCGCGGGTTCGACGTGACGGCGCCGCGGACGCTGGAGCCGGGCGAGTGGGCGGCGCAGGGCCTGCCGTTCTATCCGGACGCCGTGCGATATTCCTATCAGTTTCGTCTGGTGCAGGAACGCCGGACGCTCCTGTTGCGACTCGCGGATTGGGCCGGCTCGGTGGCCGTGGCCCGCGTAGACGGCGGCGAGAAGCACGTCACATACCCGCACGAGGCGGCGGCCCGGATCGAGGGTGAGTTCCAGGGCGGGCAGCACCTGCTGACCGTGGACGTGTTGGGCAACATGCGCAACTTCATGGGGCCTCACCACGCCGAGGGCCTGCCCGGCGCGTGGACGTGGGCGCTGGCCCCCGAGTCGCAGCCGCCGGGAGAAGACTACATCATCCAGCCGTGCGGGCTCATGGCCCCGCCCGAGGTAACGACGTTCGAATGACGAGCGGGCCGGTGGAGCGCCCGGTTCCCTGACCGCGTTGGAAGACCGCGCGGAACTGGAGTAGTCTGTGGTCGGTGGAACGGATCGAGGTCGAGTACTTCAGACGGAAGAGCGTCGAGATGGGATTTAAGGTCGGGATCTGTGGTCTGGGACATTTCGGGCGTCGCTTTGTGGAACTTTTCAAGGCGCATCCGCTCTGCGACGAGGTGGTGCTGGCGGAGTTGAGAGAAGACGTGCTGGCCGACGTCGCCGAGGAACATGGGATCGAGCGGACCTGCCGCGATCTGGATGAACTCTGCGCCACCGACGTGGACGCCGTGGCGCTGTTCACCCAGCGCTGGACGCACGGACCGCAGGCCGTGAAGGCGTTGCGGGCAGGCAAGCACGTCTATTCGGCAGTGCCCGCCGCCGTGACGCTCGATGGGCTTGGCGAACTGGTGGAGGCCGTCGAGGAGACGGGCCTGACCTACGCGATGGGCGAGACCAGCTTCTACCGGCCGCAGAACATCTGGTGCCGGCGGAAGTTCGCTCAAGGAGACTTCGGCGACTTCGTCTATGGGGAGGGGCAATACCACCACCACATGGCGCACTGGTTCTACCTGCCGTTCTACGATGCCAACGGGCCGCGGTGGAAGCAGTACGCCAGCGTGCCCCCGATGTGGTATCCCACGCACTCGGTCTGTCACGTGCTGGGCGTCACGTTTGACCGGTTCACCAAGACGAGTTGCTTTGGGCGTGTGGACCATCACGAGGACGGCCTGTTTGATAAAGAGCTGAGCTACTTCGGCAATGATTTCTCCAATCAGTCAGCGCTCTTCCGGACGGCCTCCGGTGGTATGGCGCGCATCAACGAGTTCCGGCGCACCGCCGCCGGAGAGAGCCGGCAGAGCATCATCGGAACGCAGGGCGCTTACGAGGAGCAGGTCAACCCGCACCGGGGTGAGGTCACCGTCCAGCAGCAGATGGACGGAACGGAGTTCGAGGGGGAAGACAGCGCCGCCTGCCAGGCCGTCTGGACCGAGCTCCACTGGGAGGAGCCACCCTACAAAGACGACGGCAGCTACGATTACGAGCGGGCGCAGCACCTGATCGAACGCCGCTCGGAGGACGTGACTGATATTCTGCGCATGGACGGAGTCGAGATTACCGAGGACAACCTGGGCGACCTGCCTCGGGAGTATTTGGGGCGCACGCACCGGGGCGTCTCCTTTGTGCACCCGGTCGAGCGTCTGCCCAAGGAGTTCGTCGGCCTGGCGAACGGTCATTGTGGGTCGCACCAGTTCCTGGTGCAGGATTTCCTGGAGGCGTTGGACACGGGCAAGCTGCCTCCGGTGCACGTCTGGCTGGCCGCGCGTCTCACGGCGCCGGGTATAGTCGCGCACGAATCGTCCCTACGGGAGGGAGAACTGCTCGACATCCCCGACTTCGGCAGACCCCCGGCCGACGCGGAGTGTATCGACCCGCTGGTCGTCCTGCGCGACTGACAGACTCAGTTGTCAAGCAAGGCCTCAACACCAAAGGTGTGGACTGATGGAGACCTCCGCCAGCATGCCGGGCTGGGAAGTTCCGGGTGCCGGCGCCAGGGGAGTAGCGCCGCCTTCCAGGCAGCCACCCACAGGCATCTTTGCCTGCGGGGACCGGTTGCCGGTGCGTTCCTTCGCTGGGGCAGGGATGCCCCGGCGTGGCCGGCAGGGATGCCGGCGCTACACACGAAGAAGGGCGCCTGCCCACGGGCAAGGACGTAGCAGACAGAACACCTGCAAGCACGAGGAGTAAGCAAGACAATGCTTTACCGCCCGTCGGACGGCATACTGTGGGACACCTTCCTCATGTGCCACGAGGGGTGGTTTCACCTGTTCCATCTGCGCGGGGACAGGCCGCTCGGGCACGCCCGGAGCCGTGACCTGCTCCAGTGGGAGCCGCGCCGCACCATCGACCTGAGTGGTCCCGCGGGCGCGTGGAACGAGAACGGACCTTACTGGACGGGCTGCATTGTTCGGCGTGAGGGCACGTTCCACATGCTCGCGGGCGGCCTGGGGCCGGATGGGATCGCTTGCTACGGGCTGTTTACGTCGGATGATCTGGACCACTGGGAGCAAGTGTCACGCGACGCGGTACTCTCGCCGCATCCGCCTCACTACCGTCGGGAGCCGAGCGAACTGCATTTCATGCACGCTGCCTGGCGCGACCCTTGCGTCTTCCGTGGCGAGGACGGCTGGTACCACGGCTTCCTCTGCGCACGCTCCCCCGAGTGGTCGGCGGACGACACGGGGGCGGTGGTGGCCCACGTGCGCTCGCGCGACCTGCGCGATTGGGAGCAGCTTCCGCCTCTGGCGCATCTCGGCGACCGCGTCGTGTTCGCGGAGGTGCCGGACGTCTTCCGGATGGGACAGTGGTGGTACGTTCTCTTCCTCGACCATGGCTGGGGAGGCGTGCGGGTCAACAGCCCGGCCCGCACCGACGCGGCCGGGACGTTCTACGTGCGGAGCCGGTCAATGGGAGGCCCCTACGAGTGGCCGGAGGAGCCGCTTCTCATCGGAGGAAGCGACGACCGGGTCGGTCCCTGGGCCGCCAGAACCCTTTCTGTCGGGGATGAGCGCTGGCTGTACTTCCACAACGCCGGCGGCAGGACCGCGTTCGGGTTGCCCAAGAGCGTCCAGCAGGCCCCGAACGGCGACCTGTGGCTGAAGTACCTCCCGCTCCTGGAATCCGTTCAGACGCCTGTTGAGGTGGACGCTGCAGCGGCGGTAGAAGAGACGAAACCGCACGATCTCGGCCGGTGGGCCGAGTCGGACGGCGTCCTCACCGGTCGGGCGGGGGCCGCCGGAAGCGCCATCACGATCGCGGATGCGGTGCGCGACGGGGTTGTGGCTTGCCGTATCCGCGGCGACGGGGCCGCCCGCGCCGGGGTGGTAGTGCGCTCGAGCGGAACCGTGGGACAGGACATGTTCGAGCAGGAGAACCGCGGCGTAGCGGTCTGGGTTGACTTCGAACGCCAGCGCCTGGTCGCCGATTGCTGCACATGGGTTCCCGGCTTCGGTTGGGGGCGGTGCGTGCACGACCAGATGGGCTGGGACCGTGTGCCACGCGCCATCCAGGAGGTCGGGTGCGCGCTGCCGACCGAATCCTGGTTGGATCTGCGCGTCTGCTTCCGGGACCGATTTCTGGAGGTATACCTGAACGATCGCTGGATTCTCAGCCTGAGTGCGGATGAGCACGTCGAGCCCGGCCGCGTTGAGCTGGCGGTCGAGCGCGGAGGCGCGCGGTTCGCCGAACCGACGGTGGCTTCGCTGCCGCCTCTTGACGCGGCGCGGGCCGTGGAATGAAGGGAGAGACGAACCGATGGAGATTGTCGACATGCGCTGGACGGGAGCTATGGAATGCTGAAGGTGGCATACGAAGCGGACGTTGCCGTCGTGGGCGGCTCCACCCACGCTGTCGCCGCCGCGGTGGCCGCGGCGGGGGAGGGCGCCCGCGTCTTCCTTGCCGCCCCTCGGCCGTATCTGGGTGACGACCTTTGTGGCACTCTAAGGCTGCAGCTCGAAAAGGGGCAAGAGCCGGAGACGGAGTTGGCCCAACGCATCTTTGCCGATCGTCACCGGGCGAGCCCTTTGCACGTCAAGAAAGTGCTGGACGAGGCGCTCGTGGGAGCCGGGGTGGAGTTCCTCTTCGGATGCTATGCCACCGAGCCGCTCCGCGACGGAGACGGTCGCCTCTGCGGGTTCGCCATGACCAACCGCGCCGGACGGCAGGCGGTGCTTGCCGGCACCGTCATCGACGCCACCGACCGGGCGTGGTTTGCCGAGCTGGCCGGGGCCGAACGGGCGCCGTGGCCGGGCGGCCGGCAGAGCTTCGAGCGGATAGTGGTGATCAACGGCGACGACGAACCACGCTTCATGACGCGGACCGTCGAGGTCGATATGCCCGGACGGGGTTTCGTTGACTTCGCGGCCGCCGAGCAGGCGGCGCGCGACGGGACCCACGTCGAAGGGCAGTTGCGCGCCAGCGAACGGCTATTCCAGGTGCCGCCTGACCCGATTGTCGGCCGCCGCACGGCGGACGATTGGGACGGCTTCAGGGCCGGCTCCCTCGGACATTTTCGGCCGGTTGGACAGGACGGTCTCTACGTTCTGAGCGGCTGTGCGGATGTCCCGCGGGGGGTGGCCGCCGGGTTGCTTCGTCCCACGGGCCTGGCGGCTGTTGCGGAGCGCGTCGGCAGGGCGGCGGCGGAGGCGCGGGACTGGGATCGGCCGGCGGGAGCTCACGTGTCCGTCCCGCGCGGAAGGGCCGCCGTGAGTGGAGAGGTCAGGGAGACATGCCGTGGCGTGCGACCAACCGACAGAGGCGATGGGGAGGGGCCGGCGGAGGCCGGTGCGCCG
This sequence comes from Candidatus Brocadiia bacterium, assembly GCA_046483385.1. Taxonomy (GTDB): domain Bacteria; phylum Planctomycetota; class Brocadiia; order SM23-32; family SM23-32; genus B1Sed10-231. Next base: position 7,874 of record JAWODG010000231.1, on the reverse strand, counting down.
CCCCTGTGGGGTCAGTACGACTTGGTGGTTGTCGGTGGCGGCACGGCGGGGGCGCCCGCCGCCATCGCCGCCGGACGCCGGGGAGCGCGGGTACTGGTGGTCGAATACCAGCCGGCCCTCGGCGGGACGGCCACGCTGGGCCTGATCGGCCGGCCCTACCACGGCGAGCGGGTCGGGTTCAGCCGCGAAGTTCCCTTCCCCGACGAGCAGCACAACCTGGAAGACAAGATGGAGTGGTACCGCCGGAAGGTGCGGGACGCCGGCGGCGAGATCTGGTTCGGCGCGATGGGCGCGGGCGTCCTGGTCGAGGGTGGTGTGGTGAAGGGCGTCGTGGTGGCCACGCCCGCCGGACGGGGACTCGTGCGGGCCGACGTGGTCATCGATGCGACCGGCAACGCCGACACCGCGGTGGCGGCCGGGGCCGAAACGATGTACGGCGATACAGAGGAGGGCCGGGTCGCCATGCAGGGCGCCGGCCTGCCGGAGTGGCCGCTGGGCGCCGACTACGTCAACACCGACTACCTGCTGGTGGATGAATCCGACGCTGTGGACGTCTGGCGGGCCCTGGTTGGCGCGCGCGGCGGGATGAATGGGGAGCCGTTCGATGTCGGGCCCCTGCTGCAGACGCGCGAGCGGCGCCGCGTCGTGGGCGAACACGTTCTCCGCTACCTGGACCAGATATGTGGGCGGACGTACCCCGACAGCATCGTGCTGTCCCGCAGTGACTACGACTCGCACGGCTATCCCAGCGACCCGTACTTCGCGCTTATTCCCCACACGGCGGAGTCGCGGAAGGCCAACCACCCGGCGCCCGGCGGCTCGTGCTATACCCCTTACCGCTGTCTGCTGCCAAAGGGGCTGGACGGCCTGCTGGTGGTGGGCCTGGGCATCAGCATGGAGCGCGACGCGACGGCGCTGGTCCGCATGCAGCACGATCTGGCCAATCAGGGTTACGCGGCGGGCGCGGCGGCGGCGATGGCCTGCGCTCAGGGCTGTGCGCCCCGGGAGATCGACGTGCGTCGGCTCCAGCGTCACCTGATCGAGGTGGGGAACCTTCCGGAAGAGGTGCTCGAGCACGAGGACTCGTTCCCCCTGGCCGAAGCAGAGGTGGAACAGGCCGTGCGGGACGTGGCGGCCGAGGATCGGCCGACGGCCTGCCGCGCACTGGCCGTGGTCCTGACCCACCGAGAGCGGGCGTTGCCGCATCTGAAGTCAGCCTTTGCGCAGGGGACCGGTCACGACCGACTGGTGTTCGCCCGGCTGCTGGGGTTTCTCGGACAGCCCGACGGGGTGCCCGAGTTGATGAGCGCCTTGCGGGAGGCGGAATGGGACGAGAAGATCCTGCAGGGGCGGATGGCCGAATACGCCCACCTGCCGACCCCGGTTGACGCGCTGGTCCTTGCACTGGGTTACTCCCACGACCCGCGCGCCCTGCCGCCCATACTCGAGAAGATGGAAGAACTGGGCACCGCGACGACGCTGTCGCACCATCGGGCGGTCGCCCTGGCGCTGGAGGAACTGGGCGATCCGGCGGCCGCCGAGCCGCTGGCCCGCCTGCTGAGCAAGCCCGGCATGTCCGGCCACGCCATGACAGGTCTGGAGACGCTGCGCCGGGAGCGCGAGGAACGGAGGCGGGAGGGAGCGTTACGCGAGATCGTCCTCGCGCGGGCCCTCTACCGCTGCGGCGACTGCGATGACATCGGCCGCAGCATCCTGGAACAGTACCGGGGCGACCTGCGCGGCCTCTTCTCGCGTCACGCCGCCCACATCCTCGAAAAAACGCGTGAGACCGACTGACGAACGCCACTACCACAGCAGGCAAGGAGGGAACACCGGTGTTGAGCTTCGGATGGGCATCACGAGAGTTTACGCCGCAGGGCCCGGCCATGGTGCAGGGGCAGAAATACGTGCGTGTCGCGCGAGAGGCGCGGGACCCGCTGACACTGACCGCCCTGGCGATCGAGGGCGAAGACCCGGCCGACGCCGTCGTCTGGATCTCCTGCGACCTGACCAACATACCCGGGGCGCTGCACCGCGCCGTGCGAGAGAGGCTGGGTGACGTCCTGCCGGACGTGCCGGCCGAGGGGGTTATACTCAACGCCACGCACACCCATGAGGGGCCGGTGCTGGCCGAGGGTTCGTATCCCCACCCGGGCGGCGACGTCATGCCGATCTCCGAGTGCCGGGAGTGGGTGGCCGACCGGGCCGCCGAGGCGGCCGTTGAGGCATGGAGGAATCGCACCCCGCGGCTTTTCGGTCGGGCCTTCGGGCACGCCGTGGTGGGCCACAACCGCCGCGCCGTCTATGCCGACGGCACCGCGCAGATGTACGGCAGCACGGACCGCCCCGACTTCGTCCACATTGAGGGCTACGAGGACCATAGCCTCGACGTGCTGGCCGTCTGGGAACCCGACGGTACTCTGACCGGTCTGGCGGTGGACGTGCCCTGTCCCAGCCAGGTGGACGAGCACCTGGAGGAGTGGTCCGCGGACTACTGGCACGATGTGCGTGTGGAACTGCGCCGCCGCTTCGGGGATGACCTCTACGTGCTGCCGCTCTGCGGGGCGGCGGGCGACCAGTCGCCGCACTTCCTGCTGTACGGCGAGCAGGAGGAAGAGATGCGCCGACGCCGCGGCGTCTCCGAACGAGAAGAGATCGCCCGCCGGGTCGGTCAGGGTGTGGCTGATGCTCTGGCCTGCACGGCGCCGCCCGAAGGCCATGCCGTGCTGGCACACAGGGCCCGGCGCCTGGAGCTTCCCGGCCGCACGGTCACCGAGGCCGAATGCGAATGGGCGCGCCGTCAGCTTGAGCGCTCAACCGAGGCCGGGGAGGACCCCGACCTGTGGTGGCCCACCAGGCTGCGGCAGGTGATCGAGTGCTATCGGGAGGGCCGGCCGATGCCCGACCTGCCGGCGGACGTGCACGTGGTGCGTCTGGGCGACGCCGTGGTGGCCACGAACCCCTTTGAGCTCTACCTGGACTACGGTTTGCGCATCAAGGCCCGCAGCCCGGCCGCGCAGACGCTCATCGTTCAACTGGCCGGCGTCCGTCACAGGGGCGCCTACTTGCCCACCGAGCGTGCGGCCCGCGGCGGCCACTACGGGGCCCATCCCGTGAGCGCGCCCACGGCTGGCGAGGGCGGGCACATACTGGTAGAGGAGACCCTGAAGATGATCCACGAGGTCTGGGAGACGTGAGCCGCGACGAATCGCGAACGACCTGACCTCGCGGGAGGAGGATTGCGCATGCGAATCTGGACAATGCCGATTGTGGCCTTTGTGCTGGCTGTGTTCCCGGCGACCGCCGCCCGGTCCGAGCCGACTTTGGACGAATCGAACTCCTGGGCTTTCCGACCCGCTCCGGAAAGGAAGTCGGGAGTTGCGCTGCTCGACCTGCGCCACCTGAACGAGGAGGTGGCCGGTGAGACGGGCTTCGTGCGGGCCACCGACGACGGTCGTTTCGTGCGCGGTGACGGGCGGCCGATACGCTTCTGGGGCGTGCACGCGAAGTCGAAGCTCGACTGGAGTGACGAGGAGGCCCGCCGCAACGCCCGATGGCTGGCCGGCCTCGGCGTGAACCTGGTGCGGCACGGCGGCACCCTGCGCTCCGGCGAGGAGGGTTCGGCGGTCACCGATGTGAACGAGAGGGCCTTGAGGGAGCAGTGGCGGACAGTCGCCGTGATGAAACAAGAAGGCATCTACAGCATGATCAGCCCCTACTGGGGCTACGGCGGCTTCGGCGGCCCCATCCCCGGAAGCTGGGGCATCGAGGGATACAGCGGCAAAGATGCCCTCCACCCGATCCTGATCTTCTACCCCAAACTTCAGGAGGGCTACAAAGCCTGGCTGCGCCGGCTGCTGACCGAGGAGAACCCCTACACCGGAATCCCTCTCGTGGAGGACCCCGCGCTGGCTTTCCTCGAGGTGCACAACGAGAGCAACATGCTCTTCTACTGGGTCAACAGCATCAAGGGCGAGCCACTGCGCGTGCTGCAAAGGCAGTTCGCGGCGTGGGCGGCCGAGAAGCATGGTTCGGTTGAGGACGCCCTGCAGGCATGGGGCAGCGCCGAGCTCGAAGGGGACGCGCCGCAGGACGGCCGGCTGGGCCTGATGAACATCTGGTTCATGACCAGCGACGGCATGGGCCAGGCGCCGAACCGCAGGCGGGCACGCGATACGCTGGAGTTCTACGCGGAGACCGAGCGGAGCTTCTACGAGGGGATGGAGCGTTACGTCCGCGACGAACTCGGCTACAAGGGCCTGTTCAGCACGAGCAACTTCCATTCGGCTGATCAGGTGCTGCTGGACGACCTGGAGCGGTGGTGCAAGAGCGCGGGGGACCTCATCTGCCGCAACAGCTACTACGGGCCGAACCACAGAGGCGCAAACGCCGGCTGGCGCATCGAGCCGGGCGACTTCTACGCGGCCGAATCGGCCACCAAACAGCCGCTGAGGCTGCCCGCACTGAAGAAGCAGGTGGCCGGTCTGCCCTACATCATCACGGAGACGCTATGGGTCAGGCCGCATCCCTACGAGGCCGAGGGCCCGTTGATGATGGCCGCCTACATGGGTCTCAACGGCGTGGACAGCGCCCTGTGGGCCGGACCTCGCGCCGTCACATGGAACGAGGACCTCTACATGACATGGGCCACTTTCGAGGGTGGGCATCCGATACGGAAGTTCGGCTGCGCTCAGCCCGGGACGATGGGCCAGTTCCCGGCCGCCGCGCTGATACACCGCAGGGGTTACGTCACTGAGAGCGAGCCGGTCGTGCACGAGGAACGGACGCTGGACGGTATGCTCGACCTGAAGCCGCCGATGATTGCCGATTCTGCCGACTTCGACCCCAACCAGTATGCGGAACGCTACCGCGAGAACCCCGACATACCAGGGGGTGTTCGGCCGGAGGCGTTCCTGGCCGGCAAGGTGGAGGTCGTCCTCGACGGCGATCCGTCCCGCAGCCGGGTGATGGACGTGAGCGAGTATGTGCGTGGCGGCAGTATCCGCAGCGCCACAGGCGAGCTGCGGGTCGACAGGGAGCGGGGCCTGTTCACGCTGGATACGCCAAAGGCGCAGGCGGCGGCCGGGTTCCTGAAAGGCGCGGGGGCCGTCCGTTTGGGCGAGGTGACCATCGAGTGCGCCAACGAGCACGCGGCGGTAACCGTGGTTTCGCTGGACGATGACCCGTTGGCGACTTCCGGGAAGGTTCTGGTGCAGGTGGGCACGCTCTCGCGGCCCACGGGGTGGAAGACCGAACCGCAAGTTTACCGCACGGAAAACGGGCGGGGGATTGAGGGCGTTCGTATTGTCTCCACCGGCCGCATGCCCTGGCGCGTCAAGAACGGCCGTGTCCGCCTGACCATCGCCAACGATGGCCTGAGCCGGGGCATCGCGCTTGACGAATCGGGCTACGAGGACCGCGCCGTCCCGGTGGTGCGTTCAGGGCAGGGCCTCACCATCGAGTTCCCGCGGGATGCCATACACGTCATCCTTCAGTAGGCCCTGTGCCGGCGATAGATGTCGAGCGCGAAGAGATAGTCGTCGTAGGCGACGTTCGTGCTGAGCGAGTGGTCGCTGTGGAATATGTAGCGTGCGCCGCGTGCCTTCATTCCTTCGATGAGTTCGACGACCTCCTTCTCGATGCGCTCGCGGTCGCCTGACTCAAGCACGCGCGCGTCCAGCCCGCCCATGAACGCCAGGCGGTCGGCGTACCGGTCGGCGTAGGCCAGGGGCTCGTTGCCCGCTTTGCGCTCCATGGGGTCGAGGCAGTCGAATCCGGCCTCCACAATCAGGGGCAGCGCTTCCTCGACGCCGCCGCACGTGTGAAGCATAACGGGCAGGCCGCGCTCGTGGAAGAACTCCACCATCTCCGCGTAGTAGGGGAAGATGAGGCGTTCGAAGGTCTGCGGCGAGCAGAAAAGCCCCTTGTGGTAGCCGAGGTCCTCGTACAGACGCACGCCGTCCGGCATGCCGGCTTCCTGGAAGAGCAAGTTGAAATGCGCTTTGAAAAAGTCGGTGTAGACGCGGGCGTAGTCGTGTATCCACTCCGGGTCGAGCGCCATGCTCTCGTAGAGGCAGACGTCGCCCATGCTGCCCCGGGCGCACTCCCAGATGAACATGTGCCCGTAGATGGCGAAGGCTTCGTTCTCACGGGCTCTTTCCAGTGCCTTCCGGGCGCCCTCGGTGTCAACGCGGTCCGGGTCGGGTTCGAGCAGGTGGGGCCGATACTTCTCCTCCCACACGGCGCGGCTGGTCATGTCGAAGTCGATGTGCTCCGGCGTGCCGGACTTGCCCTTCCAGTTCTTGAAGACCGCCCCGGCGCCGTTGCGGGTTACCACCCACTCGTCGGTCTCTTCGATCACCTCCCGCACACCGGGGATGGCGGCCAGGTCAAACCATCCGCCCGCCGACCAGATGTCGTAGCCGAAGTGTTCCTGTGGCGGTATCGGCTTGCCGTCGCCGTCAGTAGGGTAACCCTGTTCGACCCATGCCCGAAGGGTATCGGCCCAGGGGCCGTCGCAGAGCCCCACGCGCTCGGCGGGGCCGCCGGTCAGCAGGTTGGTTATCAGCTCGCGCGAAGACTGCATATCCGGCCTCATCTCTTGTGGCAAGAGGATTCTGCGACAACGCGCGGGGCAGTGTCAACCCGGGCGGGTTGCCGGGCGGCACCGCCTGCGATAGCATGGCGTGCCACAGCAAGCGAGAGTACGCTCGAGGGGAGCGATTCCATGGCGGACTGGACAGAGACCAACGACCAGGAGGTGCTGGACCTGGTGATGCGCCTGATGGCAGTGCCGGGAGTCTCTCGGGAGGAGGGCCGCCTCGCGGACACCATACGCGAGATTCTGCTGGAGAACGGCGTTCGGGACGAAAACATATACCAGGACGACGCCCACAAACGGAGTCCCTGCGGCGGGGAATGCGGCAACCTGATAGTCAACATTCCGGGCACTCTGGACATGCCGCGGCGGCTGCTGTCGGCGCACATGGATACGGTGTCCGTCCATCTGGGCGCGGAGCCGGTAATTGAGGGTGACCGGATTGTGTCTGCCTCGGGCGGAGGCGTTGCCAGCGACGACCGGGCCGGCGTGGCGGCGGTCCTTTACGCTGCTCTGCGCGTGGTGCGCGAGGAGCTGCCCCATCCGCCGCTGGCGCTGCTTTTCACCGTTCAGGAGGAGATAGGGTCCCAGGGCGCGCACTTCGCCGATATTGACCACTTCGGTCGGCCGGAGATGTGCTTCTGCTGGGATGGCCCGGACGTTGACACGATCGGGCGCGGCGGCAGGGGCAAGTCCTACATGGAGATAGAGATACACGGTGAGAGAGCGAAGTTCTTCGGCCCGGATCAGCCCGGCATCTCCACGCCGGTGGTATTCGCCCGCGCCATGTCAAGGCTCGATGCTGAAGGGTGGCTGGGCATGGTGGACAAGGACGGGCGGAAAGGCTCCAGCAACGTCGTCATCGTGGATAGCTCGGCCCGGGGCTACGAGACCAACGTGGTGATGGACTATATGCTGGTGCGGGCCGAGGCCAGGGAGCTGGGCTCGCCCGGTTTCGACGGGGAAATCGCGCGGAGCTTCCGCAAGGCGTTCGAGGACGCAGCGGCCCGGACCGTCAACTGCCGGGGCGAGAGCGGACGGGTGGACTTCACCCTTCTGCCCGAGCGCGAGACGTGCCTGGTGCCGGAGGACGCGCCCGTCATGCGGGAGGCGGCCCGTGCGCTGGAGCACGTGGGGCTGGAACCTGGCAATTACCGGGTGGGCTTTCTGGACATTGGGCGCCTGATACCGCGAGGTTACCCGGCGGTCAATCTCGGGGTGGGCGGTGCCAACGCTCACGAGCCGGACAACTACCTGAACATCCCGGACTTCCTGC
>JAWODG010000202.1:0-5364 GCA_046483385.1 Candidatus Brocadiia bacterium | reverse complement strand
ACCCGGCCTCCAGAGCCCGCCGGTAGTAATCGAACGCCGCGTCAGGGCGCTCGATCAGCGTGTAGCCTTCCCCGACATTGAACAGCAGGTTGGCATAATTCACCGGGTCGTCCTCGCGACTGCCCAAACCAAGCGCGGTGAGGTAGGCGTCCAGCGCCCGCAGCTTCGGCTCGGTCTTGTCGGTGGCAAGGGCCAGGCGGTTCAGCAGGAAACCGCGCAACTGGTGGTAATAGGAGATGTCGGGCTCCAGAGTGATGGCCCGGTCGATCAGTTCAATGGCCCGGCGGTCGATACGGGTCCGCCGGCGAGTCAGCCCGGACCGCCCCACCCAGTCCTCCGGCCCATAGTAGCTGTAGCCCAGAGCCAGGGCGTAGTGCGCTCGATGGTCTGTCGGGTTCTGGCGGACACGTTCGCGGTAGTCGATAATGGCGTCTTCGATGCGTCCCAGCCGGGCGGAGGCCTCCACCATCCCGCGAACGGCCGCCACCGAATCGGGCTCCACTTCCAACAGCGTCGCGTAAGTGTCGGCGGCCAGACCGAAGTCGCCAAGGTCCTTCTCATGCTGTGCCTTCAGCAGCAGCGAGCGGACCAATCCCCCTCTCGCCCGCTCGGCCATGCGACCACCGGAGCGACCGTAGCGTTCCCGCAGGTCGCGCAGCACGTCCACCGCCCTGTCGAAGTCTTGCTGTTCCACGTGGATGTGGGCGACGGCCAGGTGGGCCGCGGCGGCCTGGGCAGTGTCGTCGGGAAACTCCTCAATGGTTTGCCGGTACTGTTCGAGTGCTTCCAGGTACTCTTTGCGTGAGTAGAACAGGTCTCCGATGGCGTTCTGCGCCAGCGCCGGCAGGACGGGGACCCCACGGTAGTCCTCCACAAGCTGCCGCAAGCCCGAGAGGCGGTCTTCGAAGCCGGCCTCCGGGCGCACCATCACGTCCACGGCGCGGCGCGCTGCCTCCACGGCGGCGGGCTCCTGCTCTGGATATCTCTCCAGAACGTCCAGATAAGCGTCCACCAACGCGCCTGGCTCTTCGAGCATGCGATAGACCTCGGCCGTCGCAAGCAGCGCCTCGGCGCAGACGCGCTCCTCCTCGGGGTAGCGCACCGCTACGCTCTCCAACACCTCGAGGGCCTCCGCAGGCCGCCCCCGCGCCAGTTCCGACCTCCCGACCTCCAGCAGGGCCTCGGCCGCGATCGTCCGAAACTGCTCGGCCTGACCGCCCACGGCCCCCGAGGCGAATTGGCTGTATTCGTTCTCAAGCCCGCGTGCAGACTCCAGATGGCTCTCCCAGTCTTCCGCTTCGAGGGGCATGGAGCGCCTTTTCAACGCGAGCAGCTCCACGCGTGCCCGACCGACCGCGACCGGCGCGTCGGGATCGTTCTCGACGAGGTCCGCAAACTCGGCGCGTGCCTCGTCGACGCGGCCCATCTCCCGATACACCCGGCCGAGCCCCAGCCGTGCCTCCGCGGCGACACGAGCCGAAGACCCTTCAGACGCCCGATCCGCCCACACGGCGTTCTGCCACGCCAGTTGCCGGCGATAAATGTCCCCCTCATCGTCCACCTTCCGGGCGAAGGCCAGAAAGGCTTCCACCGTGCGCAGGTTCGGCATCTGGCCCGTGGGACCCAGCGCGTAGATGTCCGCGCCACCGGCGGATGCTGCCCTCGTGAACAGAAAGCCGTCGCCCATCGGGCGGGGAAAGCTCTCCGACGTCCCGTACGACGTCAGTTGCCGGGCGGGGGGTAGACGGTCATCCGCTTCGAAGACGGCCTCGTCGAAGCTCACCGAAAAGACCGAGGTGGCATCATCCAGGTCCAGTCGCCCGTCGCCGGTGGTATCGAACTCGCACCGCACGAAGAAGACCCGCGTCCCGTCGGCGCTCCAGCACGGGTAAAGGTCCAGTGCGGGCCCCCCGGTCAGGCGCGCAACGCGGCGGTCACTCAGGCGCAGCACCCAGAGGTCCGCGTTGCCGCCGTCCCGCTGACTGACAAAGACGACATGGCGTCCGTCCGGGCTGCAGTCCGGCATCTGGCCGCCCTCCTCGGTCAGTCGCTCGCGGGTGCCGTCCGGACCGAGCATCCACAGGTCGTAGGGAGCCCCCACCTGCTCGGCGGACGAATAGACGATCCGGCGGCCGTCGGGATGCCAGCAGGGCTGGTCGTCCGACGTCGCCTCGTCGGTCAACCGCCGCGGCTCGCCGCTGAACAGCCATCCGGTCAGCAATCCGCTCAGCCACCCGCTCCGATCGTATCGCCACAGGTCCCCCGCGGTGTCTGAACGCGCGGAGACAAACACAACGGAGTCTCCGTCCGGGGAGAAACGCGGCCAGAGGTCCCGGGCGCTGTGCGCGGCGATCGGATGCGCCGGCTGCAGCGGCACGCGGGGGGCTTGCTGGACGTACAACTCGGCCCCGTCCGTTCGCTCGGACACGTAGACGAGCCGGTCCGTCGCCGCGTGGTAGTCGGCCTGATACTCGGTGCCGGCGCCGCGGGTCAGGCGCTCCGCCGTCTGCCATCTCCCCCGCGATGCCGACAGCACCTCGCCTATGGCCGGCCCGCGCACGGGCGTAACGTCCGCACAGCCCGTAAGACTGAACAGGAGGACCAGCATCAAGAGTCCATGGCCCGGCAGTTTCACCTCAACCACCCTCCTTCGCCGTCCACGTGCCGTCCGGCGCCTGAACCATCACGCCCGGCGCCGACTCCCGCCGGTAGCGGGTCGCCAGTATGCGGCGGACGGTCTCCATTCCCTGCTCGCCCCGCAGGTCGGGGTTCGTGCGGACGATGCGCCGCATGATGGTAATACGGTCCTCGTTCTCCTCCTCGACAATGGCCCGCACCAGCTCATGCCTGTCCGGGTCCTCGGCGGCAAGCTGCTCCATGCGCTCCGGCAAGAACGCCAGCAAGCCGTCGTTGCCCTCGCCGACATAGCCTTCCTGTTTGAACTGCTCGATGTCGTCCCGGTTGAACTCCATCCGCCGCCGGGCCTCCAGCGCGCGCTGTTCGCTTTCGGTCATCGGAGGCGGCGGCGTCGGCTCACCCGTCGCCGGGTCGACGGAACGCACGCCCGCCAGAAGATAGACCTCCTCCCCCACGTGCTCGTAGGCGCCGAGCACCTGCTCCTCGAGGGACCGCTGACCGCCCCGCACCTCTATCTCCGTGCCCACCAACCCGCCCAGATTACACCCGGGCGAAATCGCCAGAACACCCAGAGCCAGCAATGCCCGAAACGAAATACGACAAACCACTTGCGCCATGGCTCCCCTCCATCCCGCGGCCTGCTTCCATTCTCTCACGGCCGTTGCTCCCGCGCAACGCTGCCGTTCCCCCGCCGGACGAAGCTGACGGACCCGTCGGGGGCGATCTCCACGGCGTCCGCGTCAAGCGTGTCGAGGACGCGGAACGCCAGATTCAGCCTGTCGAACACGCCGGTGACCATCGGCGAAGCGAACGCCTCCGCGATGTTGAACCGCGGTATCGAATACTCGCTGACCAGGCCGCTGGCGACGCCCCGCAGTTCGACGTTCAACGACAGAAAGCCCCGCTCCAGCCGGGCCGTCACCCGCCGGGGGCTGCCCAGGTTGAGCGCGTTGCGGACGCGCACGATGGCCGGTCGCTCGCCCCGCGGGTCCAGCGCCAGCAGCAAGCGGTCCAGCGCCTCCCGGCCGATGTGGGTTATCTCGGCGCGAGCCGATATCTCCTTCAGTGGATTGCGCACCTGGGCCGGGCCCGACGCCGCGACCGCCGAGACCGCAAAGTTGCCTGTCACCGTGGCATCGCCCCGGAAATCGCGCAGTTCCGGAGGCAGCAACAGGCGGAAGTCCACGCCGCCAAACTCCCCCTGCATGCGGACCTCGCGCCCGCCGACAGCGGGCGCCACGGAGAGCCGTCCCACGACCTTGCCACCCAGCGGGCGCAGGTAGAATCGTGGCACGCTGAGGGCCGCCCCGCGGGCGGTGACCTCCACCTTCAGCGACTCAACGAGCGACATGCCCATCGCCGAGGCCGACTCCAGCACAAGCTGCTGCGGCCGCGCAAGCAACTCGTCCACGGCCGTGGCAAAGTCGCTCAGTCGCTCGCGCAGACCCTCACCCGGCGCGACCGGCCTCCGCGCCGCCAGCTCCCGGCTCAGGGACGGCGGCTCCGGGCGGGCCTCCACGATGTCCCACCTCTTCTCGAAGACCGCCTGACCGGCCAGCCCGTTGATCGCCGCCAGGTTGCGGAAAGCGGCCGACACCTCGCGCATTTCGGGCACTATGCGGAACGCCACGTAATCGCCGGGCTCCAGCTTCGCCTCGACGTCCCACGCCAGGTCGCCGCTCGCCTCCAGGCCTTCCACCACGGCCAACCGAGCGGGCCTGAGGGTGCCGGTCGAGCCCGCCTCGACACTCAGCCTCCGCAGCACTTCCCCGGCCGTCGGCACGCCGCGGAACGACGCGAGACCGTCGGCCGACAGCGTTCCTTCCGCCTCCATGACGTCACCGGGCCCGCTGAACCGGAACCTTGCCGTCTCCAGTGTGTTGAAGTCCCGCATGTCCATAGAAGAGGTCAGCCGGAAATCGCGCAACGGCACGGGCGACGCGGCAAACTCGACCACGGGCACTGCAAGCTCCGCGCTCGCGGTGACATCGCCCTCCCGGAGCGCAAAGTCGCTTGTGACGGCTGCGTCACGCACGCCGGCCGGCGTGCCGCTTACCGCTCTCAGCACGGAGAGGTCGTGCAACGCGAACCGGGCCTCCACGTCCAGAGGCGCCTTCTCCCGATAGAACTCGCCGAGCGGCAGGACCTGCAAATCGGGGGATGCTCCGCCAAGCACGGCACTCAGCAACTCATCCACAACCGGCAGCTTGCCGCGAACATCGAGTGCTCCCTCCGCCCGGCCGGACACCTCGGGCATCATACCCGCAAGGGGCTCAGGCAGCGACGCCGCCGCGCGCTCGACAAGGGCCCGCAGGTCCGGGAGGGCGAACCGTCCCTCCACCGCCAACTCCTCGGCGCCCAGCCCCTGCACGCGCAGCAACGGCACTTCGGCCTCCAGTTCGCCCGGCACGAGGCACCGGACGCCGGACAGGGAGAGGTCGCCCGCCGGCGGCGTCGCCGTCATCTTCCCCTCGACCACAACGTCGGCGGGACTTACCTGCAGTACCGTGCCGTCCTCCCGCAGCAGCGCCGCGCGGGCGCCCTCCGCCCCGCCGGACGCCTCCGCCGTCACGCCCCGCAGCCCTACGTCGGGCACGCCGACACTCAGGTCAACGTGCGCGGAATCGACGGCCGCAGACGCGGCCGGCCCGCCAGTTTCAGGGGACAGCACGCTGCCTTCGAACCCCGCCAAGGCGCCGTCCGCGCTCAGGCTGCTGCCGTACGGCA
>JAWODG010000192.1:0-4846 GCA_046483385.1 Candidatus Brocadiia bacterium | reverse complement strand
TTCTCCTTGAACTCCGGAGACAGGTCTTGGTCCGGCGTTATGACCTCCTCGAAGTGGTCCTTGCTGATGCCCGAGGAATCCCGATACCCCTGCTTGAAGAAGATCCACGCCGGCTGTGCCTCGTAGATGATCGTGTAGTACACCTCATCGACCAGCGGCATCAGCCGGCCGGCATCCTCCAGCAGGCCCGCCTCCCGGTCTTCCGGCGAGCCTTCGGACGGATAGCGGTCCTCCCGGTAGGTCGGGTTGCGCTCGAAGATCAGTCGCTGTCGCTTGCTCCACTCCTTGAGCCGGAACGGCCCGGTGCCAACGGGATGGTTGTGGAAGTCCTCACCGTAGTACTCGACGGCCTCGCGCGGCACGGCCGCGGTGAAACTCATGGCCAGCACATACTTCAACTGGGGGAACGGCTCCGTCAGGCGAATGCGCAGCGTGTAGCGGTCCAACGCCCGAAGACCCTCCACGGTCATCGAGTAGTCCATGGGCTGCTTTGCGGCGGCATGCTCGACAGAGACCTCGTGGAACTCGTCCAGCCCCGCTATCTTCCCCTGCAGCAGCCACCATCCGCGTGGCTTGGTTCCCTGGTCCGCCAGACGCTTGATGGAGTAAACGAAGTCGTGGGCCGTCAGCTCCCGGCCCTTCCCGCCGGTCGCCGCGAAGCATGGGTCATCCTGGAAGTGGACGCCCTCCTTGATCGGAATGGTGTAGGTGAGAAGGTCATCGGAGATCTCGGGCATAGTGGCGGCCAGACAGGGCTTCAGCGCGAAGGGCTCCCCGAGGTAGCGGTACTCGTAAAGCGAGTCGTAAACCTGGCTGATCACGTGGCCCGACAAAGTGTCGCTCGCCTGCACGGGGTCCAGCCCGTGGGGGTCTTCGCCAAGCACCGAATAGATAACCTTCTTCCCTCGCGGGTCGGGATAGGGGTCGTTGCTGCACCCCGCCTGCAGGGCAAAGAGAAAGAGCGTCGCCGCACAGACGACGCGCAGAAACTGGTACTTCCGGAGTGCCATCGGGTGTGCCACTGACCACCTTTCAGGAGGCTGACTAACCACGGCTCTTGATAACAAAACCGCCTCAGACTGTCAACCGGCGGGACGTTCAGGCTCCCGTCAGATGCCGTTCTACGCGTCCCGTGACGGCCTCCACCAGGGCGTCCAGCAGGCGCGCCGCGTCCTGGCCGTCGGCCCGGCGGGCGTCCTCCCCGGCCTGGGCGAACAGGGGCTCTCCGGCGTCGAACCGAACGTGCTGGTGCCTGTCAGCCTCGGGCGGCGGACCGTGGTCCGGCCATGCCCCCGTCTCCGAGCGGCCCTCTCGCAGAGCGTCCATCTCCACCAGTTGGGGCAGCAGGGCCAGCCCGTAGGCGGTCTCCCAGCGGGCGGCGTGGTCTCCGGGGAGCTTCACGTCCGGCCGCCCCAGTTCCATCTCCGTGCCCGCCAGAAACAGGACGTCGGGGTTGCCCTCCCGCAGGGGCGGCAGCACCTCCTCCAGAATCGCGCGCCACGGGTAGTGCCCCGCCGGCAGAACTATCGCCCGGAACCCGAAACTGATGAGCTTCGGCAGTGTCGTCTCCAGCACGCGACGCGGCGCCTCGGTCGGCTGATAGAGGGTCCACTTGAAGTCGCCGTGCCCGCCCCCGCCGCCCCACCACATGACCGGCAGCACGACGCCGCCCGTCCGCTCGACCATCCGAACACACAGGCGGTCGGCCTTGACTCCGTCGAACCCCACCGGCAGGTGCCAACCGTGGTGCTCAAGCAGTCCCAGCGGCCAGTAGGCGACCGGCGTCGCCGCTACGATATGCTGGAGCTGGTCGGGCCGGAGTTCCTCGTATCGCCCCCATTCGGCGCATTCGGCACACATGTATCATTCTTCCTCGATGCCGTGAATCTTGAGCATGTCCGTGCCGCCCGGCGTGCGGGTGGAGGCGCCGGCCACATAAACCACAGTGTCCCCGGCGGCGACCAACCCGCAGTCCAGAAGCCGCCGCGCGCCCTGCTCTATCATCTCGTCCGTGGTATCGAACACGTTGAGCTTGACCGGATGCACGCCCCACAGCAGGGCCATCCGGCGGTAGGTGGTCTCCTCCGGCGTCAGAGCCATTATGCAGGTGGCCGGCCGGCGCTGGGAAACGTAACGCGCCGTGCTGCCCGTCATGGTGAAGGGAACGATGCCGGCCACGTCCAGCCGCTCGGCGATGGAGCAGGCCGCGTTGGCCAGTGCGTGTTCGGCGCGGTCGTGCACCTCCTCGATCTCCGGAGGATGCTGGTCACCCTGCTGTCGCAGGTACCCCTCTATCTCGCGGGCGATCTTGTCCATCGTGCGAACCGCCTCGACGGGATACTTCCCCACCGACGTCTCGCCGCTGAGCATGACGGCGTCGGTGCCGTCCAGTATGGCGTTCGCCACGTCGCTGGCTTCCGCGCGCGTGGGACGCGGTGAATCGACCATGGACTCCAGCATCTGGGTAGCCGTGATGACCGGCTTACCCAGGGCGTTGGCGGTTCTGATTATCTTCTTCTGGGCGCCGGGGACGGCCTCGGTGGGCATCTCGATGCCGAGGTCCCCCCGGGCCACCATCACGCCGTCGGCGGCCAGCAGGATCTCCCGCAGGCTGTCCACCGCCTCCGGCTTCTCGATCTTGGCGATAACGGGCAGTTCAGCACCTTCTCCCCCGTGTTCACGCATGGCGGCTTTCAGGCGGCGCACGTCCTCACCGGTCTGCACGAAACTCAGCGCCACGTAGTCCACGCCGCGGTCCATACCGAAGCGCAGGTCGTCTATGTCCTTGTCGGTCGGCGCCGAGATACTCAGCCGCACTCCGGGCAGGTTGATGCCCTGATGCTCGTCCAACTCCCCCGCGGTCAACACTTTGCATCGCACTTCAGAGCCGGAGACCTCCGACACAACCAGCTCTATCGTCCCGTCACGCAGCATGATGTGGTCGCCGGGCCCGACGTCATCGGCAAGGTGCTCGTATTGCACTGGTACGGTCCGGGCGTCCCCGGCAAAGTCCCCGTAGCGAAGGACAACCTCGGCGCCCTCTTCCAGCACCACCGGGCCGCCGTCCTTCAGAGCACCGGTTCGGATGCGCGGTCCCTGCAGGTCCTGCAGGATGGCGACGGGGTCGTCAGCATCTCGGGAGACGCGGCGGATGATCTCGATCAAATCCCCGTGGCTCCCATGATCGCCGTGGCTGAAGTTCAGTCGGAAGACATCGACTCCGGCGCTGACCAGCCCGCGAACCGCATCCTCGCTGTCGGTGGCCGGCCCCAGTGTTGCAACAATCTTGGTCCGAGTCGGCTGCATGGGCTGCTCTCCCGGCAGTATCAGGGGTCTGCCAGCTTCTCCTTCAGTATCTGGACGGCGCGGGTCAGTTGCTGCTCCTTGCTCTGCTCGTACTTCTCAAGCCACTCCCGCTCGTTCTCCACACCATCGCGGGGTCTCGGCGGAAGCCGGCCGGCCACGACATCCGGTTTGATGCCCCGTCCTTCCACCAGTCGCCCCCCGCTCAGAACGTAGCGGCCGATCGTAAGGTTGATGGCCGATCCGTCCCTCAGATCGATCAGTTCGGTCACCGAACCCTTCCCGCGCGTGGACGTCCCGACCACAACGGCCCGACCGTTCGCCTGCAGCGAGCCGGCCAGTATCTCGGCGGCGCTCCCCGTGCCGTCGTCCACCAGAACCACGATGGGGACATCTGCCGGCAGGGCCACGGACGTATCGGCCTCCCGTTTGACGGACCTCTCCCGGCTCCTCAGCGTGACGATCTCTCCACCGGACAGGAACAGGTCGCTCATCCTGAGGGCCTGATCCATCAACCCCCCGGGGTTGCCTCGCACGTCCAGCACCAGCCCTACGGCGTCCTCCCGCAGTATCTCCCGCAGGGCATCTTCGACTTCTTCCGAACAGTTCTTGTCAAAGGACCCCACCTTCAGGTGGGCCAGCCCGCCTTCCAGCATGCGCCAGGTTACGTTCGCGAAGCTGATCCGTTCGCGTTCCAGCGTCACGCTGATGGTCCCCTCCTCCGCGGTCCTCCGGAGCGCGAGGTCCACGGTCGTTCCGACCTTGCCCCGTATCCTGTCCACCACGTCGTCGAGGGTCAGCCCGGCCGTCGGCTCCTCCCCGACGCGCGCTATCACGTCACCCGCTTCCACACCGGCCCGTTTAGCCGGTCCGCCGTCCTCGACCTCCACGATGACCGGCTCGCCGTCGCCCGCGGTCACCCGGATCCCGATGCCGCCGAACTCGCCTTCTGTCTCCTCGTGGATGCGGTTGGTCTCGCGCGGGGGGATGTAGGCGCTGTACTTGTCTTCGAGCGAGGCGAGCATCCCGTGCATTGCGGCGTCGTAGAGCTCCGCCTGGTCCACCTCGTAAATATAGGCGGCAGGTATGACGCGCATGGCCCTGCGAAACGCCGCCAGTTGTTTCTGCTCGGGCTCGGTCGGCCGGTAGTGAAACCACCACACAAGGAACCACGCGAACAGCAGCAACAGGAGAGTCCACGTCAGGTATGGGAGATACCGGGGCACTCGCCGGTCGCGCTCTTGCTCTTTATCGGCGGTATCGGACATGGAGAGCGGCGTTCCTCTGGATCAGACGCAGGCGGCGCACGAAGCCTGATTGTAGCAGAACGGGCGCAAACCGGGCAAACGCCGTCGTTTATGATTAGCAGGTAATTTTGTTATTTCTTTTTCTTCATAATATATTTGACCCTTGTTGGGACTTAAAACACCTGCTAGACCTTTTAATGTTGTACTTTTCCCCGCACCGTTTGAACCAATTAAGGCAATAATCTGGCCCTTTTCCACACCAATGTTCAGGTCTCTTACCGCCGGGATTTTCCCAT
>JAWODG010000091.1:0-13414 GCA_046483385.1 Candidatus Brocadiia bacterium | reverse complement strand
CCAGCCTGGCCGGCGCCTATGGTGAAGACTCCGTGTACAGCTGGACGCAAGACGGTCATTACACCTTCACGGCGGCCATTAACGGCAGATGCGGTCCTTGCCTTCAACCGTGCCGTTGTCGATGCGGTCGCCGAGCATGCCGTTGCCGTGAAGCCCCAGGTTGCTTTCTACGAGCGGTTGGGCTGCGACGGGATGCGGGCCTACGCTGAGACTATCCGGTACGCCCGCGACCGAGACCTGCTGGTCATCGGGGACGTCAAACGCAACGACATCGCCAGCACTGCGGCCGCCTACGCCGCCGCCCACCTTGGGGGCACCGGAGACGGCCAACCCGCAGCGGATGACTTCCACGCCGACGCCATCACCATCAATCCGTACCTTGGCGCCGACGGCGTCCGGCCGTTCCTCGAGGCCGCGTCCGCCGCTGGACGCGGGCTCTTCGTGCTGGTCAAGACCAGCAATCCCTCCTCGGTGGACATGCAGGACCTGGATACGGGGGGCGCCTCCGTTTACGAACGGGTGGCCGACCTGGTCGAGCAGTGGGGCGAACCGTTCCGCGGAGACAGCGGCTACAGCTTGCTCGGTGCCGTGGTGGGCGCGACCTTTCCCGGCGAACTGGCGGCCTTGAGGGAACGCATGCCTCACACGCCATTCCTGGTACCGGGTTTCGGCGCGCAGGGCGGTGGAGTGGAGGACGTTGTCCCCGCTTTCGACGTGAACGGGACGGGCGCGGTTGTCAACTCCTCCCGGGGCATCATCTTCGCCTGGGAGCGATCACCGTACGAGGAGGAATTCGGCGACACCCTATGGGGGGATGCGATCGCGGCCGCCGCGGCCGACATGCGACGCGACCTCTGGTCCGCGACCGGGGGCAGCGGTCTATAGGATGTCCACCGGCAGGCCGGCGTAGATGCGACAGACGGCGTCGGCCAGTTTGTCGGGATGATGGCGCAGCAGGTCTTGCTTCTCCCACAGCACCCGTTTCTGGTCCAGGTCTTCGACCATGCTTGCCTCGACTACGCGCGGCCCCAGTTCTCGCGCTCGCTGGTCCACCCGCACCGTGTCGGCGCCTTCCTCGCGATACCGCGCCAGGATGCCGTCCCCGGGAAACTCGGAGTTGAACAGCGCGCAGTCCAGTGCATCGGACCCCACATAGTCCAGCAGGGCCTGCAGGTGGTCGGCGGCGCTGAAGCCGTCGGTCTGCCCCGGCTGGGTGACGATGTTCCCGATGTAGACCTTCAGCGCCTTGCTCTCCCGCAGCGCCTCCCGGATGCCGGGTACCAGCAGATTGACGATGACGCTGGTGAACAGGCTGCCCGGGCCGATGATGACGATATCGGCGTTGCGGATTTCCTGCGCCGCCTCCTGGCAGACCGGCGGATCCGACGGCTTGAGGTAGGTCCGTTTGATGCGCGGTTTGTCCAATCCGCGGACGTTCACTTCGCCTTCACGGTGGCTGCCGTCCTCCAGCTCGGCGCAGATGTGGCAGTTCTCGGTGGTCGGGGGCAGCACCTTGCCGCGGATGTTGAGGAGTCGGCTCAGCTGGCTGAGCCCTCGTTCGAAACTGCCCTCCAGGTCGATCATGGCGGCGATGGCCAGGTTCCCCAGGCTCATCCCGTCGAACGACCCCTGCCTGAAGCGGTACTGGAAGAGCTGGTTCAGCAGCCGCTCACGCTCGCCCGGTTCGCTGAGGGCGACCAGGCAGTTCCGCGCGTCGCCGGGGGGCAGGATGCCCAGTTCCTGCCGCAGCCGCCCGGACGAGCGGCCGCTGTCGGTCACGGTCACGATGCCGGTGGGGTCCTGGCAGTAGGTTTTGCAGCCCTCCAGCACGATGGGCAGGCCCGTCCCGCCGCCGATAGCCACGATGCGCAGGGCGTCCGGTGACTTGTTCATGTTGATAAGGCTGACCAGCGTGGGCACCTGGAAGAGCCGCGTAATGCGGAAGTCCGCGCGCTCCCCCTCGTCGCGTGGCTCGACGGTGCTGAAGCGCCCGTGCAGCATCTGGGCCGTCAGCGTGCCCAGGTCATTGCCCATCCGGATTTCCTCCTGCGGCCGGTCGCCTACTACCAGGGTCTCGTCGGGCCGCAGCAGGTATTTGTCCAGCAGGTAGCGCAGGCACTCGCTCATCAGCTCTCCGCGCTCGACATCGTTTATCACGACCTCGTCGAAGGCGTCGCGGAGCCCCAGTTTGCGCACCTTTACCGACTGGCGCCGGTGCAGACCGCTGGTCAGCAGAAAGCACTTTACCCCCTGGCCGCGCAGGAACGAGACGGTGGGCAGTGCATCTCGGAAGGGCTCGATCTCCGCCACTTCGTCGCTGTTGTAGGCGCGGTAGGCCGCGTCGATGTCGTCCTCGGCCAGCCCGTAGCGCCGGGCGATCTCGTCGAAGACGAGGAAATGCGGCCCGTGGCGCGCGGCCAGCTCCTGCTGCAGCTCGAGGGCCTCCTCGACGTCCATCGGCAGGCCGGCCTCCACCAGCACCTCGGCCGCCCTCCGGCGGCTGGCCTCCAGCAGTGTGCCGGTGCAGTCGTAGAGCGTATCGTCCAGATCGAAGATTACCGCCTTGACCGGTCCGGGCACTTCTGAACCCCCCTGTGAAGTGTTGCCGGGTATTCTAACACAAGCCGGAGGCCGGAGGAAAACCTGAGAGGCAAGCTAACCACGACGACACGACGAGCACAACGGAACGACAGTTGAACACGGAGGCACGGAGAACACGGAGAACGGCAGCAAGAAGGTTCGACAGCATGTTCCCCAGACGCGGATTGCCGTTGCTGCCCGGATGAGAAGCCGACCGAGAGCGAGGGCGAGGGCGAGGACGATTATTGGGGACGAACGGGCCTTCGGCTCCTTCAACTATGTATTTTCGTCCGTGCCGTCGTGTTTTACTGTCGTTACGTTGTGTTCGTAGTGTCGTTGTGGTTAGTCCCCGCGGTTGCTTGTGCCGGGCGCGCCGGTCGGGACGGCCTGAGGTTGCGTGCGGGTCGCGCGGCGCTATCATGGGCGTTCCGGGCTACCGGCGGTGGAGGACTGTGCATGGCGAAGGATTACGACGTGGTCGGCGTGGGCGTGACGGCCTTCGATATCATCGTCGAGGTGGACCGTTACCCGGGCGCCGACGAGAAAATGGAGGCGCGCCGCGTGGTCGAGCAGGGCGGCGGCATCGTCGGCACGGCGCTGGTGGCGGCCGCACGGCTCGGCGGGCGTTGCGCCTATCTGGGTGCGCTGGGCGACGATGCGTTCGCCGACTTCTCCGTCAAGGAGTTCGAGCGCGAGGGCATCGATACGGCCCACATACGGCGCGTCCCCGGTGCCTCGGTGCTGCTGGCCCTTATCGTGGCCGACCGGTCGGCGGGAACCCGCATGATCGTGTGGACGGGAGACCGAGCCCCGAGGCTGGAGCCCGACGAAGTGCCGGAGGAGCCCATCCGCCGGGCGCGCGTGCTACACGTTGACAACTACTACCCCGAGTCCGCCCTGGCCGCCGCCCGCATCGCGCGTTCACATAGCGTGCCGGTCACGATGGACCTCGAGTTGAGCGACGAGAGAGCTGGCGAGTTCCTGAGAACGGCCGATTACCCCATCGTGCCGCTGGAATTCGTGCAGCAACGTTACGGGGTTGAGGGGGCCGACGAGGGCGCCCGGGCCCTATACGACGAGGTGGGATCGCACGGCGGAGCGGCCGCCGTCGTGACCGCCGGGACGGATGGCTCGGTTGGCGTCTCGGCCGAAGGTGTCGTGCACCAGCCGGCCTTTGCCGCCGAGGTGGTGGATACAACCGGCTGCGGCGACGTGTACCACGGGGCGTTTGCGCTGGGCGTCGCGAAGGGCTGGACGCTGAAGCGCAGCATGCGCGTGGCGGCCGCCACGGCCGCGCTCAAATGCCGTAAGCTCGGCGGCCGCGCGGGCATACCGACGATGGACGAAGTGAAAGCACTACTGCGGAGGGCATCGAGTTGATAGTTTGGTAGTTGTTAGTTAACGGCGGCCCGAACGCCCCGGTCGGCCGTTACGTCCGTGTCAGTCCGTGCTGGTCCGTGTGCCGTTCAAATGGCCGCACCCGGCCCCAGGCCTGAGGGAAACATATGGCAGAAGAACCGCTGAAAGTCGGTGTCGTCGGCTGCGGCGGGTTCGCCCTGTTCGCGCTCCAGCAGTTCACGCAGGTGCCGGGAGTGGAACTTGTGGGTATGGCGGGGACTTTCCCGGAGCCGGCGGAGGCGGCGAGCGCTCGTTTCGATGTGCCCGACTTCGGCACCATGGAAGAGATGCTGACCCGGGCGGACGTGGACCTTGTCTATGTGGCCACGCCGCCGTTTTTGCACCATCCGCAGGCCATGCAGGCGCTGGAGGCCGGGCGCCACGTCATCTGCGAGAAGCCCTTCGCGATGACGCTCGAGCAGGCCGACGAGATGATCCAGGCGGCCCGCGAGCGCGACCTGCTGGTGGTGGCCAACCTGATGCAGCGCTACAACCCCCTGTTCGAGGCAGTGCGCAGGCTCATAGAGTCGAAGGCGCTCGGCAAGCCGCTGCACGGCTACTTCGAGAACTACGCCGCCGACGAGAGCCTGCCCCCGGGGCACTGGTTCTGGGACCGGGAGAAGAGCGGGGGCATCTTCGTCGAGCACGGCGTGCACTTCTTCGACCTTTTCGAAGGGTGGTTGGGGAGCGGGAAGGTCGTTGCCGCCCAGCGTTCCCTGCGCCCCGGCGCGGACATCGAGGAAGAGGTCCAGTGCACGGTGCGCTACGAGGGCGGGCAGTTGGTCAACTTCTACCACGGCTTCCACCAGCCGCACCGGCTTGACCGGCAGGAACTGAGGTTGGTTTTCGAGCGCGGCGACGTGACACTCCACGGCTGGGTGCCGACAACGGCCCGCATCCATGCCATCGCCGACGAGGCGGACACGCGCCGGCTCTGCGAGCTCTTCCCCAACTCTCGACTGGACGTCAGCGCGGGCTACGGCCCCAAGGACAGGCGCTGTCAGGGGCGCCACAAGGACCTTGACGTCTACCAGTTGTTCGAGATGACCTGCGGGGCCGGACAGGAAAAGATGCACCGGTACGGTGAGCTGCTACGCCTGCTGATCCGCGACCAGGTCGCGTGGACACGCGACCGGAGTCACGAGCGCGTGATAACGGAGGAGAACGGCCGACGCTCGCTCGAGGTGGCTCTGGAGGCGGACCGGCTGGCCCAATCCGGAAGGGGCAGATGATGACGTTGAGGAGACTGCACAACGCGTGTCTGCTTCGCCCGGAGGACGTGGAGCCCTCACGACCTGACTTCGAGGTGCTGGGTGTTTTCAATCCCGGCGCCGCGGAGGCGGGCGGTGACGTCCTGCTGATGGCGCGCGTGGCCGAAGCGCCCGCCGCGGAACGGGAGGGAGGCGTGGCACTGCCTCGCTGGGACCCGGTGGACGGTCTGGTCGCGGATTGGCTGCCGGAGGATGCGGTCGAGCCAGAGGACCCGCGAGTTGTGCTGGTGAAAGCCGACCGGAGGCTGCGGCTCACCTCCGTATCGCACCTGCGCGTGTACCGTTGTCCCGCCGGGCGGGAAGTGGCGGAGGAGGTCGGCCGGTTTGTGCCGAGGGCCGAGTGGGAGCAGTACGGCGTCGAGGACCCTCGCATCGTATTCATGGACGGGCGGTTCCACTTCACCTACGTCGCGGTCTCCGAACACGGCGCGGCCACGGCGCTGGCGTCCACCGAGGACTTTGCCACGTTCGAGCGGCACGGCATCATCTTCCCGCCGGAGAACAAAGACGTGGTGCTGTTTCCCGAGCGCATGGACGGTGAGTACGTGGCCTTACACCGGCCGAACCCGCGCATGCACTTCTCCGCGCCGGGCATGTGGCTGGCCCGCTCGCCGGACCTCATCCACTGGGGCGGGCACGAGCCGCTGCACGCGGGGTCGGCCCCATGGGAGACCGGCCGCATCGGCGCGGGCCCGCCGCCCATCGCCACAGAACGGGGCTGGCTGGAGGTCTACCACGGTATGGCACCCTCCCCGGAGCCCGGCGTCGTCGGCACGTATTCGGCCGGCCTGCTGCTGCTCGACCGAGATGACCCCGGCAAGGTGCTTTATCGCGCCGATGAACCCATCCTGACCCCGGAGGCAGACTTCGAGCGGGAGGGCTTCGTGCCGTCGGTGGTCTTTCCTACGGGCATCGTGCGTCGGGACGACGTGCTGCAAATCTACTACGGCGCGGCGGACACGGCAGTGGGGCTGGTGGAGCTATCGTTGGACGAGGCAACGGCATCGATGGGCTGAGCTAACGGGAAGGAGCCACGGTGGCGAAAGATAAGACGACGTTCGTCTGCTCGGAGTGCGGCGCGACGTTTTACCGCTGGAGTGGGCGCTGCCCTCAGTGCCACGAATGGGACAGCCTGGAAGAGACCCGGGCGAGCGGCAAAGAGAGGGCAACGCCGGACGGTCCCGCCACGGTGGCCAGTCTGGACACCATAGGAGTGAACAGCGGCGTGCGCGTGGCGACCGGCATGCCGGAGCTTGACCGCGTGCTGGGCGGCGGCATCCTGCCGGGCAGCGCGATATTGCTTGGTGGGGACCCCGGTGTGGGCAAATCGACCGTGCTTCTGCAGGCGCTGGGCCGGCTGGCGGAGCAGCGGGTGCCCTGCCTCTACGTGAGCTGCGAGGAGTCGCTCGAGCAGGTGAAGATGCGCGCCGAGCGCATCGGGCTGGGGGAATCGTCCCTGAGCGTTTCCGCCGAGGCGTCCCTGGAGAGCATCCTCGGCCTGCTGGCGGCAGAGACGCCGGCTGTGGTCGTGGTGGACAGCATCCAGCGAGTGGCCGCCGGCGAGTTGGATTCCCCGGCGGGCAGCCTGCGCCAGGTCTCCACCTGCGCCACGGCGCTAACGGAGGCGTGTAAGCACGACGGCTGCGCGCTCTTTCTGGTGGGGCACGTGACCAAGCAGGGCAACATCGCCGGTCCCCGCGCGCTGGAGCACCTGGTGGACACGGTCCTCTACTTCGAGAGTGAACGGTTCCAGTCCCTGCGCATTCTGCGGGCGGCGAAAAACCGCTTTGGGGCCATCAACGAGATAGGCGTCTTCGAGATGACCGGCGACGGTCTGCGGGAGGTGGGGAACCCGAGCGAGCTGTTCCTGGCGGAGCGGGACACGGAGGCCAGCGGCTCGGTGGTGATGCCGACGATGGAGGGCAGCCGTGCGCTGCTGGTGGAGATTCAGGCGTTAGTTGGGCCGAGCAACTACGGGACACCTGAGCGGAAGGTGACCGGGGTGGACTATCGGCGGTTCAGCATGCTTCTGTCCGTTCTGGAGCGCAGGGCGGGGCTGAAGATGGGCGGGTGTGACGCGTTCGTGAACGTTGCCGGCGGCATCCGGGTGCAGGAACCGGCGGCCGACCTGCCGCTCGTGCTGGCGCTGGCGTCCAGCTTCCAGGACAGGCCGTTTTTCCCGGACGCCGTGGCCATCGGGGAGGTGGGACTGGGCGGCGAGGTCCGCGCCGTGAGCCGCATGGGGGACCGGCTGAAGGAAGCGGAGAAGCTCGGCTTCGCCCGTGCGGTAATCCCCTCCGGCAACGCGGAGGCGGCGGCGCGATTCGGCGGCAGGCTGCACGAGGTGAAGCACCTGGGCGAGGCGCTCCGGCTTTTCGCACGGGCACAATCCTCATGACCCGGCCGGGCTGCCCTGTGTTGCCGCGCAGTTTGGGAGCCTCGGCGGTGCCGCCTCGATACGGCTCAGGTTGACTTCGGGGGTCAATCCTGTATCCTTGGGGCTCTCGCGTGCATTTTTCTGAGGCGGACCGAGTCCACGAGGAGGTAGCTTTTTTGGCCGACGAAGGTCCTTTCGGATACCGGGAAGGGGAACTCCACTGCGAGGACGTTGCCGCCGAACGAATCGCCGGGGAACACGGCACGCCGTGTTACGTGTACAGCGCCGGATGCTTCCGAGAGAGGTTCCGGCGTATCCGCGACGCGTTCGGCGATTGGGACCCCCTTGTGTGCTTCTCCGTGAAATCCTGCGGCAATCTCTCGATCCTCGAACTGCTGGCGCGGGAGGGCAGCGGTTTCGATATCGTCAGCGGCGGGGAGTTGTACCGGGTGCTCGCCGCGGGAGCCGACGCGCGCAAGGTCGTCTTCGCCGGGGTGGGCAAGACGGCCGAGGAGATCGAGTTCGCCCTGCGGGAGGGCGTCTTCATGTTCGACGTGGAATCCCGCCCGGAGCTGGAGCGCATCAACACCGTGGCCGAGCGGCTGGGAACGACCGCCCGCGTGGCTCTGCGCGTCAACCCGGACGTGGACGCCCGAGCCCACGAGAAGACGACGACTGGCAAAGGGGAGACGAAATTTGGTATAGGTATGGGCGAAACGGAGCAGTTGGCCCCCGCCGCCCGTGAGTGGGGCGGGGTGGAGGTGCGGGGCCTGCACCTGCATCTGGGTTCACCCATCTACTCCACCGAGCCCTATGAGGAGGCGCTGGAGAAACTGGTCGGTCTCTACGAGAGGCTGCGGCAGGCCGGGTGCCGCCTGGACCACGTCAACATCGGCGGCGGCTACTGCGTCTCCTATACTGGAGAGGACGTGATCGGGCCGGAGACTTACGCGGAGGCGTTGGATTCTTATCTTGAAAAACTGAACTGTGTCGTTATCATTGAGCCCGGTCGGTACATTGCTGGTAAAAGCGGAGTGCTGCTGACGCGGGTCATTTACCGCAAGGAGAACGAATACGGCAAGCGCTTCCTGGTGTGCGACGCGGCGATGAACGACTTGGTCCGGCCGACCCTGTACGAGGCGTTTCACAGGATTTGGCCGGTGCGCAGTCCGGAGGGGATGCCTCCGGTGTTGAAACCCGGGGAGAAAGTCCCCGAAAATCTGGCGACTGAGACCGTCGATGTTGTGGGGCCGGTGTGCGAGACCGGCGATTTCCTGGCCCTGGAGCGGCCCTTGCCGCCGGTCCGAGAGGGCGAGGTGCTTGCGGTTTTTGACGCCGGGGCGTATGGCTTTACAATGAGTTCGAATTACAACAGCCGACCGCGGCCGCCCGAGTTGCTGGTTGAGGGAGAGACGTGCCGCGTGATTCGGCGCCGCGAGACGTACGCGGACCTTGTGGAACCGGAGAAGGATTACCTGTAGGTGGGGCGATGCGGGTCGTCCCGCCCGGACACGAACCGGACGAGACTGGAAGGGAACTTTCGCCCGCCATTTCGATAAGGAGTCACACATGTGCACGCGTGCTAAGCGGTGGGGAACGGCGTTGACGGTTGCGGTCGTGCTTCTGATGGCGTGCGTCGGCGTCGCCAGCGCCGGGCAGCCCGAGGACCAGGATATCCTCGACCTGTTCAAACAGGGCATGACCGAGTACAGGACAGGCGAGTACGAGCAGGCGCAGAAGACCTTCGACAGGCTCCTTGCCATGGAGCCCGGCATGCAGGCAGCGCGCAGAATGCGCGGCATGGCCGACCTGGGAGTCATGTTCGAGATGAAGGAGAAGGGCGAACTCGGCCCCCAGGCCGAAGAACTGCTCGACCTGATGATGCGCGCGGGACGGGAGGCGAAGCGCGACGTAGAGAACCCGGAGCAGCTCGTCGAAGACCTCGCCTCGGAGAACGCCCAGACCTACGGCAGGGCCCAGGTTACCCTCAAAGGCCACGGCCCCTATGCAGTCCCGTACGTGCTGCCGTTGCTGGAGGAGACCGACCCCGAGAGACAGCACGTGGTCGGCCGCGCCGTCGGGCTGCTGGGCACCATGCAGCGCGACGCCTGCCTGCCGCTCATCGAGGCCCTCGCCAATACCGACGACTCCCTGCTAAGGACGCGCATCGCGGGAGTGCTCGGTCAGTTGGGCGACCCCCGTGCCCTTCCCGTGCTGATGGCGGTCGCGCAGAACGGCGCCGCCGCTGACGCCGCCGCCGAGGCCATTGAACAGATATCCGGGATGCAGCCGGCCGAGCTCGACTCGGTTGTGACGCAGTACATGGAGTTCGGGCTGGCTTACTTCTTCGAAGATAGCGCCAGGGTGGGTTACACCTTCGGCACAAGCGCCGACATCTGGCAGTGGAATGCCGAGGGCGAGAGCTTGCCCGAGAAACTCACCTACGAAATGGTGCCCAACTACCTGTACTACCAGCGCATGGCCACCGAACTGGCCCTGGACGGCCTGGCGGTTGCCCCGGGCGACGCGGAACTGCGCAGCCTGCTGGCCGCCGCGCTGGTCAGGCAGATGGCGCTCTGCGAGTACTTCAGGACGGCCGAGTTCCGGTTCGGGGGCCGTGACCTGACCGAGCAGACACAGCAAGACGCGGCCGAACGCGCCGAGAAGTTCGGCCTCCAGGTTCCTGTCGTGCTGCGGATGCTGGACACGCCCACCGTGGCCGGCGCGCTTGAGCTGGCCCTGGACGCCGAGAGCGGCCCAGCGGCGCTGTACCTGGTCAAGGCCCTCGGGACGAAGCTGGCCGCCACTCGCCAGGTGCCGCAGGCGGAGACCGCCGAGGCGCTGGTGGCGGCAATGAACTCCGGCGACAGGGACGTGCGCTACAATGCCGCGATCGTCCTGACGGCATCCTGCCCGGACGGAACATGCGGTCCGGCGGACCAGACCATGGACGTGCTGGCCGCGGCGCTTCAGGCGGCGGCCCAGCGCCGTGCTCTGGTCGTCATCAATGACTTCCAGACCCGCAACAGCCTGGCCGGCATTCTGAGGGACCAGGGCGTGGGGACGGTCGAGACACGCGCCCATGAGGGCAGCATCGAGTCCGCACTCTACCTGGAGCCTTCCGTTGACGCGATCTTCCTTACCGGCAACCTTCCGGACCTGCTGTTCGGCCGCGTGCTGGAGATGCTGAAGAGCGATCCCCGCACGAAGGGTCTCCCGCTCTACGTGGTGATGGGCCCGGGCGAGACGGCCGCCGACGTGGCGGACTACGAAGGTGTGGGTCAGGTGATGACCGCGGACGACATTCGGCTGGAGAAGCTGGAACCGATCATCCAGGATGTGCTCTCGGAGAGCCGCTCCGCTTTCACCGACGAAGAGGAAACCGTGGTGCTGAAGGCCGTAGCGGCGACCAACGAGGTTGACCCCGCCGACACGGCCTACCCGCTGGCCGTGCTGGAGCCGCCGCTCGTCCAGGCGCTTCGCGGCTACAGCGACGAGGTGACGGCGGGAGTGATCGACGCTCTGGCGTCCTTCGGCACCGGCGAGTCCCTCAAGCCGCTGGGCAGCATCGTCGCCTCCGGCAGCACGCAGGAGCTCAAGATCGCCGCGTGCGAGGCTATGGCTGCCATTATGCGGCGCACCCTTTCCGTGCCGCCACAGACGGCAGAGGAAGCCCTGATGGACGCGCTGGCCGGAGAGGACCAGGCTCTGCGACGCGCCGCGGCCGAGGCGCTGGGAGCCGCCGGCCTCGAGGCGGAGACCGAGATGGGCGTGCTCCGCAGCGAAGGTCTGAACCTGTAAGTAACCCAGCCGAGGCTTCTACCGAAGGGCGGCCGACCAACCGGTCCGGTCGCCCTTCCTTTTCGATGGGAGGCAAGCCGCTATGCTCAAAGGACTGAGTATCTGGGCTTTGAAGGATAACGAGTCGCGGCCCGCCGAGGAACTGTTCGGGGAGGCGCGGGAGCACGGTTTCGAAGGCATCGAGCTGGCCATCGGGGAGGCCGGTCTGGTGACCCCGGACAGCACCGAAGACGACTGTCGCGCCCTGGTGGAGACCGCAGAAAGCGCCGGTCTGACGGTAACCAGCCTGGCCAGCGGGCTGGGCTGGCAATACCCCATGACGGCCGAGGATGAGGAGGTGCGGCAGCGGGGCGTGGAACTGGTGCAGCAGAGCCTCCGCGCAGCCTCCTGGCTTGGAGTGGAGGCGCTTCTGGTTGTGCCGGGCACGCTCGCACCACTCGACGAGGAGACCGGCGACCACGTGCCCTACGACGTGGCCATGGAGCGGATGCGGATCGGCATCACCCGGTGTATTCCCACCGCCGAAGAAGCTGGCGTTACGCTGGGTATCGAGAACGTCTGGAATCGCGTCTTGCTTTCCCCCACCGAGATGCGCGACTTCATCGACAGCTTCGACTGCGCGCGCGTCGGCTCCTACCTCGACGTCGGGAACATGATACTGTTCGGATACGCCGAGGACTGGATACGCATCCTCCGGGAGCGCATCTGCGCCGTCCACTTCAAGGACTTCAAGCGCTCGGTCGGCACGCTGGAGGGCTTCTGCCCGCTGCTGGAGGGGGACGTGAACTACCCGGCCGTAATGGAAGGCCTGCGTGAGGTGGGTTACGACGGACCGACCGTTGCGGAGTTCTTCGGGCTCGGTTCTGAAGAGCTGGACCGGCTGAGCGAGTCGATGGATGAGATTCTGGCGATGTGATTCCCGCGGCGCCCCGCTGAAGCTAACTACGGCGGAAACCACGCAACGGCGGCCGGAACCACCGAGGCACGGAGAGCACGGAGAACGACGCGCAGGGGCCAATGCTCCTGACCGCCCATCGCCGTGGTGGTTGCGCTCGGCTGCCGTGTATGGTATTGTTCAGATAGTTGGCGAGTTTCGGGTCCCGTGTGGGACCCGGGAAAACGGTGCAAATCCGTTACGGACCCGCCGCTGTGACCGGTAGCCAAGGTCCCATGAGCGCCACTGTCCGCCACGGGCGGATGGGAAGGCCGGACCGACGGCGATGACCGGAAGTCAGAAGACGGACTCGCCGACGCTTGCTGCTTATCTTCGGGTTTGAGAGAAGCGGCGCAGATGCGAGTTCCACGTCTGCCCAGCCGAATTTCACCCGATGCCGGCGGCATCGGGTTTTTTGTTTGTGACCACGGCCGTGTGTATGCTTGCTCTGCGATGGCTCCCGCCTTTCCACCCCGGGGAGTGTCTCATGCTCCGAGAGGTGACGTCATGTTCCGCCGTGCTTTCACGCTGATCGAGCTCGTCGTCGTCATCGCCGTCATCGCGATTCTGGCGTCCATGCTGATGCCGGCGGCCGTCATGGCCCGTCGGCGCGCCCGCGACATTGATTGCCGCAGCCGTCTGAAGAACATCGGTTGGGCCGTGCGCATGTACGGGTCCGATCACGAGAGCCGGCTGCCGCCGATGGCCGACCACACCGGCGCCCAGTTCTTCGGCCACTACGCGGGTCCCGACGAACCAGTCGACTTCCACCGTGGTTTCCTTTCGCGCTACGTGGCGGATGAACGCGACATCTGGCAGTGCCCGTCTTTCCGCAAAGGGGACGACTTCCTGCCCAGAGCCCTGGGACCAACCAGCGGTTATGCCTATAACTACCACTATCTGACGAAGTACAAGGACAATTTCGACGAGGTCGGAAGGGACCGGTGCCGGGCGGGCAAATCGTCAAACCCGTCTTAAGTGCCGGCTGAAAACGGCTTAATGTGACTGTACGGCAATATGAAGGTAATCCTGGTGCTTCTGGACGGACTTGGG
>JAWODG010000006.1:0-14196 GCA_046483385.1 Candidatus Brocadiia bacterium | reverse complement strand
GTTTCGGGCGAACACGACGCCATCTTCCCCGTGGAGTCTGCCGGAATCCCGCCCGGGCAGACTCCACGGGGAAGATGGCGTCGTGTTCGCCCGAAACGATAATCAGGTTCCTCGGGACGATAAGCCCGCCTATCTCTCCCATCTCGGCCACCTTCAGGATACCGGGGATGTAGGTGTCCCCGCAGTGGCGAAACCGCATGCTCGAGTCAGCATATTGCGCGAATGTGCAGGAGGCCACCGCCAACTCGATGCGGGGCTCCACGCAGGCGGCGTAGAACGATACTTTGCCCCCGCCGGAGTTCCCCATGCACGCGATGTGGTCGGCGTCCACCTCCGGTCGCTGCTCCAGCAGGTCCACCGCCCGGCAGACATCGCGCACGCGTTCGCCGATCAGCGTCTGTCCCAGAATCAGGGCGTGAAAGACGGCGTCCAGGCAGGGGTGGTCCCAGCGCATCTCCTGGTTCGTCTCCGCGCGCTCTCCGAAACATCGTTGCTCCACCGCCAGAGCCACGAACCCCTCCCGAACAGCTTGAAGAGCGAAGTCGCGGTCACCCGCCACCAGGTCGCGCTCGTGCTCGTCGTGGGTGACACCGACGGAGATGTGCATGCCGGGCGCGTGCCCCTGCAGGCAGATCATCGCGGGCCGCGGCAGCTCCCGCCCCTCCGGGACCAGCAGGTAGGCCGGCACGTCGGCGTGGTCCTCCGCCCGGAACACCAGCCTCACGCGCGTGAATCCTTCGCACTCGACGTGTTCCGTCTCCTCGATGTGCAGCGGGCTCTGTTCGGCGGGAAAGCCTCCGAGCAATTCCTTGAACCGGCGCCGCAAACCGGCCTGCCAGTTTTCAAAGTCCTGCCCATCCCACGCAAACTCGCGTTCGGTCTTCTCCATCAGGTGCAGGTGATACTCCGACGGCGCAAAGTGTCGCTTCGGCATGCTGCTGTGGCTTCCCGATGTTGCATTCCGGCCCCACCCGCACGGCGCGGGTTTCGGGCAGTCCGCGTACTGTAGATGTTCGAGCGGTGCGCGCACTCCAGAGGATCACCGAGTGCGCGCACTATAGGCGCTCTCGTTGCCAGCGTAAAGCATAGGATATGCGCAGTGAGACCAGGCAATCGGGAGAGCCCCTCCAGAAATAGACTATTCTGCTCAGAACGCCAGCCTTTTCCACGCGAATTGCCATACTCCGGTCAGTCCGGCAAAACGCGCGCGCACTCGCCATACGGCGGCGGCCGAAGCACCGCGCAGAGGGTCCGGTTTCTCCGCGCAATCCCCGGCCCGCCTGAGCAGGGGGGAGGCCGGCGAACTGGTGCCCATCCGGCACCTTCCCCCGACGCCCGGAGGACGACCCGCCGACGCGCCGCCGACGACAACTGAACATGGTCGCTGGTCAATCCTCCCGCCCGGTCGCGGCCGGCCGGTTAGCGGGAAGGCGTCCCGCCGTATCTGCTGCGCGGGCGCAGTGGAGTCCAGACGGCGGCCCGACCAAGCCGCGGTAGGGCACCGTTATGTGGGCCCGTGGCGCCCCGGGCGAGCGACATCTTGGGCAAGGAGCGTAGCGGTGATAAAGGGGGGCAGATGGAACTGGAAAGGTGTCCGTTAGTTGTAAGGGGCGGCTGGCGGCGGGGATAGGGCAACAAGGGGCCTCTATAAACCCCTGGAAAAACCTTGCGAGTTGAGAGGGGCCTGCACGTGGGTTTCAGGGGCTTTGCAGGTTGTGTGCAGAGGGCCTGGTGGCTGACGGCATACTATACAGGCAGGGTGCGGACAGGTGGACATTGCGCCTGCACCCTTTAAGTTTTTGGGTGTGGGATTTCAGGGTGCCCTAAAGCCGAGATATGCCGCAACTGCCGATTCCGGGGGTGCCATATCTGTCAGTCGAGGGATTTCGGCGGGACAATTCCCAGATCGGAGCTTTTCTCAACTGGCGGGGCCTGGTCGGGGCCAGGCGTCGGGGATCGGCGCGGCCTGGTGGGGGCAAAGCAAAACGGGGCAGCCGGTGGCGATGCCAGCTGCCCCGCACGACCATATGCTCGGCTGGTGCCGACCACACGATCCACCACTGAAGCACCAGTATTGTAGCACGGCGGGGGAGGGGGTTGTCAACTACGTGATAGGCGATTTCCGCCGGCTACAGCCGGTTCAATCCCGGTCCGGTCCGTTTTCTGTATCATGCGGCCAACGCAGCCTGGCGCCGCAGTGTCGGCACCGCTTGGCCCCCACCTCTACGATGCCGAAGCAATCACCACACTTGTAAACTTTCTCTACTTTTACGTCCGCGACAGCCGAGGGGGCGGCGGTTGTGGTGGTGGCCGGTGCGGGATCATAAGTAAGCATGGGTTCTTCGCCTGTGAGAAGCCATTCAGCGCGGATGCCGTAGGTGAGTTCAAAGAGCTTAGCCGCCTTCTCAGTGAGAGGGCGGCGGCCATTCTTGACAGCCGAGAGGTGGGACTCCGCAAAGCCGAGGGTTTCCGCAATTTCCTTCTGGGCGTATGGCAGACCGCACATGGCCTCTGCGAGTCGTTCTGAGGGGGTATCCACCTTGTGAGTCCCTTTGTCGAGGTTAGCGTGTACATCTCTTGCGCACTGCGCGAGTCTGGGTTTCAGCTATGAACGTGGCCCCGGACAAAAGCGCACCTACTTTACCAGAACTCCGGGCGGTTGTCTTCCGACATTTGGTCTCGACCAGGGACCTGGTAGCCGCTTACGGTTGTTCCATCAGCTGGGTAAACCGGGTGCTTCGCGGTCGGGTGCGCGTTTCGGCGCGCGTCCGGCGGCGTTTGGCCGAGGCCGTAGATCGGGTTCTTTCTGAGCGGGGGTGTACGGATGAAGGACAAGATGCCGGACGAACTGGCAGAGGTGATGGGTAATCTGGACGACGTGAGGGTCTCTGTTCAGCGTGCGCTCCAGACGGCGCTGGGCGAGCTTGAGGGCGCCGGTCCTTTGGCCGCTGAGTTGCGCCAGGCTAAAGGCGCGGCGCCGCACTATTACCTATTGACGCAGCGGCTGCCGGGCCATGTTGCTGTAGCCGCCGGGGGCCTGGGGCGGGCTTACTTGGCGCTGGAGGACCTGCGGCAGGACATGGATCGGTTGTGGGATGCCGTGCGGGAGGCAAATCGGCAGAATCGGTAGTGTTTTGTGGAGCCACTGAGGCGAGGCATGGCGATGCGGTTACTCAGTCAAGAAGAGGTGCTGGAAGTTGTGGACTTCGACAGCCCCAGGACTCTGCGACGCCACGTCCGAGGGGACGGGTGGCGCCGGGTTCAGATCGGCGAGCATTCATCGAACGGACAGCCGATCTGGGGATATGTCGCGGCGGACCTGCCGGCGGCAGCCCGCGAGAAACTGAAGGCTAAAAAGGGCGGTCAGGGCAGCCCACCTGTCCCCACAGCGGACGCCGGCCCCGCTCCCGCGCCGGCCTCCGAGAAGGCCCTGGCCGCCCGCGCGTCCTCTGAGGTGGCGGGGTGGGTGCCTGTTACGGATGGGCACCTGAACTTCGGTGCCCTCGAAGACATGGGGCTTGAAGAAAAGGCGGAGAAAGCCCGGCGCCTCTTCCGGGCCATCGCGCGGGCGAAGCGGCTTATTGCCGAGAATGGCGGGAAGGATGTAACGGCCATCAAACGGGCGGTGGCAGCCGGGATCGGGCTGTCCGAGTCCGCGTTCTACAGATGGTGGCGGCGGTATGAGGTGGCCGGTTCGGCCGGCCTGGTGGACGGGCGCGGCGGGCGGCGCGGGGACTACAGCGCCATCCCGGAGGAACTGCAACGGAAAATCCTGGACGCCTACCTGAACGGCCGCAGCCGGTCCGTGGCCGAAATCTGGCGGCACGTGGTGGCGCCGCACTTCGAGGGCGGTCAGGCGCGGATGCCGTCGTATTCCGCGGTCCGGCGGTTCATCGAGAACGAAGTCAGCCCGCTGTTGGAGACCGTCGCCCGCCAGGGCGAGCGCGCGTATAAGGAGCGGTGCGCCCCCCGCGTCGCGCGCGACTATAGCGTCCTCAGCCCGAACGAATGGTGGACGTCGGATAATCGCCTCGGCGACAACCTCGTGCTGGTCAGCGACGGTCAGGGACAGGGCTGGTCGGGCTATGAGCCGACCGCGCCGTGTCCCTGCGGCTCGGGCAAGGCCCGGAAGCGGTGCTGTTCGGCCCGGCGCGTCTGGTGGACGGTGACCTTCGATGTCGCCAGCGCGGCCATCGTGTCCTGGTCGCTGGCGCTCCGGCCGGATAGCTCTACCATCGCCCAGAACCTGCGGCGCGGCATCCTGGATTTCGGCCTGCCCGAGAACTGGCTGCGGGATAACGGATCGGACTATGGCGCGAAGCGGATTGCGGCCGGCGCCGATCCCCGCGACGGCTATGAGGACGCGGGCGGGTTGCCGCTGGAACAGCAGTCCATGCTGGGCGCTCTCGGCGTGCAGGTCCACAGCGCGACGCCGTATAGTGGTTGGGCGAAACCGGCCGAAAGCTTTTTCAGCAGTCTGGCGCGGCACGAGAGGCTGATACCGGCGTACGTCGGGCGCTCCACAGAGGACCGGCCGGAGCAACTCAAGCGCGACCTGGCGCGGGGCGACATCCTGACTCTCGAGGAGTACAGACAGGTCATCGAGGTGCTGATCGAGCGGTGGAACGGGCGTGAGGACGGCATCGGGCATCGGGACAGGGGACCTTTGGCCTTCTACGAGGGTTTTGAGCCCGAGCGGGTGCGGCCCGAGACCCTGACCTTCCTGCTTCAGCGCCGTGGGGACTATATGATGCGTCAGGGGATGTTGAAAGTCGATGGCCGGCGCTACATGCCGGCGCGCGGCCAGGGGTTTCTGGGCCGTTTCGAGGGAGCGAAGCTGCCCGTGAGATACGACCCTCAGCGGCCGGACACCATCTTCGTGACGGCCGACGGCCAGGTCTTCGAAATCCCGGAGGCGCCGGCCGCGATCTGGGGCGATTTCAACGAGTCGAACAAGCGCGCGAAGCATCTGGGCAAGGCTCAGAGGGGCTATGTGCGGGGGGTCGCTGCCCGCGTCAAGGGTGCGCTGTCCGACGAAGAGGCCGATCCCCTGGGTGCTTACGCTCTCGTACGGGACCGGAAAGGGTCCGGGGTGCCCGCGCTGTCGGATGGCCAGGGCGAACTGCCGGAGCCGGTGCGCCAGCAGATCGAGGCACGGCTGGGGGGCGAAGATGCAGAGGAGCCCGAAGAGGAGCATTACATCGACGAGTACGTCCGCCGCCTGAACGCCCGTTTGGAGAGTCAGGAGCGCCGGCGGGCGGGCGGCAAGATCGAGCCGACGCCGGAGCCGCCATCGGAGCCCCTGGACGCCATAGGCGTCGCCAAACAGGTCACGGAGCTTGAGGAGAACGGCTACGGCGAGCCGGGCCGTGGGCGCTGGTCTGCCGCTGACCTGGCCGTGGCCCTGGCGGACGGCCTGGGCGTCAGCATTGGCAGCCGGCAGCCGCTTGAGCGGGAGAAGCGCGCGGCGCGTGCATGGTGTCGCGCCTGCCTCTCAACCCCGGCCGGCGCCCGTGCCCTGAAGGCCGCCGACGCCCGCGTCCGGGCCGTGTTGGATTGGGCGGAAGCGTTGCCCAATGGACGCGGCGACCTGTCCGACCTGGCCCGCTGGGTTCGGCAGCTGCGCGATGGGCGCGAAGAGGACGTGCCCGCCGGGCAAGTGGCTGTCGAGGACGCCATCTTGGCGCTGGCCGACCTGGCCGAACGCACCTGGTCGGGCACGGTCGGCGTTGACGCGGCTGTGGAGGCCGTAGGCGAGCCCCTGGAAGCCCTCCGGGTTGCCCGGCGCGATGGGCTGCTGGCGGACGCCCCCGATGAACTCCTGGCCGCCCTGGCCGGCGTGGGGCTCGTTCCTCAAGCTGCGGCTCAGGCCGCGAAAGGAGCGGCGGCATGATCTTCAAGAGTGGACAGTGTTCTGTCGAGGCCGAAGAGCGTGGGGGAGAGTTAATCATTACGTTGCGGGTGCCGCTGCCGGAGGGCCACGACGCCAGCGGCGGCGCCGTGCTGCTGGACCTGGAGGAAGCCGCCGATCTGCTGAACCGCTCGAAGCGGACGGTCGGCCGCTACCTGACCGAGGGGCTGCTGCACAAGGTCGTAGACGATGGCCGCCGGCACCCGAGCGGCCACCTCAAGCCCCTGGTATTCAAGTCTGAGGTTGAACATCTTTTAGGTGATAGGAGGTCAGCATGAGAGCTGCCGCTGAAGGACTGGACGCGCGGGCTGCTGCCCGGCGCAAGAGAGAGATTATCGAAGACAGAGCGCGACAACAGGAGAAGGCCGCCGCACAGGCCGCCGCCGCCCGTAACCTCGAACGTGAGGCCAACCGGCCGCGTATCGTGATTCAGCCGGACCGCGCGCTGATCAACGAGGGCCGCCTGACGAAGCTCGTGGGCACCGACTACCTGAAACACCTGGTGCGCCATCTGACGCCCGTTTCCATCGGCGGGGTTGAGTTCTACGAGGCCCGCCAGGTGGTGGCCGCCCTGAATCATGGGCACGAGCAGGTGATGGGGCTTATGGGGCGCTTCGGGATATACGAGCTCCATAGCCTGGAGGAGCTCACCGAGCCGCCGCGCGGCTGTTCGTGGGGCGGCCTGGAGGAACTGCGCACCGGGCATTGGTGGGAGGAATACCTGGGGAAAGCGCTTTACAACGCGCCCTCCACAGCGGCATCGAGCCTCGAAGAGGCGTCCGACGGGGAGCAACTTTACGCCTGGACACGCCGGGACGGCGACCCCTCCCAGCCCCGCGTGACGGAGTTCGCGGATGCCCTCCCCATCGAGTTCATGCTTGATCTGGAGGCCCCCAGCAACCCGGTCGTGGTCTACATCCGCCATATGTGTGAACTGGACGAACAGGATGACTGAGCGTGCTTCCAGAACGGCTGTCGTTCTCCTTCTCGGCAGCCAGGCGTTATCAGGTGGCGAGCCGGCGGGTCCTCCACCTTCTCTGCGAAAGGCGAAGGGACAGCCCGACCGAGCCACGCGAACGCCCTCTCTCACGGTCCGTTTGCTGCCCAGCCCGGACCGCCGCGAGGGCGTGCCTGCTGCCGCCCCCCCGGAGGCGCGGTCTTCACGGGCCAGGAGCCCGTTGGCATTGGACGCCGCCGCGCCTCCGTTCTTCTTCTTCCGGGGCCGGACAGTCCCTCCGGTTACAGCTGCGCTTGCAGCGCCGGTGCCGGCCCCGTTCTTTCGATCTGCAAGGAGAGTAGCCGATGAAAGGTCTGACCCCGCGACAACGTAGACTTTGCAAGATGCTCCAGGTGAGCGTAGAGGCGTTCCTGGCCGTCCGCGACGGTGAGCCCCAGCCGGACGAAGCCCTGGCGCTGCACAGCGCCGACATGCCCGGCGCCGAACGGCTGACCGACCGCCAACAGATGATCTGTGAAAAGCTCGGCGTCAGCCCCGAGCAGTTCCTGGCGGCGAAGGGCGGCGGTTCCGATCTGGTGGCGCACAGCAGCATCGGGCCGGCGGTTGAGCTCCACAGCGGACGCGTCGCCGCGCCGCTCTCGCAACGGCAAGAGGCCCTCTGCGAGAAGCTGGGCGTCAGCCCCGAGCAGTTCCGCGCTGCCCGTCAGCAAGGCTAAATTCCCGGTCAATAACCCGGCGTCCAGAGGGAAACATGGCAACGTTCGATGAACTCAACGAGGTCCGCAAGGCCCTGGGCCTTACGGAGAAGGCCCAGCCGCACTACGTGGCCCACGTCGCCCGCAAGCTCGGAGAGGACGTGCTTGCCCATCGGGCGCGGCGCCTTATCTGGAACGCAATCCTGAGCGGGCGAATCAGCGTTCACCAACGCGCGTACTATGAACGTGCCGCGTGCGACCAGGGCCTGGACGTGGTGAAAGCGGCTCTGGGTCAACTGGATCGAGGCAAGTTCGACCTGGCCACCAGGCGGCTGACGCCCGAAGAGGAACGGGCGGCGCACCTGCACGGCATCGCGGAAGACCGCTTCGCCGCCGCACTGGTGTATCTGGAGGCGGGGCAGACCATCCGCGACCAGGCCCGCCGACAACGCGCCCGCGAAGGCGAGCAGAAGACCGGTTACGCACCTCTCTACCCCAAAGCAGACGGGAACTGAAACATGGCACGTGACTTCACGTTCAGCATAGTGGCAAAGTTCAAGGACGCGGCCTCCCGAGGGTTGCGCCGCTTCCTGGGCGGGGCCATGCCCGCCGCACCGGCTGAGGGCGGCAGAGGCGCACAGGGCGCGCCTCAGAGCGCTGAAGCCCGGCGGTTGCAGGGCCTGCTCGAACGCAAGCGGAACGTCCTGGAAATGCTGAAGGCCCAGGGCTATGTGGACGAAGCCAGGAAGCTGGCGAAGGAGATCGAGCGCATGGACGCGGCGCTCTCTCGGACCCTGGAAAAATCGGCATCGGCCCACGAAGGGGCGTCCAAACGAATCAGCAGTCTGACCAGCAGGGTGCAGGGTATTGAACGGCGGCTGTCCAGGCTCGGCACCGCCAGGGCATAGGTGGAAGCGGAGGAACCCCATGACAGAGAGACGACAGGACCGCCCGAGGCGCCCGCTCAGCGACGAAGAGTGGAACGCCCAGCGCCAGGAGAGCCTCCGCAAGATTGAACAGCACGTACGGCATCACACGCGCCCTGACCGCAAGGAGACGCGCGAATGAGCGACGAACGCAAGCGACCGCCGACAGCTATGGTGGACAAAGAGGCGTATATCGCGCAGAGGCTGCGGGCTGTGCGAGAAGAGACGGAGCACCTGGCCGCCCGCGCTTGTGAGATCGGCATCGAGACACACGAGATGTCAAGCGGCTTCTACGGCGATGCAGAGCCCGAGGAAAGGGCCTTGCGGGCCGGTTGCAGCCCCGTTGCAGGCATCTTGCTGCGCTGGGCGATAGACGCTCAGGCGGCCGGAGTGACCGAACAGGAATTCATAGAGGGCCTCCAGGAAGATCTGGAGGTCCTGCAACTAGTACTCGAGGGCCTCGAAACCGTGAGGGAGGAACTGCCGCCGGGGCTATGGCCCTGGTAACCCGCCCGCAGGGCGGGCCAATGCCCTACAACATGTAGTAGGGCAGCCGTAAAACGCGCAAAAACGGCCCCGAGCCGTCGCGCTGGTAGTCTGTACGTGCTTACCCCACCTGGCCGCCCCGATCCGGGCAGCCAACGGACAAAACCCCTGGAAATTTCCAGATTCAAATGCACATGAACAACAAGCAAAGCGCCGATGGGTCCGATAACATATATTATGTAACACTCCCGGCGGCGGCTTATTCTGCCGCATTTGAATTGTCAGATTCGACATGGCACGATTTCATTATATGGCGCGAAAGCCGCTCGCCTGGCGGCCCCGCAGGTACACACAAATAGCGCGTCGGCTCGGGGCCGTTTTCGCGCGTTTCGCGGCTACCCTACAACATATAGTAGGGTCAGACAGGCCACGGCCACAGGCCGCTGGCC
The DNA here is from genome assembly GCA_046483385.1 of Candidatus Brocadiia bacterium. Lineage (GTDB taxonomy): Bacteria > Planctomycetota > Brocadiia > SM23-32 > SM23-32 > B1Sed10-231. The sequence continues at coordinate 4,771 of JAWODG010000006.1, read as the reverse complement.
AGAATCTCCTCCTTTGCTTCGTCCAGTGCGTCTACCAGTTCGGTCAGAAAGGTCAGTTCGTCGACGAGCGACTCGCGCCATTCGGGCCACGTCCAGCCCTCGTCTGCGGCCTTCTGCGCCCGTGCTGCAATGATGATGCAGAGGGGTTGCAGCCCGGCCCGCATGGCCCGCTCTACGATGTCGGCGTCCTGGCCGGCGGCCAGGGGGTTCCCGCCCATCTGCTCGCCGATCTCCCGGACGCGCTCCATCTGATACTCGAGCTCTGCCAGGACGGAGTCCTTCGCCCGGCCGGCCTTCTTCGGCTTCGGGGCCGGCGGTTCCTCCCCCTCGTGGTCATCGTCTTCAGGGATGCGCCCATAGCGCCGCAGTCGGCGCTCTACCTTGCGCAGGCGCCTTTGCCTGTCCTGTTCCCACTCGTCATCGCTGCGGCGCTCCTGCGGGCCTCTGTCGCGTTCCTGCGCCATCGTCTCTACCTCCCCGTCCGCGCCGATGCCAGGCGGCTCAGGCGCCGCTCGATACTCTGCATCCGCTTGACCATAGCCGCCATCTGTGCGGCCGTCTTCTCTTGCTCTGCGGTCGTCTTCTCCAGCACCTTCGGCAAGACGCCCCCGAGACGCTTCGCCTGCTCAGAGAGCTTCTGAGCCTGTTTCAGAAGGCCCCTCAGTCGGCCCTCCGTCTCCTTGCCGCCCCAGGTGACGTCCTCGTAATTCAAGATGTCGAGTGCCGCCGCGTCTTGCCCCGCCGCACCGGCAGCCGCGCCTGCAGCGGGCAAAGGCCCGCCGCCCTCAGCGGCGCCGGCGGCGCCTGTGCCGGGTCCGGCCCCGGCGGCGGGGAACGCCCCGCCCAGGCCCTGCCGTGCCGCCTGTGCGGCCTGTCCGAGCGCGTCAAGGCCCGTCCGCAGGCGTTCAGCTGCCCCGGCCGCTTTCTCGTCACTCTCCCACCGGATGTTGGCCGCGCGCTGTGCCTTCTGGGCCTCCGTCAAAGGCTTGTCGTGGAGCTCCAGGCCGATATCGCCCATCGCCTTCCCGGCGCCCGCCATGGCGTCCGTGAGCATCTTAACCCCGATTGGCAGCCGGGCACCTCTGCGGGCCGCGGCCTTGTCCGCCTCCGAGGCATCTTCCCAGCGGGGCATGAAGGGGTTGGTGCGGCGATGCTTCGCGTAGTTTTTCTTCGCCTGTTCCTCCAGCGCGTCCTTCACCATGCTGGAGGCGCGGCCGGTAATCGCGCCGCCGACCTTCCCGAGCTCCCGGCCTATCTTCCTACGCAGGTCTCTCAGCACCACATCCCACAGGGTCCGGAAGATGCCCTCGATCTGGGCGGCAACCCACTCGAACGCCGCCACCAGCGTCTCCTTCGCCGGTCCGGCGGCCGCCCGGACGAAAGCATCGAGCGCCACCAGTGCATTGCTGAAGCCTTCCTTCAGGCCCTCCAATGACCAATCCCGCGTCACAAGCCAATCATACGCCGTCTTCAGCCGCTGGCCGATGGCGTTTGCGGCCTTTGTGAAGGCCGCGGCGGCCGTCTCGCCCCACCGCCGCACCTGGTCGCGGTTGGCCGCCAGGCGCTTTGCAAAGCCCTCAAGCAGCTTCGCCACCGGCTCCAGGAAGGGCGCCAGGAACGCCCTCCGCAGCCCCCTCCAGGCGGTCCCCATCCTGGTGATGGAGTCCATCGCCCGTTCGGCGTCCGCAGCGTATTTGCCCGACCACGTTGCGCCCAGGCGGCGGGCTTCCCGCTGCTGTTCGCGAAGCGCCTCGGTGCCCGCCTCAACGAGCACAAGCATGGCCTCGCCGGACCTACCGAACACACGCTGGGCCATGCCCAGCCGGAGGGTGCGGTTCTCCACCTTGCCCAGGGCGTCCAGCATGGCCCAGAACAGGTCCTCGGTCTCGCGCAGCTGGCCGTTGCGGTCGCGCAGCGGCACGCCCAGCGCCCGGAAGACGTCCATGTATTCCTTCGAGCCTCGTGCGGCCCCCTCTACGGCGCGCCCCAGGCCCCTGAGGCCCATCTGCACGGCCTCCAGGCTGGTGTCGTTCAGTTGTGCCACGTGGTCAAGCTCCGAAAGGAACTCAACGGCCAGGCCGGTGCGTTTGCTCATTTTCGCCAGGGCATCCCCGGCCCGAGCGGTCTGTCTCCACAGGACGGCGAACGCGGCCGCCGCGCCGGCCGCCGCCACGCCGGCCACCTTACCGATCTTCGTCAGCAGCCCCGTGATGGTGCCGACCGCCTTGCGGAACAGCCCCACAACGCCCTTCAGGGCGCGCGTGAAGGCGCTCACGATGCCGCCGGCCACCTTCGTGGCGACTCCGGCCAGCCCGCCCAGGATGCCCGTCACGCCGCCGGTCAGGCCACCCAGCAGCCCGCGCCCGAAACCGCCCTTCAACACGCGCTGCAACTGCTTGACCTTCCGGGAGGCCAGGTCCTTGAACTTCGCTACGATGCTGAACTCGAATTTACGCGCCATCGTGTTGCTCCTGTTCCTCTCTCTTCTGCCGGGCAAGCCGGCGTATCTCCTCTCCGGCCTCCAGGTAGACCAGCGCCGCCGCGAAGCGGTCCTCTTCGATGCCGTGCAAGTGGGCCGCCCGCTCCTCTTCGGGGGTCAGCCGCCTGGTAGCCAGGTGGAACTTCCCAGCGTCCTGCGTCTCCAACGCGTGCGCCACCAGATCGAACCCCTCGGTGCGCGCCTGTGCCTCGTAGAAGCCGGCCTGGTGGACGCTGATGCGCCCGTCCCGAACCGCCTCCCAGACCATCCGCCGTATGCGTTGTTCCGATGGTTCCACTGTCAAAGCCTCCTCAATTCAGCCCGAGAAGCCTGCCTTCCGAGCCGGAATCCCCGCTCGGGGAAGGGGCGGCGGCCAGGCTCCTGGCCCGGCCGCCGGGATCGTGACGTTCTTCCTTCCCCGCCATCCGACGCGCGGCACGCCCGCGCTCGCCACGCTGCCTGTTGACGCGCAGCAGGGCTGAGAGGGGGCGTTCGCGTGGCTTGTGCGTGGATTTGCCCGACCCCTGCGAATTCAGCCTCAGGGGCCTCAAGAGAGGAGGCGCACCGCCGCACCACCGCCGCCGGACTGTCAGAGGGGGAGTCACTCGTCGGAGTCCTCATCTTCGGGCTCGGGTTCCGGTTCGAGCTCGAGGGCCTTCACCTCCAGGACGCGCCGGGCCTTCGGGTCAACGACCACCTCGAAGCCGGCCAGGTCCTCCATCCGGACGGCCGTCTGTTCGGCGCCATCCAGCGTCTCGAACCACAGGCCCGAGCGGTCCCTGACCAGGCGGAACGGCGCCGCCGCTCCCGGCCCGCCCTCGATCTCCGCGAGCGCCTCCGGGTCCTGCTTGAGGCTGCGGATAGCCAGAATCCGCACCTCGCCTTGCTTGTGGTCGACCAGGGCCTCGAACGGAATGGCCCGCTCGATCCGCTCGACGGGCGGCTTCGTCGGATCGCCATCCTCACACGCCCAGACATGGGGCATTACCAGGTGATGCTGCTTTGCTGCGCCGCCCTGGCGGAAGGCCCCACTGGCATGCCGCCGGTGCATTTCCTGCCGGCTCCGGTTGAACCAAGACCCGATAGCGGCCAGGCTCTTGATGGGCTCGAAGACGCCCTGCCGCAACAGGTCCTCGGGGGCATAGCCCAACACGCGGCCGGGGCCGCCGTTCAGGTCCTCGATGCGCAGGACACGCTGCATCGAGAAGCGTCCCATCTGGTCTACGCCCATGCCGCCATTGTTGCAGAAGCGCACGAGCTCGCGGGCGCTGCACACGGGGTAGTCGTATCCCCCGCGCTCAAAGGCCCCCCACTCGCCGCCGGGCATCCGCCCCAACAACCGCCGCACGTATGCCCGCGTCAGCAATATCTGAGTCTCGGTGATGAAGATGCGCTCCGCCTGGCGCAGCGCCTCCTCCGTCCGTTTCCGGTCGGCTTCACGCAGCGCGGCCTTGTGCTGCCTGCGCTCCTGCTCGATCATCTCCTCACGCCGCTTCAAAGCGGCCTGTCTGTCCAACGCTTCATCCGTCATCTGTCCCTCCGAACTCGATCAAGAATTTGTTGCCGGACGACGTAGCGCACCGGCCGGCCGTTCCCATGAAACGCGCCAACCTGATGGAACGCATCCACCTCCCCCCGACGGATCCATGCGCGTACCGTCCGGGGGTCAACCCCGGCCAGGGCCGCCGCCCCCTCGATGCTCAGAAGGGGCACTCCCCTCACCTGGCCCTCGCCGGGGTCGGGGGAAACCGCTATGTTCACGTGCACGTCGCCGCCCTCGCGTCGTATGTGCACTGCTACACCTTCACCGGAATCGATAATCACGCCGCCGCTCCTTTCCGGGCGCGCCGCCCGATAAAGCCCAGTTGCTCCAGCGCGCCCATGACGTCGTCGGGCGCGTCGGCCAGGTCTTCGCCCGCCGATGCCAGAACCCGCTTGACGTCCCGCACTTCCGACAACGCCGCGCCGGCTTCCACCTTCCCGCCCCACGTGTCCCGCGCCAGGCTCGCCAGCCGGATGACGGCGCCTTCTGCGACCCGCTGGCCGCGCGGCGGCGGTTCCTCGCGCCCCGCCCGGAGGCTCACCAACCAGGATGCCTGGTTGTCCAGAAGCGGCCGCTCGTCACACGCCAGGCCCGCCCATTCTACGAACTCGTGTACACGGGGATCGGCGCGCCGCAAGCACCTCTGCCCGGCCTCCGTCGCCAGGGAGACCAGCCCCCACAGACGCGCGGCGGCCTGCTGTCGCTTGCCGGCGCCTGCACCGCCTACACGCACCCCGAGCGCGTCGGCC
>JAWODG010000002.1:0-5884 GCA_046483385.1 Candidatus Brocadiia bacterium | reverse complement strand
GCCAACGTCCTCCGATAGACACCGCATTCCACGCCCGTACGCACCTAATGCACGCTCGAAGTTGGCGCGAATCATTTCACACCGGCCACGCTTGAACTATGCACCTGCATTGATACAATGGCCGCTCCCGGGGCAGCTACCTTCAGGGAGGGACGGGACCATGGGCGAGTTGTGGGCACATTCGCCGAACGCGCAGGGCCGGCCGCAGCCGTTCGAGGAGCACCTCGACAACGTGGCTGAACTGGCCGCCCGTTTCGCGCGCAAATTCGGCGCAGAAGAACTCGGCCGCCTCGCCGGCCGATGGCACGACCTGGGCAAAAAGTCCCGCGAGTGGCAGGACTCCATCCGGCCGGACTACCGCGGCGGGGACCGACCGGACCACAGGGCCGCCGGGGCCTTGCGGGCGTTCCTCCAGGGGCTCCCGCCGGTGGCCATGCCCATCGCCGGCCACCACGGCGGATTGACGGATTTCGCGGCGGTCAAGGGATATCTCCAGAACGCCCGTGAGGATCAGCAGACCCTGCGCATGGCACAGGAGTCCATCGCCGAAGCGGCCGACGCCCGCAAGCCGGACTTCCTCACGGACGAACTCGAGACCGAGTTCTTCATCCGCATGCTGTTCAGCGCCCTCACCGACGCCGACTTCCTCGACACCGAACGGCACTTCAGCGAGGACAAGACCCGGACCCGCGACGTCGATTTCTCGCTGGACGAGCTGTTCGACTCCCTGCTGGCTTCACAGGACGGCCTGTCCTCCGACGGCCCGCTGGACGCCGCCCGCGACGCCGTCTATCGCGCGGCGCTGGACGCGGCGGACGCGCCGCGGGGCTTCTTCAGCCTCACGGTCCCCACCGGCGGCGGCAAAACGCGCACCGCCATGGCCTTCGCCCTCAAGCACGCCCTCCGCCACGGCCTCGACCGCGTCATCGTCGTCATCCCCTACACCAGCATCATCGAGCAAAACGCCGCCGTCTACCGGGCCATCTTCGGCGACGACGCCGTGGTCGAGCACCACGTCGGCCTCGACCCCGACGAGGAGACCACGTTCAACAAGCTGGCCGCCGAGAACTGGGACGCACCCATCGTCGTGACCACGTCGGTGCAGTTCTTCGAAAGCCTGCACGCCCGTAAGCCGTCACGCTGCCGCAAGCTCCACAACATCGCCCGCAGCGTGGTCGTGCTGGACGAGGTGCAGACGCTGCCGGCCGGGCTGCTGGGGCCGACCCTCGACGCCATGCGGGAGCTTGTCGAGCACTACGGCGTGTCTTTCGTGCTCTCCACGGCCACCCAGCCCGCCTTCCGCCGTCGGCAGGGCTTCGACGGGCTGTCGGACGTGCGCGAGATAGCGCCCGACGCCCCCGGCCTGTTCCGCGATTTCAAGCGGGTCACCTATCAACTGCCGTCCGGCGTTGACGAGACCAGGACCTGGCGGGAGGTCGCGGACGAGATGGCCGCTCACCCGCAGGCCCTCTGCGTGGTCAACACCAAGAAAGACGCCCTCCGGCTGTTCCGCCTGCTTCCGGAGGAGGGGCGCTATCACCTGTCCACCAACATGTGCCCGGCGCACCGGAGCGAGCAACTGGATGTGATCACATCTCGACTGGTCGGGGGCAATAATTGCAGGGTGGTCAGCACGCAGCTCATCGAGGCCGGCGTGGACATCGACTTCCCGGTGGTGTTCCGCGCCTTCGGTCCGCTGGACTCCATCGTGCAGTCCGCGGGCCGCTGCAACCGCGAGGGACGGCGCGAGAGCGGGCGTGTGGTCGTTTTCCGGCCCGCCGACGGCGGCATGCCGCCGGGCGCCTATCGCCGTGCAGCGTCGGTGACCGAAACCATGGCACGCGACTTGAGACCGGATAGGTTGCACGACCCCGAACTCTACGAGGAATACTTCCGTCGCCTCTACGTGGTGTCGGATCTGGACGAGAAGGATGTCATCGAAAAGCGCCGAGCACTGAGGTTCCAGCAGACCGCCGACGCCTACCGGCTCATCCCCGACCACACAACACCGGTTCTGGTGGATTGGGGCGAGGGCGGGGAACTCATGGCCGAGGTCGCCGAGGCGGAGCGCCTGGACCGGACCATGTTCCGGCGGGTGCAGAGGTTCGCCGTCGCGCTCTATCCGCACGCCCTCGCACGTGCCCGGCAGGCCGGCCTCTGCCACGAGGTCCGCGACGGGCTCTTTGCCTGGGACGGCTGTTACTCGGCTGAATCCGGACTCCGGATGAAAGGATACTCGCCCGATGACCTGGTGCTTTGAATGTGAAGGTATCTTTCAGCGAAAGGAGGCCGAACGATGAGTGATTATCCGCCCGTCGCCGTCAAGGTCTGGGGCGATTTCGCCTGTTTCACCCGCCCCGAGATGAAGGTCGAGCGGGTCTCCTACGACGTGATGACCCCCTCGGCCGCCCGCGGGGTCCTGGAGGCCATCTTCTGGAAGCCCGAGTTCAAGTGGCGCGTCCGGCAGATCGAAGTCCTTCGGCCCATACGCCGCGTCTCCCTGCTGCGCAACGAGGTCAAGACCAAGATCGCACCGCGCACCGCGCGCGACCCGGAGAAGACCTACTTTGCCGACGACGACCGCACCCAGCGTCACACGCTGGCGCTGCGCGACGTCGCATACGTCATCCGGGCCGGTGTTGACGTCCTCAGCGACGACCACCCGGCCAAGTACCGCGACCAGTTCCGCCGGCGGATCAGCCGGGGGCAATGCTTCCATCGCCCCTACCTCGGCTGCCGGGAGTTCAGCGCGCACTTCGCAGAGCCCGCGGGCGACGAACAGCCGGTGGACCTGAGCACCGACCTGGGCCGGATGCTGTTCGACGTTCGCTATGAGGAAGACGGCGAGCGCATGGAGCCCATCTTCTTCAACGCCCGCCTCCAGGACGGAATCCTCGAAGTCCCTGGCGAACTCCATCCCCAGTAACGGAGGGCACACACATGCTTGTAACACGACTCGTGGAACTGTACGACCGGGTGGAGGACCAACTCGTTCCCCCCGGCTACCGCCCGCGGGAGATCGGCTGGCTCATATCGCTCGGGCCGGACGGCCGCTTCCGCGGTTTCATAGAGGCCGAGGGCGACGAGGGCGCACTGCTCAGTCCCGCCCCTTACCGTCGTCGCTCGGGGCGGACGCCCCCGCCTTACCTGCTGGTGGACACGCCCGCCTACGTCCTCGGCCTGGGTCTGGATAAGATGAGCGACGAGAAAGCGGCGCCGCGCCACGAGAACTACCGCCAACTCGTCGCCCGGTGCGCGGAAGAGACCGGGCACCCGGCCCTGCAGGCCGTCAATCGCTTCCTGACAGAGGGTCTTCAACAGGCCCGCCGGGAGGCGCCCGACGGCATGGGCGCTTCGGACCTCATCGGCTTCATCGTGGAAGACACGCAGGTCTGGATGCTCCCGCCCGTCCGCGCTTTCTGGTTCGAGGCTCTTCAGGACAGGGCGGCCGAGAAGAGCGATCGGGAGGGGCAGTGCCTGCTCTGCTCCGAGCGGAAGCCCGTCGCCAAACGCCACCCCGTGGAACTGCGCGTCGGCCCCGACCGCGCCCAGTTGGTCACCGCCAACGAGAACGCCTTCGAGTCCTACGGGCTGGAGGCGTCCGAGGTGGCCCCCATCTGTTACGCCTGCGCCCTCAAGTACGGCCGGGCCCTCGGGTACCTGCTCGACTCCGATGAGCACAGGCTCTGGACGGCCGGCGGCACGTACGTCTTCTGGACGCGCCAGGAGACAGACTTCAACCCGTGGGCCTTCCTGAGCAGCCCCACGCCGGACGAGGTGCGACGCCTGCTGACCGCCCCGTGGCGCGGGCGGGAGCCCGACGACGTGGACGCCAACGAGTTCTACGCCCTCTGCGTCACCTCCAACCAGTCCCGCCTCGTCGTCCGCAGTTGGATGGAGACCACCGTGGGGCGCGTCCGCCGGCACCTGGCCGACTACTTCGAGGCCCAGCGCATGGTGGGGCCCGACGGCGACGACTCCCCCCACGGCGTCACCGCGCTGGGCGGGGCCACCGTGCGGGAACTGAACGACGTGGCCCCGCAGACCATACCCGCCCTGCTGGAATTCGCACTCACCGGCCGCCCGCTGCCCACCTGGCTGCTGCACCGCGCCGTACAGCGGGCGCGCGCCGACACCGACAACCGCATGACCCGCCCCCGCGCGGCGCTCATGCGTCTCGTGTTCGAATCACAACGTCTCTCTTCCTCAAAGGAGGTACCCATCGTGAGTCCGGAACTGGACGTGCACAACACCGACCCCGCCTACCTGTGCGGGCGTCTGCTGGCCGTGCTGGAAGAAGTCCAGAGGGCCGCCCTGCCGGGCATCAAGGCCACGCTCGTGGACAAGTACTTCGGCACCGCCTGCTCGGCGCCGGCCACCGTCTTCGGCACACTCTTGCGCAACGCCCAGAGCCATCTGGCCAAGCTGCGCAAAAACAACGAGCCCGCCTATCACGCCCTGCAGAACAGGCTGATGGACGTGCAGGAGGCCCTCAGCGGCTTCCCCCGCACCCTGACTCTGCAGGACCAGGCGCTCTTCTCGCTCGGCTACTACCAGCAGATGGCGGCCGACCGCCAACAAATGCGCGAACACGCCGCCGCAAAGAACTCGTCCGACTGAATCAACCACATAACGAAAGGAATCTCACATGAACGCTGCTGATATCGTCACGGACGCATCCCGACGCGCCGATTTCGTCCTCCTGTTCGACGTCACCGACGGCAACCCCAACGGCGACCCGGACGCCGGCAACCTGCCGCGCGTGGACCCCGAGACCATGCAGGGCCTCGTCACGGACGTCTGCCTCAAGCGCAAGGTCCGCAACTTCGTGGACGCCACCAGGGCCGGCAAGGCCGGCATGGAAATCTACGTCAAGCACCACGGCGTCCTGAACGAGCAGCACGAACGGGCCTACGAGGCCGAAGACATCGAGCCCACCAACAAGCCGGACGAAGATACCATGGACACCGTCCGGCAGTGGATGTGCGCCAACTTCTACGACGTGCGCGCCTTCGGCGCCGTCATGACCACGGGCGTCAACTGCGGGCAGGTCCGCGGGCCGCTACAGCTCACCTTCGCCCGCTCCGTTGACCCCGTCGTGCCGCTCGACCTCTCCATCACCCGCGTGGCCGTCACGCGCTCGGAGGACAAGATGAAGGCCGTCGAGGGAAGCGACGAGAAAGAGGCCACCGGCAAGGTGACCGAGATGGGCCGCAAGACGCTCATCCCCTACGGCCTCTACCTCTGCCGGGGCTTCTACAACCCCCACCTGGGCGAGGATACCGGCTTCGGCGACGAGGACCTGGCCCTCTTCTGGGAGGCCCTCCGGCGCATGTGGGAGCTGGACCGCTCGGCCAGCCGCGGCATGATGGCCTGCCGGGGGCTCTACGTCTTCACCCACGACAGCAAGCTGGGGGAGGCCCCCGCCCACGAGCTGTTCGAGCTGGTCAGCGTCGAGCGCAAAGACGGCGTCGAGGCGCCCCGCTCCTTCAACGACTACACCGTCAACGTGGACAGAGAGACCGTCCCGGACGGCGTCACGCTGACCGCGATTGTCGGCTGACTGACACAGCCCGCCCGCCGGTGCCGTCCGGCGGGCGGGCTTCACTAAGCTCTGTCTGAGAAATCGGCCGCCGGACCGAGAACGAGCGAATCGGCGGCCGGCAAGGACGCCGAAGCAGGCATGTCCCTGTGACATGTCGATGCAGGCGGACGCAGCGGGAAGTCGATGCAGCCGCTCGAATCCAGGCCCGGTTTTTCAGGCAGAGCATAGTCAGGAGGGGGACCATGCGGATGCGACTGGTGGTTTTGCTCGGCGTGACGTTGTTGCTGGCGGGGTGCGCCAGTTCCAGGCCGGAGGGCGCCGCCGGCAGCGGGCCGGTCC
>JAWODG010000228.1:0-9699 GCA_046483385.1 Candidatus Brocadiia bacterium | reverse complement strand
AGGGCGAGCCGGACAAGGAGGACGAGCTGAGCAGCGGCGTGGACATCCCCGTGGGCGACCTGCCCTGCAACGTCTACGTCGAGGGCCGGAACGCCAGCAGCGCTTTGCGGGACCTTGTCTTCGTGGCCGACACCACCTGCGCCGGCCTCCAGATGGAAGACCGCATCCGGGCCACCGTCGTGGACCTGGACGTCAACCTGGAAGCCCGGCCGGGCGGTCAGGCGTTGGGCGAGCAGGACGAGGAGGACCCCGGTGCTTTCGTTGGCCTGAACGACAACGACAGCGACGGGGACGAAACGATCGACCTGGAAGACAGTTCAATCCCGGGAGGCGACCCGGACATGATGGAGTTGTGGATGACGGCCTCCGTCGCTCCCCAGGCGGCCTTCTCCTCGACGGACACAGTCACGCTGGACTGGACCAGGGACGGCCAGAAGGTGAAGGTCTACGGTCAGGACGACAAGACCAACCCGCTCCAGCCCGGAGCGGAGTTCGAGTTGAGCGAGCTTGCATGCGGGGTCTTCATGGAAGGCATCGAGGCCAGCGACAGTCTGCGCGACGTGACCTGCACGCTCCAGATCAGCGGGAAGGGCATGCAGCGCAGCGACACGGTGAAGGTCACCGTCAAGCAGCTCGCTCTCAAGCAGGTCTCCTTCTCCGGTGACAGCTTCCACACGGTGCGCGTGGATACCAGCGGGAGCGCCTACGACGCCCCGCACTGGCAGGACAACTCCGAGCCGCCGGACGGGGACGTGGAGGATGATGAGGACAACGACCGGATGTATCCTGTCTGCTTCACGCGGGACACGAAGATGAAAACATCGGTGGAGATGGTGCTCAAGCCCATCGAGGCGTTCGGCAGCAACCTGAAGATAAAGGGGAACGGGCCGGAGGACCTGGACATCCCGGCGACGCCGGCGACCGCCGGGGACGACAAGGCGACCATCACAAACACCACCTGCCAGGCCCCGTTCCCGGATTGCGTCACCCGCTATGACACGCTGGACATCGTCTGGAGCCTCTCGACCGACGGAGGCCAGACGTGGCAGGAGGTCGGCACCAGCAAGAACGAGACCTTCATCACGCGTGTGGACCCGCCACAGGACCTGACTCTATATCGCACGGTGGCCTGGCCGACACAGTGACCGGGAGAGGGAGGAAGGAACATGAGATATCCTGAACACATTCCGATTGCCGTAGCCTTAGGTTCTCTGGTGGTGCTGCTGGCGCTCCCGCTGCCGACCCGGGCGGAACAGAAGGTTACCCCCAAACTGCCCGAGCGATATGCCCTCCCCCTGGAGATGACGCCGACATCCTCGAGGTTCGTCCCCATCCGGGGTAACGTCGTGACCATTCACGGCGACGACGGGATGCCGGGCCGGACGGTCGAAGTGCGTCTGCGGCGGACGTGGTACGATTACCGAACCGTACGTGTGTTCCGGGGGCGGATCTCCGGACCAGCGCACCCTCAGAAGGCCATGTGTCTCGAACTTGTAAGCGACGGTGCCTACCGGTGGGCGTACTTCGTCGGGGCGGGATGGCCGTATCCAAAGGGTTTCGCGTTATTTACACTGGATGACGGAAAGACGTTCCTCGTATGGGAAAGAGGGGGCAGCGTGCGGCTGTTCAACGTCAGCCGCTCGCGTGACCGCATCGTGGCGTTCCACGACTACCATTCCGGGCGGGCGGTTCCAACGGGGCCGCCGACGGCGAGTATCGGCAAGTTAGTGCCGGGTGGCGACCGATGGGGCTGGTTGATAGCTCGGGAATACGAGACCGAATTCGTCGACCTGACGAAGGACGACGAGGGCCACCTAGTTCTGACGGTCAGGGACTCGTACAGCGGGGCGGCAGCACGGCTCATCCTGCGGGACGGGGAATGGGAACTGCTGGAGCACTTTGCCGAGGGCTTGCCCGAGGAGGCGGGCGATGAGGGTGAGGCCGCCGTGCCGGCGCCGCCGGCGACGGAGACGGAGCAGCGGGCAGAAAGCGGCGCGCAGAGGATTAATGAAGCCTATAGAAGGCTTGAAAAGGCCTATTACAGCAACGTGGATGCCCCGGACCCTGGACAGGTCTTCAAGGAGAACCTGCCCGCGTTGCGCAAACATGTGCGCAGTCCGCGAGTTCTCACCTCTTCTTCCATGGTGGACCGCAGGGATTGCGAAGCCTACCGCCGCATAATCGCCGTGGGACCGCGGGCCGTTCCCCACATAGTGCGGCAATTCCTGGCCGAGCCGGAGAGCAATACGGCGGTTAGGTCCATCCTGTCCATCGCGTGGATGGAGACCTCCGGCTTCGTCACGGCCCCGGACTTCAACCCCTGGTACAGGACATCTGTGGAGGAATGGTGGGAAGGCGGGCAGCAGTTGACCGACGAGCGCTTCGCTCAAGCCTACGCGGACGATGACCTGGAGGCTATCCGGTCGCTGGGGGTAGCTGCTTTGCCCGGGATAATGGAGAAACTTGAGGAAGGCGACCACAGGATGCTGAACGTGGTTCAGGGCGTTACCGTCGGCAAAGCGAACCTGGCGGGAGAGACCCCGGCAGAAAGGGCTGCGTCGTGCTTGACCTGGTGGGAGGCGAACCGAAAGTGGTGGTCCATCCCGTTTCCTGACCGGAGGGAGGAAGGCACTGCGCGGAATCAGTGACTGTAGCCCTCGACTGCTGGCATGGAACGGCGCGGCACGTGGCCTACCTGGATTGCGTGGTCGGCCGCACCGTGCGGGGTCTACCGGCTGAGGGAGATCAGGGCTGGCCTCGGCACGAGCTGCGCCGGTGAGGAAAAGCAGGGTGTGCCTCGCGCCGGGGACGGATGAATCAGCCGGACGAGATGTCGCAGCCGCCTGTTTTCCCGCCGTCAGAATGGAAGGAATGAAGGACATCCCGGCGGAGGCGGACGGTGTGCACGGCGGGCTCGAAAGCAGTCCGGCCCCCACCTATAATGCAGAATCGTGCGGTCCGAGGCCGCCCACGAAGCCCGTTCCCTGCCGATAACGAACCCGGGGAGAGTCCTGACCATGGATTCGCTTGAGCATCCTTACCTCTACCTATCGTCCGATGAGCTGCCGGCGCTGAAAGAAAAGTTTCAGAATCCCCCTTTCGCCGAGCGCTGGGACCGCCTGATGGCGAAGGCCGAACGGTTTCTGGAGCAGCCGGTTGTCACCTCGGAGGAGGTTCGGCGGCGTGCCCTTCCGCCCACCGCCGTCGTGAGCACCTGCGCCTTCGCGTGGCTGTTCACCGGACAAGAGCGATACGCCGAACGCGCCGTGCAGGAGGCGATGAGCTACGCGGACACCCACCAGTGGCATACCGTCTATGAGTGGAACGAAGGTGCCGACCTGCCAACCGCTCACGCGTGCTTCAACACCGCGCTGGTTTACGATTGGTGCTACGACTACCTGGCCCCCGAACAGCGCGAGCACCTGGAGCAAGCCGTCCTGCAGAAGGGGCTGCGCGTCTACCTGCGGAGCGTGGAGGACTACCGGGACTGGTGGGTATCCAACAAGGTCAGCAACTGGTGCGGGGTGCTGCACGGAGGCTGCGGTGTCGCCGGGCTGGCTTTCTACAATATCTTCCCGGAAGCGCGCTACGCGTTCGATCACGCCTGGCCGCGCGCGCAGGAATTCCTGGACGAGGTCGTGTTGGCCGACGGCGGAGGACACGAGGGGGTCATGTACTGGCGCTACGGGACCCGATTCAGCAATTACCTCGTCATGGCGGCCAGCCGAGTCCTGGGCGACGACAGGGGGATCTACGATCGGCTGACTGAGCGTCTGCCGGGATACTGGGATACCTACATGTACGGACCTGACGGAGTCTACGCCAACTTCAACGCCATGTACGAGTGGACGTTCCAGGGGTCCTCCGGCGAGGATCAGAACGGCTCGGGCGGTGGCCCTTCGAGCGACCTCAACGCGTTGTTCGAGTCCAAAGTCCCCGGAGGGGACGAGTTGCTGCTTTGGGCCGCGGACAGCGGTGGAAGCACTTCCCCATTCTGGTTCCTGTGGCGTCGTCCGGTCGGCCCCGCCGGGCCGAAACCGCCACTCCAGGACGCGGTTCTGTTCCGCGAAGCCGGACACGCCGTCTGGCAGTCGCCCGATCTATGGTTTGCCTACAACGGCGGCTGGGTCAGCGATTCCTCGCACAGTAGCTGCGATCTGGGCACGTTCGTGCTGGTCGCACACGGCGAACGCTTCGTCAACGAACCGGGCAAAGGGGCCGACGATACCGCGTATCACTCCACGGTGACGGTCAACCGGTCCGGGCAGTTCGAGGGTGCCCGCGCCCGTTATCTTCGCTTCGGTTCGGGGAAGGGTTTCCATTACCTTGCGTCGGACCTGACGGATTGCTACGTGGTTGAGCTACAAAGGTTTGTGCGCCACGCGGTCATGGTTGAGGGAAAGTATCTGGTGCTGCTGGATGACCTGGCCGCGGCCACGCCCGCCGAGTTCACGTGGCGCATGCACAGCACGTTGCCGGCGACAGAGACCCGGGACGGGCGGGGCACGACGGTCAGCGGCGAGGCCACGGACCTTCACGTTGTGTGCCCGTCCCCCGCGGACGCTGCTGTGAGTGTGGAGCAGAACAAGCTGCAGGCCAACCGCGGTCCCATGCCAGTGCACACGACGACCATTCGGCCGGCCCCCACGGCGGAGACGGCGATCGCGGTCGTTCTGTACCCCACGCCGTCAGACGGCGCAGCACCCGAGGTCAGCTTCAGCGAGAACGGACGTCTCCAGGTGCGAACGGCGGACCGCGAGGACGTCCTACGGTTCGCGCGAGGGGAAAACGGATGGGAGCTGAAGTCTGTGAACGGCGCTGAAGCAGGGGAAATCGGCAGCGGCCAGAAACGCACATTGCGCCCGTTCCGGCCGGCGTAGAGGAACCCCAACTCGGCGAGCGTCTGTTGCGCGGGTGTGCGGGCTACCCGCAGTTCAGCGGTGCTTCAGCAGTTCGCGATAGACGCGGCCCAGGGCGTCGGCGGCGCCGTCCCAGGTGTAGCGGGCAGCGTTGCGGTGGCCTTCGGCCGAGAGGCGCTGGCGCAGCTCGCCGTCGGTGACGATCCGGCGGATGTTCTCACGCAGGGCGCCCGCGTCACGGGGCGGGCAGTACAGAGCGGCGTCTCCGAGCACCTCTTCCACGGCCGGGATGCGTGCGGCCACCACAGGCACGCCCATCGCCTGAGCCTCCAGCGGCGGCAGGCCGAACCCCTCGTACCAGGACGGGAAGACGAACGCCGTCGCGCCCGCCAGCAGGCGCTCCCGTTCGGCGTCCTCCACCTGCCCGGCGAACCGCACGCCCGGCCGGTCCGTCCCATCACATCCGATGATGAACATGCGGACCCCAGAGAGGCCCTCGACGGCCGCCAGCAGCGTTTCCAGCCCTTTCCGTGGCTCGCGCCTCAGCACACTGACGACGTACGGCTCGGCGGTTTGGGGCGCCCAGCTTCGGTCCGGAGGCGAGACCCCGTTGGGCACGACGAAGACGCGGCGTGTTCCGTAGAGCCGCTCTATCTCGTCCCGCATGGCCCTGGAGACGGTGATGATGCCGTCCAGACGCCGAACCTTCCCGCGGGCCAGCCGCGCTCCAATGTGCCGCAGCCAGCCGTACTGCCCCGGGAACCGCAGGTAACGATTGTCGTGGATGGTCAGCAGGGTGAGAGCGCCGGACACGCGGAACGGCGGTCGGCTGAACAGGTGGCAGAGGTCAATGTCCCGCTCGCGGCAGAGGCGGCCTATCTCGTTCTTCAGGAACATGGCGCGCGCCAGCGTGCCCCACGCGCTGTAGCTGCCCGTGCAGTGGACCGGCACGATGGTGACGCCGGGGAACTCGAAGGCGCCCGTCAAGCGGCGCTGGATGCCGGCGTAGATCTCCCAGTCGGGCAGCCGCTCGGGCAGCCGTTTCAGCAGTTCCACCATGCGCCGGTTGGCGCCGCTGGGGACCTGATTGAGCAGCACGGCGTTCAGGAAGATCCTGATGGTTCCGTTCCTCCTGTCGTGTCCGACTCTTTGCTATCATCGCCCGCGGCGTGGCGTCGAAAAGGCGAGACAACCGCGGCAGCGAGGGCGAGCACGGGCACGGCCCACGTCTTCGGGCTCAGCAGCATGCGGGGGCAGGTGCGCACGGTGCGGCCGAAATCCCGCAAAGACTGGCGCCACTGCCCTCCCCACGCACGCCGCCAGCCGCGCCAGCGGAACCGGCGGGCCTGCACCTCGCGCCGCGCTCTGGCCGCCAGCCGCTGTTCCCGGTCGGTTAATGCGTGCTCGTGGCGGGCGCGGACCGTCTCGTCCTCGGTGGCAAAACCGCCGCCCCAAGCCCCGGTAATGCTGCCGGAATGGATGCGAAAGCGGCACAGCACCGCTTCAGTCCACGTGAGGCTGTAGCCGGCCACCACCATGCGCAGCCAGTAGTCGTAGTCCATGGATATCTTCAGGTCGGTGGCAAAGAGGCCGATCTCCTCGGTAACCCGCCGGCGCCAGAATGTGGACGGCTGGCAGAGCCGGTTGCGAACGAACCACTCCCACCTCTTGCGCCACGGGCGCCGCGGCCACGTGTAGCCCGGCCCCACCCCCGGGCCGAACAAGCGGCCCGGCCCGGAAAGCCAGTCAACGCCTCCATCGGCGAAGGTCCGCCCGACGTGCTGAAGGGCACCGGGCGTGAAAACGTCGTCCGTGTTGATGTAGCCCAGAACTTCGCCGGTGGCCCGCTGAAGCCCCTTGTTGATGGCCTCGCTCTGGCACTCGTCCGGCTCGCTGACCCAGTGGGCCAACCACGGTTCATATTTCCGGATAACGTCCACGGTGCCGTCCATGGAGCCGCCGTCGATGATGATGTACTCCAGGTCGGGGTAGCCCTGCAGGAGCACCGAGCGGATGGTCTCCTCGAGGTATTCCACCCGGTTGTAGGAGGGCGTGACGATGCTGATGCGAGGCCAGTCGCCGCCGGGCAGGGGCGGTCCGTCCGGCGGGTCCGTGCCCTCGGTCCAGGGCCAGCCGGTCCGGCCGTTGGCCGGTTTCGGCAGTTCATCTACGGTTGGGCAACGCATTCAGCCGTCCCTCGCGGAGTGATTCTTTGCAGCCCGTCGCCCGGACAGATTGAACGTCATCTCGTGTCATCTCCCCGGTCTCTGGACAGCTCGTCCATGTATCCGAGCGCGCGCAGGCGCGCCTTGACCGCCTCGGTCCCCGGCTCCTGCCCGGTGGCCTTCTCCTCGCGCCGCGGCGGCCGAGGGCGCGTGCGTCGCTGGTGCCGGTCCAGAAGCTTCCGCAGCCGCGTCGCCTCCTTCGGGTTCTCGCCCAGAAGGTCGTTAGCTTCGGCCGGGTCGGACGCGACGTGGTACAGCTCTTCTTCCCGCCGCTCGGCGTCCACGATGAGCTTCCAGTCGGCAGTGCGCACGGCGGCACGGCGCGGAGTTTCCGACACGAACACGCGATAGGCCGTCTCCGCGAACGCCGCCTCGCGCCCTCGACCCGACAGCAGAGAGGCGCCCTCAAAGGCATCCGGGACCTCCACCCCGGCCAATTCGCAGAGCGTCGGCGCGAGGTCGATAAGGGAGGCGACGCCCGGTTCCTCGCCGGGCGAAAGACCGGGGATCTTCGCCACCAGCGGAACGTGTATTAGCTCGTCATACAGCAAATCCCCGTGAAAGCACGTCCCGTGCTCCATGAAGGCTTCCCCGTGGTCGGCGGTGAGCAACACGGCCGTCTCTTTCCACACGGACTCCTCCCGCATGAAGGTAAACAACTCGCCCAGCCGGCCGTCCAGGTACTCCACTTCCTTGCCATAAAGCTCCCGCAGCCGGTCCAGTTCCCGGGCGGTGAGGCGTGCCGGGTGCTTGAGCGCCTTTTCCGACAGGCGCAGTGCCGATTCCCTTTCGGCGCCGCCCAACGTCCGCAGACGGGTCCCGTAGGGCCAGTGGGGGTCCATGTAGTGGAGCCACAGGAAGAAGGTGTCGCCGACCTCCCGCAGCCAATCGACGGCGCGGCTCGTGATCACCTCCGCCGGTTCGTGCGGTTGTTCCAGAGGGATGGCGCGGCGCCTGAACCTGTTGCGTACCCTGCGCGCAATGCCCACCAATCCCGGCAGCCTGCGGGTCAGCCGCCGGCCTATCCTGCGGAACAGCGAGCCACGTTCGGCCGGAGGCGCATCGCCATCTGAGGGCGGCAGGGAATCCCAGAAGGTGTCGAAGCCACGATCGTAGTGTTTCCGGCGGGACAGGAGCGGGTTGGAGTGGATGGCCCCGGTCCGGAAGCCGGCCGCTCGCAGGCACTCGGCCACGCTGACCCTCTCGCCGAAACTCTGCACCGTGCCGCCGGTGGTGGGGTAGTTCGACCCCAGTATGCCGGGGAAGGACTGAGTCGTGTGCGCACCGGAGGCGAATGCCCGGGCGTAGCGCACGCTCTCCTCCGCGAGCCGGTCCATGTGCGGCGTCCGGCACTGCCCCCCGCAGAACCCCGGCGCGTCGGCACGCAGGCTGTCCACTGTGATGAGCACAATGCGCCGGCAGTTCTCGGCTCCGCCGCCCTGGGGGTCCGGACCGGGCATTCAGCGCCTCCCTCTCGAAAGACGCTCTTCGACGACCTCCTCATACAGGCTCACGTAGCGCCTGCGCATGAGGTCCACGTCATACTCCTCTTCGGCCACCGACCGGCAGACCTCGGACATGCGTTCCCGCGCGGCGTCGGTCAGCGCTTCGTGCAGGCATCGGGCCAGATCCTCGGGGTCCTCAGGTTCGGCCAGCCAGCCGGTCTCCCCGGGGCGAACGACCTCCGGCACCCCGCCCACGCGGAAGGCCACGCAGGGCGTCCCGCAGGACAGCGCCTCCAGCAGCACATTGGGCAGGTTGTCGGCGCGCGTGGGCAGCACAAAGACATCCGCTGCGGAATAGACGACGGCCATCAGGGCCTCCCCCTCGACCCGGCCGACGTTGAAGACGGGATACGGCGCCAGCTGCTCGATCTGTTCGCCGCCTCCGCCAGCGACGAGCAGACGCACATTGTCCAGCCCGTCCTCACGGAGGCGGTGCAGCGCATCCATCAGCAGGTCCCCGCCCTTCCGCCGGGCGCCCAGCACGTGGGCGCTGAAGAAGATCAGCCGCTCGTCCGCCGGAAGCCCCAGTGCCTCCCGCGCGGCGCGCTTTCTGGTGGGCAGGAAGACGTCGGTGTCCAGTCCGTTGGGGATGCACGTCGCCCGGAAATGCTGCGTGAGCGGGGCACACTGCACCTGCTCGAGCAGCCAGCGTGACGGGGTGACGAGCACGGGCGAGCAGCGCGCGTAGACACGGCGCCGGATGCTGTAGAGCAGCCGGGAGACGTCTCGCTTGACCTTGGGCGGGCCGGCGAGGTTGGGGCAATTGCCACAGCCGCTCAGCCAGCCCTCGCAGTCCATCGGGTAGGCGCAGTGGCCGGTCAGCGCCCACATGTCGTGCAGGGTCCAGACCAGCGGGGCCAGTCGCTCCATGCGTGGCAGCAGGAGCAGCGAGAAGTAGTAGCTATGGATGTTGTGCAGGTTGACCACGTCCGCCCACTCGGCGTGGCGCCGGTAGCCGAACCACGAGGTGACGTTGATGGCGCCTTCGAGCCCGGTATGGATTTCCAGCCACCACGTGGCGTGGTGAAGCAGCCACCAGAGGGGCGTCTTCGGCACCCACGTCTGGAGATCGTCCCGCCCTTTCACGTAGTCGGCGGAGACGATACGGCT
>JAWODG010000162.1:0-10036 GCA_046483385.1 Candidatus Brocadiia bacterium | reverse complement strand
GCGGGGAACCAAACTGGGCTACTCCTTTCACGCCCACTGCACCGGGGGCCTGCTGGAACTGGATTATGGCGCCGGGGAGATCGTGCTGTGGCTGAACCCCTCCCACGGGGACCTCGGCGGCATGAGCCGCGAGGAGATGGAGGATGCTCAGAACACCCCCCGCAGCCGGGTGCTGCAGCGGGTGGGAGAGTCCCGCAAACACACCGCGGCGGAGATGGAACATTTCCTCGATTGCATCGATACCCGGGGCGTATCGCCGCGAGCGCGTCTCCCCCGCCGTGCATGTCAGGGATACCGACCAGGAACCGCCCCTCCGCCACCTCGCAGACGGCGTCGATGAGGTCGCACATGTGGCGCCACCACCGGTTGCTGCGGTCGAAGGTCGGCTCGTAATCCGACAGGTCCTCCACGAACGGTTCCACCCATGAGGTGTTCTCGTCCACGAAACGCAGGTTCGCCCCGAGGTAGGCGGCAAAGGAATCCGGCCCTATGTTGGGCAGGAACATCGGGAACGCCTCGCCCAGGTACAGCGTGTTGTCCGTCCGGTGGCGGGCCAGGTTGCACTGGTATTCGATGTTCGTCCAGCGTTCCTCCAGCGACTCCGGCGCCTCGAAGTCCGGAGGGCGGCTGTCCGACCGCGGGGCGGTGATGGCCACAAGCGGACGCCCGGGCAGTTCGCGCCTCCAGTACGCGTCGAAGCGCTGCTTGACGGCCTCGAAGTCGATACGTTCCAGCGGAGTGGTCATTAGTGCGCTCTTTCCAGAGGTGACGTGAGACAGAGGGCGGGATTATACAGCACGTCCGGGCGACGACAACCCCGCAGGCTTGACGGCGGCGTCCGAGGCCGCTACATTCGTTTCCGGATTCTTCGTGTTCCACAGCAACGGAGGGTTGCCATGGGAAGGCAGGGGTGGACGCCGCTCACATTGTGCGCGATAGTGCTCGCGGTCACGTCCTGTACATACCCGGAGGCGGACGAGCCGACGGTTCGGGGAATGACGTATCTGGGCGGGGGGCCGCTGCCAGACCTGAGGGTGGCACTGGTCGAACCCGAGGACGCCGCTGAGCAGGGAATCTACCCCGAGGTCTTCGTGGACGGTAAGCCGGTGGGCAACTTCAGTCCTCGAGGGTACTTCGATGCGCACCTGCCGGCGGGTCCTCACCTGATCGAGGTTCGGGAGCCCGGCTTTCAGGACTGGTCGCGCGAAATCCACTTGACCGCGCCCGGGGACTACTTCCTTGCGGTGCAGTTGGAGCCCGCCCGTGAGCAAATGGAGCCGGAGCCGGAGGCCAAGGAACCGCCGCCCGCGGAGGTCACCCCATGAAGTGCCTGAACTGTGAACGCGAGATGGTCAACTACACCGTCGTCACCCAGGACGATCAGATATCCTACGACATGTGCGAGGCCTGCGGCAGCCTGTGGCTCGACGCCGGGGAGCTGGACAAGATGGCCTTCCAGGTGGAAGGCAGCATCGAGTTCTCCTCCACGGAGCCAGACGAGAGCGCCCCCTTGAGCGAGCACGAGTGCCCCCGGTGCGACGGATTCAAGCTGGAGCGGGTTCGTTTCCTCGGAAAGAGCGATATCGTGCTGGAGCGCTGCGCCAACTGCGGCGGGTTCTGGCTGGACGGGGGAGAGCTGGACCTGATCAACCGGGAACTCGAAGCCATCATGCCGGTGGAAGGGCAGGGCTTCTCGGACTTCGTCAACAACGTGCATTTGCCCTACTGGCACAAGCGCGTCCGCCGGGACAGCAGCGAGACCGACTTCCGCGTGGACGCGCCCCCCGTGCCCGGCGCCGAGCGGACGGGGAGCACCGGGGACGCCTGTCCTGCGTGCGGCGCGGGGCTGGACGCATACAGGGCGCACGGCGTTTCGTTCGAGGGCTGCCCGCAGTGCAAGGGCATCTGGCTGGGACGCGAGGAGCTGAAGCGGCTGGAGGCGAGGTCCGGGGAGGGCTCCTGGGAGACTCTCCGGTGGCTGGAGGATGAGGTCGAGGCCATCGAGCGGACGCACGCGATCACCACGGACCGTCCCTGCCCTAAGTGCGAGGGCCGGCGGCTGCTGTCCACCTGGTTCGGGGACTCCGGCGTGATCATCGACTGGTGTCCGTCATGCCGCGGGGTCTGGCTGGACCAGCAGGAGTTCCGCGAGATCGTCTCGCACCTGCGAGAGAAGCTGAGCGAACTGTCGGCCAACGAGCTGAAGGCGGTCCTGCGCGAGGAGCTCCGACACGTGTGGGAGGGCAGCGAGGAGGGCCGTCTGGCCGACCTGCGGGACGCGGCGGCCGTGGCCGGCGCGCTCATCAACGTCAAGATCTTCGAGCACCCGCGCCTGCTGGGCACGCTGTCCGGGCTGAACATTCTGTAGGGCTCTGCCCCCGGCCACAGCAGGCGTGTGGCTGCTCGCCGTTTTCAGCCGTTCAGAAGTGCCGCCCGCCGAACGGCGGGCTCGGTTGTGTACGCCGTCGACTTCCCCGGTCTGACGACCGGGGCTATTGCCTGTCGCCCGCCGTGCGGCGGGCTTTGTCGACGTCCCTTCGGCATTCGGCCGCCCGCCGGACGTTCTCATTCCCTGCCGCGCGCCGCGTTCTGAAGTCCTTCGGCATTCACGCAGTGACGGCGATGCGCCGCAGGCCATGGCGGCGGGACTGCGTGTTCTGCGCGGCTGTCAAAGCCTTTCGTCGTGGTCGTCGTGTCGTTGTGGTTCGCCTCTGCCGTTCTCTCCGGTTGACGGCGTTCCTCTTTGTCCCCGCTGGGATGGCGGGCGCGGGCACGTCTGATATAATAGTTTGTTTAGGCTCCGTCTGAAAAACCGGGCCTGGATTCGAGCGGCTGCATCGACGTCTGGCTGCGTCCACCTGCATCGACATGTCACAGGGACATGCCTGCTTCGGCGTCCTTGCCGGCCGCCGATTCGCTCGCTCTCGGTCCGACGGCCGATTTCTCAGACAGAGCCTACTAGGGACAGCCCCGTTACGCTTGCCATAGCCGCCCATCGCCCATGACGACCGACAACGCCATACGCGCCCGCGGCGTGCGGGTGCACAATCTGCAGAACATTGACGTGGACGTGCCGCGGGGAAAGTACGTCGCCGTCACGGGCGTCAGCGGCAGCGGTAAGTCCAGCCTGGCGCTCGACACGCTCTACGCCGAGGGGCAGCGCCGCTACGTGGAATCCTTCAGCGCCTACGCCCGCCAGTTCCTGGAGCGGATGGACAAACCGGACGTGGACAGGGTGGAGAACATCCCCCCCGCCATCGCCATCGAGCAGAAGAACCCGGTCAAGAACCGCCGCTCCACGGTCGGCACCGCCACGGAGCTGAACGACTACATGCGGCTGCTCTGGGCGCGGGTGGGTCACGTGTTCTGCCCCGACTGCGAACAGGAAATAGAGTCCCACACTCCCACGCACATCGCCGACGAGGTCTTGGACCTGCCCGAGGGCACCCGGTTTCTGGTTACCTTCCCGCTGACGCTCAGCGGCAAGCTGACCGTCAAGGAGCAGGCCGAGCGCATCCGCGAGATGGGGTTCGTGCGCCTGATGGTGGATGACGAGGTGGTTGACATCACCGAGCAGGACCAGATTCCCGTCGAAGGCGGCGGGGAGGTGGAGGTGGTCGCCGACCGGCTGGTGGCCGGACCGGACACGCGCCAGCGCCTCATCGAGGCCGTCGAAACCTGCTACCGGCTGGGGAAGGGACAGTGCAACGTCCACGTGGTGGACGGCGAGACACTGCGTTTCAGCAACCGCCTGCTTTGCGAGGAGTGCGGGCGGGAGATGCCGTCGCCCACGCCGCAGCTCTTCTCCTTCAACAGCCCGCTGGGCGCGTGCGAGGAATGCTCCGGCTACGGCGCCACCATCACCATCAGCCGGCAGGCCGTCGTGCCCGACCCCCGCAAGACGCTGCGCGGTGGCGCGGTGGCCCCCTGGACTACCGACTCCACCGAGGAGTGCATGGAGCAACTCCTCGAGGGCGCCCCGAAGGCCGGCATACCGGTCAACGTCCCGTGGGAGGAACTCGAGCCGTGGCAGCGGGAGGCCGTCTTCGAGGGCACCGAGCACTTCTACGGGCTCTGGGACTTCTTCGAATGGCTGGAGAGCAAGAAGTACAAGCTCCACGTGCGGGTGCTGCTGAGCCGCTACCGGGCCTATGAGACCTGCGAGGCCTGCGACGGGACACGCCTCTGCGAGGAGGCGCGGTCGGTGCGCGTCTGCGGGCGCAGCATCGCCGACGTCAGCGCAATGACCATCGCCGATGCCAACCGGTTCTTCCACGAGGAGGTGGTGCTGACCGAGTATGAGAAGCAGGTCAGTGAGCTGCTGCTGAAGGAGGTGCGCAACCGGCTGGCCTGCCTGCACGAGATAGGGCTCGGCTACCTGACGCTGGACCGCCATACCCGCAGCCTGAGCGGCGGGGAGATGCAGCGGGTGAACCTGGCCACCAGCATCGGCTCCGCGCTGGTCAACACGCTCTACATTCTGGACGAGCCGAGCATCGGGCTGCACCCGCGGGACGCCGACC
Source organism: Candidatus Brocadiia bacterium (assembly GCA_046483385.1). GTDB lineage: Bacteria > Planctomycetota > Brocadiia > SM23-32 > SM23-32 > B1Sed10-231. The sequence goes on along the minus strand of JAWODG010000162.1, from coordinate 5,513 downwards.
GCCTGATCAACATACTGCACAACCTGCGGGACTGCGGCAACACGGTGCTGGTGGTGGAGCACGACCGGCAGATCATCGAAGCCGCCCAGCACGTCATCGACATGGGCCCCCGCGCGGGAGAGCAGGGCGGTCGCGTGGTGTACGACGGGCCGGTGGACGGGCTGAAGGAGTGCGACAAGTCCGTGACCGGCGCCTACCTGCGCGGCGAGCTGCGCATCCCCGTGCCGGAGGAGCGCCGGGAGCCCGGGCGGAAGAAGATAGTCCTGCGCGGCGCGCGGGAACACAACCTGAAGGACATCGACGTGGAGTTCCCGCTCGGGCTGTTCATCTGCGTGACCGGCGTCAGCGGCAGCGGCAAAAGCTCGCTCGTTCAGGACACGCTCTACGGCGCGATCAAGAGGCGAAAGCCCGGCGGATATCCGGACCCCGTGGGGGAGCACGAAGAGCTGACGGGCGACGATCTGATAGATGACGTCATACTGGTTGACCAGGCCCCCATCGGCACCACGCCGCGATCAAACCCGGTGACCTACGTAAAGGCCTACAAGTACATCCGTGACCTGTTCGCGCAGACCCGCGAGGCGCGCATCCGGAACCTCGATGCCGGGACGTTTTCGTTCAACACGCAGGGCGGCCGCTGCGAGGAGTGCAGCGGGGCCGGCAGCATCAAGGTGGACATGCAGTTCCTGGCAGACGTTTACGTTCAGTGCGACAAGTGCCGCGGCCGCCGGTTCCGCCAGGACATCCTGGACATCAAGTACAAGGGGCAGTCCATCTACGACGTGCTGCAGATGACGGCGGACCACGCGATGCGGTTTTTCCGGGACAACGACAAGATCACTCGCCGGCTGAAGTACCTTTCCCGCACGGGGCTGGGCTACATACGCATCGGCCAGCCCGCCACCACGCTGTCCGGCGGAGAGGCCCAGCGGCTGAAGCTGGCCTCGCACATGGCGAGAAGCACCAAGGACCGTTTGCTGTTCCTCTTCGACGAACCGACGGTAGGGCTGCATTTCGACGACATCCGGAAACTTCTGTCCTGTTTCCAGACTTTGGTTGACGAGGGACATACGGTTCTGGTGGTAGAGCACAATCTTGATGTTATAAAATACGCGGACTACATTATTGACCTGGGCCCGGAACCGGGTCCGGCGGGCGGCGAACTGGTTGTGGCGGGTTCCCCCGAGACAGTGGCCGCCTGCGAGCGAAGCCGCACCGGCCGGTTCCTGCGCCGGGTGTTGGGCATCTCCTCCTCCAGAAACGCACGTGCTTGAGGTGAGGAAGCAGCTCCAGAAAGCTATCCACTGGCTCGAGTATGCCGTAGTCAGGAACGTCGTCGGCGCGCTCACCGCCCTTCCGTGGCGGGCCGGGCGCCGCGTTGCTCGAGTCATGGGTACCATCTACCACCTGGTGGACAGGCGCCGTCGCCGCAGAAACGCGCTGGAGAACCTGCGCGACGCGTACCCGGAGGCCGGCGAGGAGGAACTCAGGCGGCTGTTGAAGGAAGTCTATCGGCACCTGGCGGCTACGGTGCTGGACGGCTTTTACTTTGCCCGGTTTATCGGCAAGTGGCCGGAGCATCGCCTGTTTCAGACTCACGGCTTTGAGAAGCTGAACGGGACCCCCAACGGAACGGGCGTTGTCTTCGTGACGGGCCATCTGGGCCAGTGGGAGATTCTGGGTGCCGCAGCTTCGCTGCTCGGCTATCCGGTCTGGAGCGTCGGGCGCCCGTTCGACAACGAGTACCTCGAACAGTGGCTGCAGCGACTCAGGGGCATAACGGGACAGCAGATGCTGCCGAAGCACGGCTTCCTTCGGTACATGATCCGGCTGGTGGAACGGGGGGAGAACGTGGCCCTGCTGATTGACCAGGACGCCCGGCGCCACGGTCGGTTCGTGGAGTTCTTCGGGCGTCCCGCCAGCACGACCACGGCGGCGGCGAGAATAGCCATCCGCACGGGGGCCCCGGTGGCGTTCGTATACGGTCGCCGCATCGACGAGCAGAACCGGTTCAACATCGTCTTGGACGACGTTGTGTGGCCGCAGGAGGGGCGGGATCGCGACGCCGAAGTGCACCGCATAACGCAGCGGCTGACCACTGACCTGGAGCGGGTCGTGCGGTCCCATCCGGAGGAGTGGCTCTGGCTGCACCGCCGGTGGAAGACCTATCCGGGCAAGTACGAAGATTCCTGAAGGCCGAATCTGCTTGCGCTTGCTCACCTCTGCCCTCATAGTATGCGAACACCTCACTGAGGAAGCAGGGAGAGCGTCGTGTCGGTGACCGGCAAAGCGGTGGTCCTCGCGCGTGGCCTGGGCACTCGAATGCAGGATGAGTCCGGCGGTTCGGAACTCGACGAGGATAAGGCGCGGGTGGCCGCGCGCGGCCTGAAGGCGCTGATGCCGCTCAACGGAAGGCCATTCCTGGACTACGCCGTCGACAGGCTGCTGGGCGCCGGGGCGCGTCAGATCTGCCTGGTGGTAGCCCCGGAGGCGGAAGAGCTTCGGCGGGCGGCCCGCCGGATCGGTGAGGCCGCCGGCATCCCGGTGGTCTGCGCCGTGCAGGCCGAACCGCTGGGCACGGCCGACGCGGTGTTGGCCGCCGAGGAGTTCATCGGCAACGACGAGTTCACGATGGTCAACGGGGACAATCTGTTCCCCGTGGCCGCCCTGGAAAGAGTGGCCCGTGCCGCCGATGATGGTTGCGTTTTGGGTGCCTTCGCGCGGGAGGAGCTGGTGGCGGCCGGCAACATCGCGCCGGAGCGGGTCCGCGGTTTTGCCGTTGTGCAGTGCGATGAGGACGGGCAACTGGTTGACATTGTGGAAAAGCCCGAGCGCCCCGAGGACTACGCGCGCGGCGGCCGGGTGCTGGTGAGCATGAATTTGTACCGCTTCAAGCCGGGCATACTCGATTTTTGTCGGGATGTGGAGCCGGACACGCGCCGGGGCGAACTGGAGCTGACCGCGGCGGTCGGCGCCATGGCACGCTCCGGCCGGACGCCGTTCCGGGTAGTTCTTTGCCGGGGGCCGGTTTACGACCTGACGCGGCGGCAGGATGTCCCCACCCTCGAGCGGGCTTTGAAGGGACAGAAGCTCTGCTTCTGAGCCGGCGGACCGGGCAGGTTTGACACAAGGGGTAGGGCGGATGATCCAGGGAGACTTGCACATTCACACGATGGCCAGCGACGGGTGGATCCCGTCGCGGGAGATCGCCGAGCAGGCCGCGGCAGTTGACCTGGATTTCATCTCCATCACGGATCACAACACCGTCTCCGGCATTGAGCCGGCTGAAGAGGTGCTGGACGGGAGCGACGTACTGCTCATCCCGGGTGTCGAATTGAGCGCGCAGCCGGAGGCCGACGGGGAACTTCACATCCTCGGCTACGGCTTCGATCCGACCGCGCAGGCCCTGCTGGATGTGTGCCGCAGCATAACACGCCGCAAAAACGAGCAGATGTGGCGGATCGTTCGTCGGCTGCGTCAGGAGGGGATAGGTATCAACGTATCCGGTCTGCCCGCGGAGGAGGACGAGGATTACGTGGGCCGTCCCATGCTGGCGGCAATGCTGGTTGAGGACGGGGTCGTGCATTCCACGCGCCAGGCTTTCACCAAGTTCCTGGGCAGCGAGGGCGGAGCTTACGTGCCGATGCGGGAGTTCGACCCGCGCCGCTGTATCGAGGCCATTCACGCTGCGGGCGGTCTGGCGGTGCTGGCGCACCCCCGCCTCCACACCGTCGACCGATGGATCCAGCCGCTCGCCCGCATGGGGCTGGACGGGGTGGAGACCTATCGCCCGCGGCTCGCGGGCAACGAGCAGCTCTACATCGAGAAGGCGGCCGAGCACTTCGACCTGGTCGTCACGGGCGGAAGCGACCTGCACGGCCGGGGTAACGAGGCCCCCCTCGGCTCCTTCCGCGTGTCCGGCCGTCAGGTGGGAACCTTTTTCGACGCCCTTGCCGCGCGCACCCCGAGCGGAGCGCCGGCCGGGTGGCGCGGCGCGGACCCCGGTTGACGATTTGCCCCACGGCGCGGTACAATATCTCGAATGCAGAACTTCAGTAACCGCGATCTCGCCTTCCGTTTCGGGTGGAGTTCCCGGGCGGGGAGAAGCGCTATGAGTTATCGAAAATGGGCTGTTCTGGCGTGCTTTATTGTGCTGTGGGGTCACGGCGTTGCCGCGGATACCATCACTCTGAGCGACGGGACCGTCCTGCAGGGGGCGGCAGCCGTGAAGGCCGACCGCGTCACCATCGAAACCAGCACCGGGACACTTACCCTGCCCGCCTGGCGGGTGGAGAGCATCGAGGGCGAGCCCACGGGCGCAGCCCGCCCGGAGCCCCAACCGGGCCGGAACGCGACCGGGAAGGGACGCGCGCCGGAAGGGCGCCTGACCATCAAGGCGGAGAACGTGCCGCTGGCCCAACTGCTGGCCCAGATTAGCAAGAAGACGGGTGCCGACATCCGGGCTGTGTCGGACCTGCGCGAGTCGGAGACCCGCGTGACCGCGGACCTGCAGGATGTCCCAGTGGATGAGGCCCTCAGGCGGGTTCTGGAAGGCACCGAGTATCGGTTGCGGGTGAGGCCGGGTGGCGTGTTCGAGGTCCGCCGGCCGCCCGCAGAGCCGGAAGCCACCGTCGCGGAAGTGCTGGAACGACGCATCGACGTGGACTTCGACGGCATTCCGCTCAGTGACATGCTGAGCTACATCCAGGAGGTCACGGGCGTCAATATGGTGGTCTCCAACGAGGTGAGGCGGAGCCCCGAGCCGGTGTACCTGAGAATGCGCAACGTGAGCGTGGAGACGGTGCTGGAGCTTGCTCTGGAGCCCCACGGGTTCGATTACGCAGTGCGGCCCGGCCAGATCCTCTTCGTCGGGGAGGAGGGCGAAGTCCATAAACATGTCTTCCGAGTGTATCCGGTGACCGACCTGCTGCTGAACCGGGGCGCGCCCGCAGCGCCGGGTGGCGCCGGGCTTCCCGGGACCCGCGGCACGGCGGGCGGCGGCGGTGGCGGCGGCCTGAACCCGCAATTCGCACCGGCCCCCTCGGGTGGGCAGGCGTTCATCCGTGGTGGTGCCGCAGGGGACGGCGGGGCCGCTGCCCCGATGGTCCGGCGGGCGGGCGACCTGGTTCTGCTCATAAAGCAGACGTGCGGTCGGAACACGTGGCGGGAGGCGAACGCCCCCGGTCTTGTCGGCGGAACGACTCCGACGGGCCGTTGAGTTGGGTCATTCAAGCTTTGTCTGAGAAATCGGCCGTCGGACCGAGAGCGAGCGAATCGGCGGCCGGCAAGGACGCCGAAGCAGGCATGTCCTTGTGACATGTCGATCCAGGCGGACGCAGCCGGACGTCGATGCAGCCGCTCGAATCCAGGCCCGGTTTCTCAGGCAGAGCCGAAGTGCCGCGCGCCCGAAATCGCCGCAACGGAGAGATCCGCAATGTCTGAGAAAAAACCGATTGTCTGGACCCAGAGTCCCGATCCCGACTGGTTGCTGAAGAGACTTGACGCCATCGCCG
>JAWODG010000112.1:0-4985 GCA_046483385.1 Candidatus Brocadiia bacterium | reverse complement strand
CGGGGTACTCCTCGGACGGATAGACGTGGTCGCAGCGCTCGCACACGATCTGGTTCGGCCTGCGGGGGTCCCACTCGAATCGGCCCTCTGGTCTCGGGGCTCCTGCAAGGCGCCAACGGCAACTGCGACGCGTGGACACGCCTGTTCCGCGAGTCCCTCCGCGTCAACGGCGCGGACGTCGACCGCGTGCGGGTCCTGCCGTATGAGGGCGAACCGAGGGAGTTCTGGTTGGTCGTGAAAGAAGTCCAGTTTGGGCCCCACCAGAGTTTTCCCGGCACCGGATGGCCCTATGCTTATGATGACATCGATCGATCGCCTGAGGGCATTGCGGGCCAGAACATGGCGACCCCGGCGGAGAAGGCCTTCGCATGGCACGTCGTGACCGGCTACATAGTGCAGGATCCCAGAAGCGAGACCTATTACGACCCATCGTATGGCAAGACCTACGAAGACGAACAGGATTTCACAGACGCCGTCATCGCCGGTTGGGGCAAGCAGTTTCTCAACGAGGTAAGGTACAGACCGGGACCAGACGGAGAGAAGATACGGTTCGATACCCGGGCTTGGCCCGATCAATGATCGCAGGAGGCAACCACATGAAGCCCGGGACTTACTTGACCGCAGCCTTCTTCCTAATTGCTATTGTCGCCGTATTGCGGACGGGATTTCCCGTCAGCGGACAGCAAGCGCCCAAACTCGAGACAGATGTTCTCATGGTGCCGCTGAAGATGGTGCCGACATCGCGCCGGATGTTGCCTTTGCGCCAGAACCGGATGCCGTCCGCACAAGGTGCCAGGGAGGCGCCCAAACAGATCGAGGTACGTCTTCAACGCACCACGTACCAATACACTAAAGTGCTGGTGCGGGGAGACAGGGCAAGCACGGTGTCCGGCCAGGCGGTGTGCTTCGAACTGGTCAGTGACGCCCCTTACACATGGGCTCACTTCGTGGCTCCGAACATCCACCCGGGTGCGTTTGCCCTTCTCTCAGTGCGAGGCGGCAAGACGTACCTGGGTTGGTCAGATGGGTGGCGCGTAACCCTGGCCGACGTTAGTTCGCCGCGGGACCGCATCGTGGCCTTCCACGAGTACTCGGTGCCGGATATTCCCAATCGGCCCGCCGGGCCTGCGCCGGTAGACATCCGAGCCCTGGTGCCCGGCGGTGGAAACTGGGGTGGGCCTCAATACCAGTTGGACACCTACGTTGAGATCATCTCTCTTGTCCGGGGTGTGAACGGCGAGTTGGTCCTGACAGTGAAGGACGCTTACAGCCCCGCCGCGGCGCGGCTCATCCTGCGCGACGGGGAGTGGGAGCTTCTGGAGCACTTTCCCGACGGACTTCCGGAGAACCGTCAGCCCGCTGGTTGAACCGTTGTAGGCAAACACCGGCCGGTCCCGGTTTCGGGCGTCGCCGGCGAGTGGGACAGGCCCGCGATGATTGGGCGGGGTTCTGGCGGACGCGGGCCGCCATTACCGGTCGGTCAGAGACACCTGAGTGTCGGAGGAGCCAGGATGACTCGCAAAGAGCAGTTCACAGTCTTCTGTCTGGCAGTGGCGGTTGTCACAGGCACCGCAGGGTTTGCCGCCCTCGAGGACGGTGGAACGTCCGGCCGGCGGAAGCTTGTCGTGCCGCTTGAGTTGACTCCGCAGAGCCGGTCCCGCGTCCGTCTGAACCGGGAAGAGGTCCTCGTCTCTCTGCCGACCGAAGACCAGCTGCAGCGTGTGAACGTGCGGATGTACAGGACCCACTACCACGGTCGGATCCTGGAGATCGGCGAGGGAAGGCGCCGCGAACGTGACACTGAACTGACCTGCTATGAGTTGTCGTCGGAGCAACCGTATGGCTGGACGGTGTGGTCGGAGTACGGGTTTGCGCGCTGGAGGGTCTTCACTGACGAGAAGGGAACGGTGCTGGCCTGGGTGGACGGGGTCGATGTCCGTTTGGCGGACATCACTGAGCCGCGCGACCGATGCGTGGCCCTCCGTGAACACTACGAAGAGATCGGGCGACCACCGGGGCGGTTTGTGCCGGTCGGCGAGTTGGTACCCGAAGCGGCCGATTGGCGCGCGGAGAAAGGGGCGATGTTCGGCGATGCGACCCATCACGAGATCGACGTAACCGAGGTGAAGCGAGGCCGCGGGGCCCATATCCGCGTCCGCGTTGCGGACCCCGCCACTGGTGAAGGGGCTACGCTTCTGTACGATGGCAAGGAATGGTCCCGCGAGGATTGACTGCGGTTTGCCGAGGACAGTTGGTGACCACAGTGCTGAAGGAGGGACAGAGACAATGCAACGTTCGATGGCTCTTGGGTTGGTGGCGGCGCTCGTGTGCGCAACGCTCCTCCTCACAGGTTCTCCCAACTCCGGGGCGGCTGCTGAGCCCAACCTGCCCGGGGCGGTCCGCCTGACGGAACTCATCCCCGTCAGCCGAGAGACTGTGCAGATCAACGGCAAGGATAAGACGGACATACTTCTGCCCGGCGACGGGGAAGCGCAAAGGGTAGAGGTCAGCATGCGCCGGACACGCTACGAGTGTCAGGCGTTGCGCGTTCGGAATGGCGAAACTTCAGCTTGGTCACACGACCTTGTGTGTTACGAGTTGGTAACTGATAGTCCGTTTGTATGGGCTGCATGGACGTATCCATCCGCCGCGTTTTGGCACGTGCGCACCCTCGCGGGCCCGGACGACACGCCTTATCTGGCGTACGTGAAATGGAGCACGGCCGTGCTATCTCCCATCACAGAATCCCGTGACCGAGCTCTGGCACTTCAGGAGTTCTTGCTCGACGAACCACAGGAGGACCTTCTGATCCCCGTGTCCAAGCTGATCCCCGAGTCCGAATACTGGGGGGTATACGCCACCCACACGCCCATGGAGGTCTTATCCATCACGGAGCGCGGTGAGGATCTGGCGGTTAGCATCGCAGACCCGGAAGGAAACGAGCACGTTTTCCTCGGGAGAGGCAGGGAGTGGCGCGTCTCGGAATGAGGCACGAGTACAGACGAAGAAGGGCAGGTGATAGACCCAGAAACGCGCCCAACCCGACCACCAGCAAGAACGAGACCTTCATCACGCTGGACGACCCCGAGTGCGACACCCTCTACCGGACCGTGGCCTACCTGGCGGGCGTGGAGGAGGGGGCCCAGGAGGAGGGAGAGGCGCTGACCAACACGTGGTCGGCGTTCGCACCGGTCAGCGGTCAGGACGACGTCTGCGCCTGGAACGAGGAGACCGACGACTACGACCGTCCGCTCTACTACTGGCAGGATCAGAACCCGGTGAGCACGGTTTCGGGGCTTCTTCAGGGCGCCAACGGGAACTGCGATGCGTGGACGCGCCTGTTCCGCGAGTCCCTCCGCGTCAACGGCGCGGACGTCGAGCGCATAGTGGTCCGTCCCCCTGCCTTTCAGGGCGGGCCATCGGATCCACGGCTGTACCGACTGGTGATCAAGAATGTTGACTTCAAGGATCCCAGCTACCCAGGAACCGAGTGGCCGTACCTGTATGAAGACATCGACCAGTCCCCCCAGGGCATTGCGGGCCAGAACATGGAGACTCCGGCACAGAAGGCTTTTCCCTGGCACTTCATTGGGAGGTATCTTGTCGAAGACCCCCTCACGACAACTTACTATGATCCGTCATACGGACGGACTTATGATGCCGAAGATCATTTCACCAGCGAAGCCATTGCGGCCTGGGGAATGCAGGTGGAAGGGGAGTTACGTTTCCGAAAGCCGGTCTCAGAAATCGTCCGGTTTCAGAGGGAAGAGTGGCCACAGCAGTAGGAGGTGCAGAGATATGCAGGCAATCCACCGGACTGGCGGAGTCTGGGTGGCAGCCACTATTGTTGCTGTTCTGGCGGGGTTCGCGGCGGTCGCAGCCGGCGAGAAGTCGCCGCCGGGTACAGCATCGGAGTTTGTCTCGCCAAGGGACGTCCCGTTGCCATCGTCATTTGCTCTGCCTTTGGAGCTGCAGCCAGTGAGCGTACAACAGCTGCCGCTCAACCGACGTACTGTCACGTTGCTGCGTAACGGAAGAGAGCCCGAGAATGTGCGGGTAGCGCTACGGCAAACTTCATATGAGGGAGAGATTCTAAAGGTCCAGAACGGCCGAGCCCTCAAGGTGCCGATAAAGGCCGAGTGCTACGAATTGGTCAGCGAGGGGCCGTACACCTGGGCGTATTGGATGGGCGGCCGCTATCCGGCAACGCCGAGGTTCGCGCTTTTCACCACGGACGATCGCAGGACGTACGTTACTTGGCCGGTGTCCTGGGAAGTGCGCATCGCGGACGTGAGTGAACCAAGAGACCGCCTTGTCGCCTTTGGCGAAGCTCACGGGCCGGAAGGAACCCAGACGTTCGAGCGGGTCAATATCGGCGAAATCGTCCCCGGCGGCAAGGACTGGGGCCGCTGGGTATATGCGGACTGGGTGGAAGTCGTGTCGCTGGAGAAGGATGCCGAGGGCCGGCTGATTCTGACGGTGAAGGACACCCAGAGCCCGGCCGCTGCAGTTCTGGGCCAGCGAGACGACGAATGGGTGCTGGTCGAGAACTACCCCGACGGGCTGCCCGAAGACCGGCAGCCGGACGATTGACATGAGACTGCTGAGCAGGTCAGCGGGGGCTCGCCGGAGCCGAACGAGGCAGCTACAGAACAGGACATGGAGAGGGCCCGGTCGAACTTTCTCCAGGCTCGAGCAGGGGTCGAGCGCGCCGGGCAGGGGCTGCAGGAGACCGAGGCCCAAGTCAGGCAGGCTGAAAAGGTGGTGGAGGAGTCTCGGATCGCCCAGGAGAACTCGACCAGGTCGGCATGGCGCACGACGAAGTCGAGATCGGCCAGATCCTTTCGGCTCAACGGCCCGAGACCGAGCTCGGCACCCGGAAGGTTGATCCCCTTGTCGGCGCGCAGGCGAAAACCGTCCGGCGGGGCATGTGTGACCCGCAGCGCGACGAAATCCGGTCCCGTTGACTCCACGACCGCGCCAAG
>JAWODG010000075.1:0-18780 GCA_046483385.1 Candidatus Brocadiia bacterium | reverse complement strand
GCCTGCCGGCAAGCCGGCAGGTCGTAAGAGCGGTGGCAGGCCACCGCACTCCATGGGATGCATCCCGGACGACGCAGAGTTGCTCGCTATGCATGAGCAGCGGATTGGCCAACTCCCCACGATCCCGGCGGCCGATGGACGAATGGCCCCGCGCGGCTTAGAATCGGAAGTGGATACCTGTCTGCTCAAATCGCGAATGGAGGGAACCATGGACGTCTTTGAGGCGATTCAGCAGCGTCGGAGCGTGCGCTCCTGGAAGAATGAGCCGGTGGAGGACGAGAAGCTGGAGCAGGTGCTGGAGGCCGGGCGGCTGGCGCCCTCGGCGAGCAACCGGCAGGAGTGGCGGTTCGTTGTCGTGCGTGACCCCGAACTGCGCCGGGAACTGATCGAGGCGGCCAACGGACAGGACTTCGTCGGCGAAGCGCCCGTGGTCATCGCCGCCTGCGCCGTCGAACACGACCACATCATGTCCTGCGAGCATCCCTGTTTCCTGATTGACCTGGCCATCGCCGTGGACCACATGACGCTGGCGGCGCGCGAACTGGGGCTGGGCACGTGCTGGATCGGCGCCTTCAAACAGGAGAAGGTGCGCGAGGTGCTGGGCATCCCGGACACAGTCGAGGTCGTCTCGCTCCTGCCGATGGGCTACCCCACGGCGTGGCCGGACCCGAAGCCACGCAAACCGAAGGACGAGGCCGTCTGCTACGACGGCTGGAGCGCGTGAGGGCGGGGGTGAGAGATACGAGTAAAGCGTTGCCCGAAATCGACGGTGTCTGCGTGGACGTGCCCGCGCTGAGCGCCCTCCGGCACCGCTGCGACCCTGCACTGTGCCGGGACTCGGGCAGTTGCTGCGCCTGCCACGATCTCTGGATCGGCGACGAGGAAGCGGAGCGTATTCGGGCGCTGCTTCCTGAGGCCGCCCGGTATGCCCCTCACCTGAAAGGCGCGGCCACTGAGGAGGCTGTGCTGGAACGCCTGGGCCCCGACTGGCATAGCATTGTCAGGCGGGGCGGCGGCCTCTGCGCGCTGGCCTACCGCACCGAAGACGGTCGGGTCCTGTGTTCTCTCCATTCAGCAGCCGTTCGGAAAGGCACCGACCCCTTCCGGGCGAAGCCCGAGTGCTGCGTGCTGTGGCCGCTCTCGTTGACCACGTCCAACCCGCCGGTCCTGTCGGTGCAGGAGGGGGCGTTCGAATTCCCCTGCAACCGCCGCCGAGAGCGCGACGGTACGCTGCATGACGGGGTGGTGAACATCATACGGGTGCTGTTCGGACGGGAGTTCTGTGCCGCCCTGACGGCCGTGGCGACCGAGCAGTTTGGGTTGTAAGGACCCGAGCGTCGGCACCCGGCCGGTCCCGCCGAGGGTGCGTTGCCCGCGCCCGGAAACGGGGATGCTGCCCTACTGCTGCATCCCCGCCGGGGCGCCGAGTTCGGCCGGGTCGAACTGCTCGACCGGTTGGGGTTGGCCGCTCTCAAGCGAGTTCATCATCGCTTCGTGGAGCGCGCGGGTGTGGGTCGCCTGGGCTATGTTGGACTCCGGCTGCCGGCCCTCGCGTATGGCGGCCACGAACTCCCGCAGCTCGCCCACGAAGCCCATCTCCACGCTGCTGTGGGTGTTGCCGGCCACGAAACTCGGCTGGTGACCGCCGTTCGGGGCATTGCCGTGGTAGTGTGTCAGGAAGATGGAGTTCGACACGTGCAGCCCGGCCATGCCGTCGCCCACGGCCGTGACTTCCTCCCAGTTCGGTCCGGGGGAGCAGTAGATCAGAGTCCCGGCCGCGCCGTTGACGAACTGCAGGTTCAGGGTCACGCTGCTCCAGTCCTGCCGGCTCTTGAACGCCTGAACCTGCTCGACCGGGCCGAACAGGTAGTGGATAAGGTCCGTCACGTGACAGCCCCATCGCCAGAGGTAGGCGGGATCGTCCGACGGGCTTCCGCCCTTGCCGCGGTACATGCGGATCATGGTCGGCCGGCCGAACTCATCGCTGTCTATGGCCTGCCGGGCCTGGCGGTAGGCGGGGGCGAAGCGCTTCTTGAAGGCAACCATGCAGATGCGACCGGTCTCCCGGGAGACCTCCAGCGTCCGCTTCGACTTCTCCAGCGAAGGGGCGTGCGGCTTCTCCACGTAAACGTGGCAGCCCATGCGCATGATGCGCGGGGCCAGTTCGGCGTGGGCCATGTCGCTGATGCACACGATCACCCCGTCGGGCTCTTCTTCCTCGATCATCCGCTCGTAGTCGGCGTAATGGCGCCGGATGCCGAAACGCTCCCCGAGAGATCGGGCCTTCTCCACCTCCAGGTCGCAGTTGGCGACGACCTCGGCTTCGTCCTCCAGGAAGTAGAAGACGGGAACGATATTGCGGGATGAGTGATTGCCCGCGCCGACCATGCACAGGCGAACGCGACGGTCGTCCATGATGCGGAGCCCCTTTCATACGAACTGTGGGATGTGCGGCAACGCTTGCATTCTACACCGCCGGCGTGGTTCGTCAAGACCGCCACCGGGCGCATTGACATCGGTTCCCGGCCGCCCCAGAATGCGGCCACAGACCGACTATTACCACCCCACTTCAGCGGCGGACGGCGATATGGCTGCACCCGAGAGGCATACGGAGCAGGTCGAGGGATGGTTCGTATTCGAGCCCGATGAGGACCTCGAACCGAGCGTCGTCGACGCGAGCAACTGGCTGGACGCGCCCGCCGGTCGGCACGGGTTCGTACAGATCGAGGGGGACAGGCTGGTCTTCGAGGATGGCACGCCGGCCAGGTTCTGGGGAGCCAACATCTGCAACCAGGAGCCGGGCTGCCCCAGGGAACTCTCCCCCCGCTGGGCGCGCTTCATGGCCAAGTACGGGGCCAACGTGATACGGTTCCACAAGTTCACCAACCCCGGCGAAGCGGTCAGGGAGAATGGCCCTACCTCGGCCTCCCTCGACCCGGCCTACATGGACCGCATGGACTTCCTGTGCGCGGAGTTGCGCAAGAACGGCATTTACTACGGCTGGTCGCCCATCTGGTTCCACCGGGTCTTTCCCGACGACCCCGGCGTGCTCGCCTACGACGAGATCGCCGCCGCGGGTGAGCGGAAAACAAGCTACGGCCTGGTGAACTACGCGGAAGACCTGCAGGGCCTGCGCATTCGGTTGCTGCGTGCGCTGCTGGAGCACGAGAACCCCTACACCGGCCTGACCTACGCCGAAGACCCCGCGCTGTCTTACGTCGAAATCCAGAACGAGGACTGCATCTGGTGGGGCTCCACGCGCAGCAAGACGGAGGCCTGCCCGACCTACAAGGCGCTGCTGTGCCGCAAGTTCAGCGAGTGGCTGGAGGAGCGATACGGGGACCAGGAATCGATCGTAGATGCCTGGGGACCGCGGGCCATTGACGAGGGCGAGAGCCTGGAGGAACGCAGCCTCTACCCGGTGCCCGACCACCAGTATTACAATCTCGACTACCTGGCCGAGCATCCCGAGCGGCGGCGACGGCAGTTGGACGCCGCCCGGTTCCTCTTCGAGACCCAGAACGCCTACTACTCCCGCGTCGTGGACGCCATCCGGAACACGGGCTACCGCGGGCCGGTCGTCTCCTCCCCATGGAAGGCCGGCTACGGCCTGCCCCACATCTACAACCTCCGTTCGGACGCGCTGGTGGGTATCGTGGACCGCCACAACTACTTCGGCGGAGGCGCGGGGCGCCATACGCTCGAGACGGGTGAAGTAAACACTTCATCGATGCTGAGCCGGCCGGGAACAGGGCTGCTGAGCCGCGGGTTCCACATGGTGGCCGACCGGCCCTTCCAGATGTCCGAGTGGATCAGCAAGCTGCCCAACGAGTGGGTGGCCGAAGGCCCCGTGCTGATCGCCTGCTACGGGCTCGGGCTGCAGGGGTGGGACGCCTCCCACCATTTCTCGTCCCACGTGGCGGCGGAACACCATCCCGACTGCAGCCGCGACGCCTTCTGGTGGGACATGGTCGGCGCGCGCGCCAACAACAACGTCTATAACGTCGAATCGCCCACCCAGTTGGGGCAGTACCCGGTGCTGGCGCGCATGGTGCACCGGGGCGACGTGGCGCAGGGCGAGCCCGTGGCCGTCCGCAAAATCCACGTCCCTTCTCTGCAGGAGGAGGACGTCGAGTTCGGCGACCGCGAGCAGCAGGAGGGCGACATCAGGCTGGTCGCCGGGAGGACGCCGCCCGAGGCGATGGCCGTCGGCCGTGTGCAGGTCGCCTTCACCGACGAGCCGGAGCAGGACTACCACGCCGACCTCTCTGACTTCTGGGACCGCGAAGCTTGCGTCCTCCGCTCCACCACGGGCCAGCTCGCGTGGAACTATGCCGACACCGGCTACGTCACCGTGGACACCCCGGGTACGCAGGGCGTGATCGGTTTCGCCGCCGGGGAGCGGCTGGAGCTGGGCGACGTCGTCCTCGAGCCGGAGACGCGCTTCGCCTCCATCTTTGTGACGGCGCTGGAGCCGGACGCGACGATCGCCCAGGGCGACGGGCTATTGCTGCAGGCCATCTCTCGTGCCCGCAACACGGCGATGCAGTATAGCGAGGACGGCACCGAGCTGCTGGAGGTCGGAGGACCACCCGTCATCGTGGAGGGCGTGGAGGCAGCCGTCACGATCAAAGGCCGGGGCGAGCCAACCGTGCGGGTGCTGGACCACGCGGGCCGTCGGACGGAGCGCACCGTGGAAGTGGAGATGACCGGGCAGGATGCCACTTTCCGCATCGGCCCGGAGCACGAAGCGCTCTACTACGAGATCGCCTTCTGATGCCACTGGACGAGAGAGGCGGAAGCGCCGATCGGCGCGCTTCCCCCTCGGTCTATGTAATCTGACCGCTTCGGGTTACGGCATAACCGCGAAGAGGACCCGACCGACGGCCGTATTGTCGAGATACGGCCCACGCACCGGGTCAAAGTCGGTCAGGTATCGGGCCAGCATTTCCGTGCCGGCGCCCCGGGCGTAGATGGGCACCAGGCTGTTCGTGTGGCTGCCGCTGTTCCACTGGATTCCCGGCATCCGGCCGGGCCCTTCCACCCGCAGCGGCTCGTGGGCCCACGGGACGTCGTCCTCCGAGTGGCTCTCCCTCGTCAGGTAGCCACACTCGTGGTCGGCGGTCACGATAAGGAGCGTCTCCGACCAGTCGCTTTCGGTCTCGATCCACTCCACCACGGCGTTGACGGCCAGGTTGAAGTCGATCTGCTCCTCCACCATCCGTCCGCCCTGGTTGCTGTGGGAGGCCCAGTCTACGGCACCGCCCTCCACCATCATCACGAACCCGTCCGGGTCTTCGTCCAGCACGTTCAGTGCCGCGCGCGTCATCTCCTCCAGCGTCGGCACCGTCTCGGTGAAGGGAACGGCGAACGGCTCGGCGTTGCGGTCGCCACCGCGCCGTTGCTGCAGGGTGGTGGCCACGCGCGGCACACCGATGAGGCGCTTCGGCGTCGCTCCGATCCCGTAGGCCTGGAACTGCTCACGCGTCTCGATGAGCGTCCAGGCGTCGTCGGCCAGGCCGTTGTGGTCGGCATCCACCGCGCTGCCGGCCGTGCCCTCGCGCAGGGCCCGCCAGGTCTCCTCGCCGCCGACATACCTGTAGTCCCGGGCGTCCGGCATGCCGTCGCCGTCCCCGTCGGGCGTCGGCGCGCCGTCGTTGGTGTAGAACGGGTGACCGCAGCCCATGATGACGTCCAGCATGCTGCGCTGGATCATCTCTTCGGCGATCTCGGCGTAGTTGTTACGGCTGGCGTTGTGCGCGGCGAAGCCGGCCGGCGTGGCGTGACTGAGCTGCACGCTGGTCACCACGCCCGTTGCCTTGCCCAGCTCTTCGGCCCTTTCCATGGCATGCTTCAGGGGCTCCTTGTCCGGCCCCACCCCGATGGCGCCATTGTACGTTTTGACCCCTGTGGATAGGACCGTCCCGGCCGCCGCCGAGTCCGTATAACCGTGCTTGACATAGTCGAAGTCAGCCCACGCTTCCTGCGGGTTGTAGTCGCCGCCCGCGGAGTACGTGCTCATGGCGAACTGGAAGGGGAAGCCTTCGTAGACCTGGCGCCCCGCCTCGCCGTGGACGTACAGGCTCGCTGCCGCGACGTGGTTGTAGCCCATGCCGTCGCTGATCATCACGATGACGTTCCGTGGGCGGTCCGCGGTGAGCCGTTCGGCGGAGGCGGCCAGGCGCCGTGCGGGCTCCGGCAGTGGGCGAGCTTCCCCCTCACCGCCCGCCCTTGCCGGAGCAGCGGCGGAGACGAGGCCCGCCACGAACAATACCGCGCTGAGAGCTAACGCTCGCCAGTGTTTCCAGCCCTGCAGAGTTCTCATGTTCAACTCCTTGAATGGCGCCGGCGCTCGATGGAACTACCGCGCCCGCACCGTGGTTTCGAGAAGTGTGGATTTCAAGGGAAGCCATCCTGCCGTCACCGGGCGGTGCACGAACTCGCCCGGCGATCTCACAACTCCTTGCTATCCGGCCGGCTTTATGCGGATGCGAAGATTGCGTGAGCTTCTCGCGAGGAAGGGCGGGTCAGGGGAGCATGTCCTCCGACCATCGCTCCGCCCGGCGCGGTTCACGTCCGGCCAGCAGGTCGGCAAAGGCTGCCAGCGCGCCCCGCGCGTCCCCCAGGGGGTAGTAGAAGGCGTTCCAGTTTTCGCTGTCTTCGCCGTCGTGGTTCACGATGGTGGGGCCGAACTGCCACGCCAGCTTCAGTTCATTGTATGCGCTGGAAGCGCGGCGTTCTATCTCCTGCAGGTCTGGCAGCGACAGGTGGCCCTTCTGCCGGCTGGTGCGCCTCAGCAGCTTGCGCCGCATCACCTCGGTCACCAGGCCGGGCAGGTCAGCGTGGGTCTCGTCGCGCAGGCAGGTGAGTTCCTCCTTCGAAAGCGGGGAGAGGAAAGCCGTTACGCGCTCTACGCCGTCCGGCACGGGGCAGCGCAGAAGCTCTTGGCCCACGAAGGGGTTGCCCTCGAAGAACGCGTCGCCGGTCTCCAGCGTGCGCCCGAGTTCTTCGAGGTCCAGCGCCTGCAG
This sequence comes from Candidatus Brocadiia bacterium, assembly GCA_046483385.1. GTDB lineage: Bacteria > Planctomycetota > Brocadiia > SM23-32 > SM23-32 > B1Sed10-231. Next base: position 11,752 of record JAWODG010000075.1, on the reverse strand, counting down.
GTCGCCGCGCACGTCCATGACCACGAAGTTGTCCTTCTTCCGCAGGGCTTCGATCTCTTCCCGCCGCCGGAAGTGGTAGTCCCGGCCGTCCTTCTCGCTCGGTCGGGGGGCGCGGCTGTTGGAGAGGACGACCATCTGCAGACCTTCGGCCAGTTCGGGATGGAACCGCCGCAGCGCCGTCACCAGCGGCCCCTTGCCCACACAGGATGGACCGGACAGGATCACGAAACGTCCCATGGTTCAGTTCCCGCAGTCTTGGAAGATGTGTTGCTTCCGTGGCCGAACACTACTCCGCGTCGGGCCAGCGGCCGACCGCGTCCCGGGCCAGCGCCACGGCGCCCAGCACCCCGGCGTCGTCCTCCAGCTCGGACGGCACCACGCGGCCACCGGGGCGGGCGCCGGGGAGCTTGTCGCCCTCCACCACCTCGTTCACGATGGGCATCACGAAGTCGGCGCAAGCCTCCATGACGCCCCCGCCGATCACGATGACCTCCGGGTCGAGCAGGTGGCGGACTGTGAGGCAGGCGAAGCCGATCACGCGGGAAGCCTTCGCCATCACTTCGGTGACCAGCGGGTCCTTCTTCTTGAGCGCCTTCTTCAGCGGTTTGCTCTTGAGGCGCCGACTGAGGTCGCCGCCCATAATCTGCGTCAGGGCAGTCTCTCGTCCGGCGGCCGCCGCGTCCCGGATGTCGCGCGCGATGGCCGTCTTGCTGGCCAGGGCTTCCAGGCATCCCCGGTTGCCGCATCCGCAGAGGGGACCGTCGATCTCCATGACAATGTGGCCAATCTCCCCGGCCGCCAGCCGGGCTCCGCTCACCAGCCGGCCGCCCTGGATGACGCCGCCGCCGATGCCGGTTCCGATGAACATGCCCACCACGCTGTCGGCACCCCGCGCGGCGCCCAACCAGCTTTCCCCGAGGGTGCCGACGTTGACATCGTTGCCCAATACCACGGGCACCCCGAAGTGCTCCTCCGCCGGCTCTACCGCGTGCAGGCCGGACAGGTTCATGTTCGGCGTGACCACCACTAGGCCCTCGTCGGGATTGACCACGCCGGGAACGGTCAGCCCCACGGCGGCCAGCTCGCCGGGAGGGACCTCGGCGTCCTCCAGCAACTCGTCTATCGTCTGAATGATGGCATTGAGCGCGTCCTCCGGCGTGCCCTGGCGGGGCGTGCGGTTCTTGTTGCGCTCTATGATGTCGCCGTCTTCCCGTACCAGCGCCGTCGTGATATTGGTTCCCCCGACATCCACGCCCACGTACAGAGGAAGGTCATGGTTTCCCATCGGTCCACCCCGGAGTTGAATGGCGAAAAAAGCCCCGGCATGCGACTCAACACAGGATATTGTACAGCGTATCGGCTCGCCGGTGAACAGAAACAGTGTTTGGAAAGTGTTAGTGGCGAGGGGCAGTGTGAAGGTCTTGTCCGCACCGGACCGGAGTAGTAGAATGCGATAGCTGGGATGTTGGTGGCATGACATGCGAGCCCGGGAGCGTCGGGCAGGGGGAATGGGGCTAACGCTTTCCTAACAAACGGGGGTTATGGTGAGAGAGAGCGGTTGGACAAACCACAGACTCGGAACAGCTCCCGGTATGCCCGCCAAAAGCGAAGAGACCGAGGAAGCGCAGACCGCCGCCGCCATAGATATCGGCTCAAACTCCATCCGCATGGTCGTCGCGCAGGTCTTTCCGGACGGTCGGGTCGACCTGCTGGAGGAGACCCGACAGCCCGTGCGGTTGGGACAGGATGCTTTCGTCTCCGGCCGATTGAGCCAGGACACTATGACGGCCGCCATCACTATTCTGCGTGATTACCGCCGCATACTGGACGTCTACGGGGTGGAGTTGGTGCGCTCGGTGGCCACCAGCGCCGTGCGTGAGGCGTCCAACGGCGAGGCCTTTCTCGACCGCATCGCCCGCTCGGTGGGTCTGGACGTTGAGGTCATCGAGGCCACCGAGCAAAGCCGCCTGGTGGTGGCGGCTGTCCGCCACGCCGTGGGGGAGGCCATTCCACTGGAGCGCCGGGTGGCGCTCATTGCCGAAGTGGGCGGAGGCAGCACGTTGCTGACCATGCTGCGGGACGGGGAGATCGCCGCCTCCCAGAGCTACAACCTCGGCTCCATCCGGCTGCGGGAATGGCTGTCGACGGACCGGGAACCACTTGCGCGGGCGGCCGACCTGCTGCGCCAGCGCATCTCCAACAGCATCGATCTGGCCCGGAAGGCGCTCGGGTTGCGCACGGCGGATACCTTTCTGGCCATCGGGGGCGACGCACGGTTCGCCGCCGCCCAAGTCGGAGACCCCATGGATTCGGCGACGCTGACCCAAGTCCGGGCGGGGGCGCTGGACCGGCTGGTCAGCGAATGTGCCCTCCATGCAGCGGACGAACTGGCGCGACGACACCGACTGCCGTTCGCCGACGCCGAGACGCTGGTGCCCGCCCTGCTCGTCTACCAGGCGTTGCTCCACGCCGCCCAGACGGACGAGATGGTCGTCTCGCAGGTCTCCATGCGCGACGGCCTGCTGCTGGACCTTCCGCGCTACGTAAGCGGCCGCGAGGACCCCGAACTGACCGAGAGCATCCTACTTTCGGCCCGTAACATCGGGGCCAAATACCACTATGACCAAGAGCACGCCGAGCACGTTTCGACTCTGGCCGTGCGCCTGTTCGACGAACTGCAGGGCGAGCACCAGTTGACCCGGCGCGACCGGCTGCTGCTGCGCGTGGCCGGGCTCTTGCACGAAGTCGGCGTCTTCGTAAGCAATCGGGCCCACCACAAACACAGCTACTACTTGGTCTCCAACGCGGAGATACTCGGGCTGCGCCGCTCGGAGATAGCCACCGTGGCGCACGTGGCCCGCTACCACCGCCGTGCCATGCCCAGACCGTCGCATCTGGACTACATGGCGCTGCCGCGGGAACAGCGGATGGTCATCAACAAGCTGGCGGCCATACTCCGCGTGGCCGACGCGCTGGACAGGGGACACTACCAGCAGGTGCAGGATTTCGAGATGGAGCGGCAGGGCTTCGATCTGGTCATCTACGTCAAAGGTGTGGCCGACCTGGCATTGGAGCGGCGCGCGATGGCCGAAAAAGCCGATCTGTTCGAGGATATGTTCGGGATGCGCGTGCGGCTGGAGGAGGACATCCAGCCGCGGCCCATGACCGCCACCCGGCTGGGCAAGGCCTGAGCGCGTCCCTCTTGACTTAGGTTACGCCTACTTCTGCAAAAGCATCGGACATGAGGGACGACGACCTGGACGCGCCGGATCTGTTCATCAACCGCGAGCTGAGCTGGCTGGAGTTCAACGACCGCGTGCTCGGTCAGGGCCTCTCGGGCGATGTGCCGCCCATGGAGCGGCTGAAGTTCCTGTCCATCGTCAGCACCAACCTGGACGAGTTCTTCATGATCCGCGTCGCGGGGCTGAAGCAGCAACTGGCCGGCGGCGTCACCGCCCGCGACATAAGCGGATTGACGCCGGCCGAACAGTTAAGGCGCATCAGCCGACGCGCCCACCGCATGGTGGTTGAACAGGCCGACGCCATCCGGGAAGTGTGCGCCGTGCTGGCCCGGCACGGCCTGCACCTGAGAGAACTCCACGAACTGACCAACGAGCAGCAGGAGTATGCGCGCTCCTACTTCGCCTCCACCATCCTGCCGGTGCTGAGTCCTCTGGCGGTTGAGCAGCTCAGCCCATTCCCCGTGCTGCCCGGCCTGACGCTGAATCTGGCGGTGGCCCTGCGGCCCACGGACGCGGGGGACGGAGAGCTTTCCATTGCCGTGATTCCCGTGCCGGGCAACCTGCCGCGGTTCCTGACCCTGCCCACCGAGGAGGAACTTCACCTGGTGCCGGTGGAGGCCGTTATGGGCCGCAACATCGCTCAGCTCTTCCCGGAGTACCGGGTGGAGGCCGTGGCTGTTTTCCGGCTGACCCGCGACGGGGACGTGGCCATAGACGACGACGTGGCCGGCGACCTGCTGGCCAGCGTGGAGGACGCCGTGAGGGAGAGACGGCGGCGGGCGGTGGTCCGGCTGGAACTCTCCGCCGATCCCCATCCGGCCCTTCGCGAGTGGCTCGTCCAGTGGTGCGAGTTGGAAGAGCAGGACGTCTACGAAGTGGACGGGTTGCTCGATGCGGGCCCTCTGATGGACATCGCCACGCGGCCGGGTTTCGGTGAGCTGAAGGTGCCCGACTGGCCGCCCCAGAGTCCGGCCGACATCCACCCGGATGAAGCCCTGTGGGAGACGCTGCAAAAGAGGAACCTGCTGCTTTTCCATCCGTACGAGTCGTTCCAGCCGGTCGTCCGCCTGCTGGAGGAGGCGGCCGAGGACCCCAACGTGCTGGCCATCAAGCAGACGCTCTACCGCACAAGCGGCGGCTCGCCGGTGGTGAAGGCGCTGGCCCGCGCGGCCGAAAACGGCAAACAGGTCGTGGTGCTGGTTGAGCTGAAGGCGCGCTTCGACGAGGCCCGCAACGTCAACTGGGCCCGGCGCCTGGAGGACGCGGGCTGCCAGGTCATCTACGGCATCGCCGGGCTGAAGACGCACGCCAAGATGCTGCTCATTATCCGGCGGGAGGCCCACGGGGTGCGCCGCTACGTGCACATGTCCACCGGCAACTACAACGCCCGCACCGCGCGCCTCTACTCCGACATCGGACTGATGACCTCCGAGCGCGATATGGCGCGGGACGCCTCCGCTTTCTTCAACCTGCTGACGGGCTACTCCCAGGAAGTGGGCTGGGCCAAGCTGGTCATGGCGCCCACGGGCCTGCGGCAGCGCTTCATCGAGATGATTAAGCGGGAGATAGATGCCTCCAGCCTCGACCATCCCGGCCTGATCATGGCCAAGATGAATTCACTGCAGGACAAGGAAATCATCAAGGCGCTATACCGGGCGAGCCGGGCCGGGGTGCGGGTGCGGCTGAACGTGCGCGGCATCTGCTGTCTGCGGCCCGGCATCGAGGGTGTCTCCCACAACATCGAGGTCGTCTCGATCGTGGACCGCTACCTGGAACACGCGCGCGTCTATTATTTCCGTAACGGGGGCCACGAGGAGGTCTATCTGGCCAGCGCGGATTGGATGGAGCGCAACCTGGACCGCCGGCTGGAGGTGCTCTTCCCGGTCGACCATGCAGCCCTGCGCCGCCGGCTGATCGGCATTCTGGATACTTTCTTTGCCGACAACGCTAAGGCGCGGCGACTGCTGCCGGACGGGGAGTATGAGCCGGTAAACGAAGGAGATGAGCCGTTGCGGGCGCAGCAGGAGTTCTACCGCCGGGCCGTCGAGGCGGCGCACGCCAGGGCCCACGAGGAGGTGCGCTTCCAGCCGCTTACCAGTCCCGAGGGCGGGTCCGGCTAAGAGACTGTCTCAAGACTGGGGGATGAGCGGATGAATCTCTACATCGTGCGACACGGCATCGCCGAACCACGCGACGAGGCGCGCCCGGATCAGGAGCGCGCCCTTACGCCGAAGGGCCGGGACAGGACCCGCCGGGCGGCGCTGGGACTTGCCGCCCTCGGCTGCCGACCGGACCGCGTCGGCAGCAGTCCGCTCCGCCGGGCGCTGGAGACGGCCCGGATCGTCTCGGAAGTCCTTTGCCCCGAGGCGCCGCTGGACCTCTGCTCCTTCCTGAAGCCCCGTGCCGCCGCGTCCGATATCGCCGCGTGGCTCCAGGACGTGGACGGAGACGACGTGCTGATCGTCGGACATCAGCCCGACATGACCGACATCACATCCGGCCTGCTCAGCGGGAAGACGGGACTGGCCATACACTTCAAGAAAGCCGCGGCGTGTTGCCTCTCGTTCGGCGACGTCATCTCGCCCGGCGCCGCGCAACTCGAATGGCTCCTGCAGCCGCGCCAGCTGAGGACCCTCGCACCGGAGTGAATAGCAACATGTCCACCGACGCCGGCACCACGTCCGTCACGTTGCGGGCATTCGATGGGGCGGCTGCCGAATCTTTGTCCGACGCGCTGGCGACTCCCGACTTCGAGGTCGTGCCCGACACGCGGGTCACAGTCCGGCTTATTTACCTGGATACCGAGGACTGGTGGCTCTACAGGGCCGGGGCGGGCTGTCGGCTGCTGCTTCGCGACGAGGAGGCCGGGCTTGCCCTGGAGCCGCTGGCCGGAGCGGATGAGGTTTTCGTGCCCGAGGGCAAACTGACCGAGACCGTCTCCGGAGAGACCGACAAGTGGCGGGGGTCGCTTCCCGAGGGACGGCTGGCGGAGCGCGTCGAGGCCGCCGCCGGGGAACTGGATGTCCGCCCGAGGCTGGAGCTATCCGGGGAAGAGACGACGTACCAGACGGAGGGCAAAGCCGTCGCGGCGGTGCGCGTGTTGCAGGGCGCGGACGGGACCGCCATGCTGGAGGTCGAGCTGCGCGGACCGGGGGACGCGCTGCGGGAGGCGGCGGGCGGCCTCGTCAGCAAAACGGCCCTCGCAGTAGAGGCCGGTTCGCCCCTTCCCGAACTCCTTGACCGGGCCGGCATCAAGCCGCCGCGACTGGAAGAGAGCGACGTGCTGACCATGCGGGCGGACGATCGGTTCATCGAGGCGGTGCACCGCGTCTTCCGCCGCCACTTCAACCTCATGCTGTGGAACGAGCCTGGAACGCGGCTCGGCCTGGACCCGGAATACCTGCACGACATGCGTGTGGCCAGCCGCCGGCTGCGGGCCGCCCTACGGCTGTTCAAAAAAGCCCTGCCGAAACAGAAGCGCAAGTCCCTGCAGGACGAACTGAAATGGCTGGGCAATGCGCTCGGCGACGTGCGCGATCTGGACGTCTACCTGCTGCACCTGGAGGACGAACTTGGCGAGATCGACCCCGAGCTGCGCCCGCCCGTCGAGCGATACCTGGAGCACCTGCGCTCCCGGCGGCGCGAGGCGCGCCGCGCCATGATAAGGGCGCTCAACACCGAACGGTACGCTCGACTGGTCCAACGCTTCAGGCGGCTGCTGGACGAAGGCCCTCCGCAGGCGGCGCCCACGCCCGAGGGCGAGAAGCCCGTGCCGGTGATGGCCCGCAAGCTGCTGCGCAAGCGGACGAAGACGGTGCTGCGCAAGGGGCGCGCGGCGGGCTCCGACTCCTCGGACAAGAAGCTCCACAAGCTCCGCATCCGCTGCAAGCGCCTGCGTTACGCCTGCGAGTTCTTCCGGGACCTCTACGGCGAGCCGGCGCAGGATTTCCGCAAGCGCGTCAAGGAGCTGCAGGACATCCTGGGCACCAACCAGGACGCCGTCGTTGCGCGCGAGACGCTGTCCTCCTACGCCCAGGAACTCCCCGGCTCGGATGAAGAGATGGATCTGCTGCAGCGGGCCGTGGGCGAACTGATGGCGCGTCATGCCCGCCGCTCCCGTAACGCGCGCAAGGAGTTCTTCAAAGCGTGGGGAAAGTTCGACAGCAAGAAGGTCCGCAAGCCTCTGCGGGACGCCGCCGATCGCCTTGCGCAGTAGCACTGGCCGCCGCGCGTATCACACGTCGTCCCACGGGGCCTGTTCCAGGGCTTGCCACATGTCCTGTTGCCATTTCCCGTACACCTCGGGAATGCCCCGGGCCGCCTCCCGGATAGAGTCGCGGAACACCTGCGCCAGGCGCGGCGCGTCATCGAGCGTCAAGCCCGGGTATCGCGGCACGTGATCCTCCGGCCGGACCATGTAGTAAGGCGAGATAACCCCCCGCCGGCCAAGCTCCTCGAAGTGCTCCGACGTCGAGGTTGAGGGCCGTATCTCGTCTTCGGCAACGGCCGGATCAAACTCCCCGTGGCGCCCGCATATGTAGAGGGCCGCCAGGTAAGCCGCCGCCTCGCCGTGGTCGTGCTCGTACTCCTCCCGCACCCACTGCCGGAAGTTCGTCTGCGGGCGGTAGTAGACGGGTATCTGTCCCGTCTTGCGGAAGACCGTCCGCAGCACCGTCTGCAGTGTGAAGCGGTGCGGCCCGTGCGGGCCGATCAGCACGAGTCGCTTGAACCCGTTCTCGAAGATAGCGCTGATGACCGCCACCAGGTAGTCCACCATCGCCGGGGGCGGCACGTCCACCGTGCCGGGGAAGGGCTTCGTCGCGCCGGAGAAAGTGTAATACACCGGCGGCAGCACGACCGCGTCCCACTCCTCCGCAAGCACCCGGCAGGTGGCCATCCCCACGAAGGTGTCGCACGACATCCCCACGTGGTAGCCGTGCATCTCGAAGGAACCCACCGGCAGCAGCAGGATGCCGTTCCGGCGTCTGTGGGCCGCCATCTGAACCGACGTCATCGTGTCGGCGAGGATTCTTCCGCTCTCTTCTCCGGTCGCATCGTCGGGTGCCGCTGGTCCGGAACTCACAGCCCGGTTCTCCCTCATTATGTGCTCATCGCGGCAGGGCGCCACGAGGCTGCCTTCGGGGCCGGGGCTCAGCTACCCGTCTCAGCCACCATGGGTGTGCCCAGCCGCTCCAGAGCCATCCGCACGTAGAACAGCACGTCCTCGTGCTGGGCCATCAGGCCCTCGATGACCGGCTGGCGCTGGTGGTAGTCCCGCCGGTCCGCGTTCTTGCGCAGCCTCTCGACGAAGTCCCGCTCCTCCTGCGCCGCCTCCTTCAGCACGCTGATCGCCTGCTCGCCCCCGATCCGCCGCAGCGCGTTGGCCACCGTCCAGCGCACGTAGTCCGGATACGCGAACGGGTCCAGCTTCTCCTGCAGCTCGGCGACCTCCTCCTCGTCCGGCTCCTGCCAGTTGCTCAGGGCCACTTCCTCGCTCAGCCCCCCGTCCTCTCCGACGTATATCAGCGGGTCCTCCTCGGAATCCTCGCGCCGGCTCAGGATGTACTTCCGCATCAGCGGCACCGTGTCCTCCACCCTCAGCTCGCCGAAGGTCTTAGCCGCCGCCCAGATGATGATCGGTCCCGGCTTCTCATCGGGCGTCGTCAGCTTCTCTCGCAGGGGCTCCACCACGAAGTTCCCGGACGCCGTCAGGGCCTCCTGCGCCCGGATGCGCAGCTCCTTCAGGCCCTCCAGCTCCGACGCGCTGACCTCCCTCTCACCGCCCATGATCTCCTGGAAGGTGTCGAGCTGGGTCAGCAGGTAGTCGACGCCTTTGCTCTGGCGCAGGCGGCACATGGAGATGGCCGCCCCGATCCTCACCTGGCTGTTGCCGCCCTCCCTGTCCACCATCTCGGCCAGGGCGTCGATGGCCTCCCGTCTCAGCGACTGGCTGCTGCGCGGGCTGGCCGCAGCGGTGCCCAGCGCGCTGGCCGCCGCCACGCGCCAAGCGCTCTGCAGCCGCGTGTCCCGCATGTCCTTTATCAGCTTCTCCACGCTCGGCTGGTCGGCTATCACGCCAAGCGCCGCCAGTATCTTCTGCGCCCGCTTGCTGTCCAGAATCTGCGTCAGCTCCGTTATCAGCCCGTCCCGTATCTCCGTCAGCAGGTTCCGCACCCGCTGGTTGCTCCGCTCGTCCACGAACTCCACCAGCGCCGGCACTATGCGGTCCTTCAGCTCCTTCAGGCTTGCCTCCGCCGCCTGCGCCTCCGCCTCGCTGCCGGACACCATCCTCTCCAGCAGGAACCGCGCTATCTCCTCGGACGGCTCGACCTCGTACAGGTAGCGCGCCGCGTAGGTGGCCGACAGCCCCTCGCCCTGCTCATAGGTCTCCTGCAGCACGGCGGTGGCCTCGTCGTAGGCCATGTCCTTCAGACCGAGCGCCGCCTTCTTGATCACGTCGGTGTCCTCCTGCCGCAGGGCTTGCCCCAGCAGCTCGGTGCTCCTCTCCTTCCACACCCCGGCCAGCGTGGAGATGGTGGTGATGGCCTGCAGCCGCACGTCCTTGTTGGGATCGTCTATCAGCTCCCCGGCCGTCCCCAGGCTGCTCATCCGGCGCATGTTGGCCAGCGCCTGCAGGGAGCCCTGGCGGATCCTCGGGTTCTCGCTCTCCAGGCCCGCCTCGATGGCGGGCAGGGCCTTCTCCTGCATCCGTTTCAGCTCCTCCACCGCCCGCCGGCGGGTCTCGTCCTTCTCGCTGCCCAATTGCTCCACGTAGTAAGCGGGGTCGTCGGGCTTCGTGCAGCCGGAACTCAGGGCGGAGAGCGCCAGGGCGACGCCCACAAACAGCACGGCAAAGCGCCGCGGGTAACGGCCGGAGGTGGCAATCATCACGTCGTAACCTCGTCTCTGGAGGGGTGTTCGTCTCGTATAAACCTCATCGCGCCAAGGGGCTGGAGCACAGCCCAGCCCCACACCCATAAACCTATTCCGCGGGCCGAACCCTGTCAAGTGCAGCCCCCTCAATCGTCCTCGTCGCCTGAGCGGTAGCGAAGCTCGCCGCACGGCGAATCGTCCGTTGCCGACGACTGAGCACTGCCCACTGCCTACTGACTACTGACTACTGAGCCATCCGCAGATTGCGCAGATGACGCAGATTACGGTCTCGCTGGCTGTTGGCGCCTCCGGCGCCGCCATTTGTCATTTGTAACTTGTCATCTGTAATTCGCACCCCGCCGCGCCCCTGCCCCTGGGCTCCGTAGTTTGCCGTCAGGCGAACGAAGGCGCCTCGTCGTGCGTCGTCCAATTCATCATTCTGGATTCATGATTCATAATTGGCGGCCACGCCGCCCTCCGCCGCGCCGCCCGCCCGTTTCCTCGGACACCAGCGCCCAAACGCCCCCAAACCGGACACTGTTTCACCGCAGAGACCGCAGAGACCGCAGAGGAAAAGCAGAGAACCATCCTGTTACTGGCCACTGACAAGCGTCTGCCGCCTACCGGGTTGATCCACAGATGGACGCAGATGCCGTACAGGCAGAAGAGCATGCTCACATGCCCTCGTGCTCCTACTCGCACTCCTACTCTTGCTCGCCGTTAAGGGCTGCCAGAACAGTTGCCGTCGCCGGACAACCGGCGGTATGCCAGGCACCCGTACAGGTACTGTACGTTTCAATCCTCATCCCCCCCGGAGGGGGGATGCTATGGCCGCGCCGCATCCGTCCACCGTCCGCCGCCGACTGTTGTGGACACTGATGCATGCCCTCGTGCCCGCCTGAGCGATAGCGAAGTTCGCCGTACGGCGAATCGTCCTCGTCGTCGGCCGTTGGGCTCCGTAGTTATCCCCGTTCGCCCTGCATTCGCCTGCCAACGTCCTCCGATAGACACCGCATTCCACGCCCGTACGCACCTAATGCACGCTCGAAGTTGGCGCGAATCATTTCACACCGGCCACGCTTGAACTATGCACCTGTTGCCCTATAATCGAATCCGCTTTTGCGGAAGAACCAGGGGAACGGGCATGCCGTCGCAGAGCGAGTCGAGCAACTTCTGGGCAAAGGTTCAAACGTCCTCCTCGGGAGAGGTCCTCAGCTGGCATTCGCTGAGGGCCCATTGCGCGGACGTGGCAGCGGTCGTTGAAGCCCTCCTGCAACACACAGTGTTGAATGCCCGATTATCTCGCCTCATGGGCCGGGATCGCCTGTTGCCCGGCCACGTGGTCCGTCTCTGCTTCCTCGGCGCCCTGCACGACGCGGGCAAGGTGAACCATGGCTTTCAGGATCGCCTCCGAGCTGGTGGGGGACGCAGCGGCGGACACGTGCAGCCGTTCGTCGACTTCGTCAATTCTTCCGGTTCAGTCAGCCAGGACATCCTCAACGCACTGGGTCTGGCCGAGATACTGTCCTGGTTCGGCTCGGAGGACGAACTGCTGACGTTTCTGCTGGCGGCGTTTGGGCATCACGGTCGCCCGGTAGCCCCCACCCACGGTTTCCGGGAGGAACTGTGGCGTCCCC
>JAWODG010000165.1:0-18086 GCA_046483385.1 Candidatus Brocadiia bacterium | reverse complement strand
AAATACGCGTTCATGTAAATGGATATGCTAATATTGATTCTCAATCATCTGCTCCAAGAAACAGTTGGACTCATGTAGTATTTACTTTTGAGAGGGGCGCCGCGGAGAGCAGGGCGATCGCGGCGACCAGGGCGACGAGGAGCAGGTTGCTCAGCACACCGGGGGCGGCAAAGGGGAGGGCCATGAAGAGGAGCGCCGCCGCCATCTTCACCCGCGGGTCGAGCCGGTGTATGGGGGAGTCGACGGGCACGTGGACGCCCTGCCCAGAGCCCTGGGACCAACCAGCGGTTATGCCTATAACTACCACTATCTGACGAAGTACAAGGACAATTTCGACGAGGTCGGAAGCTGGACCGACCCCAACTTCTGGTGGGCGTATGCCGGGCGCGAGGAGGGCATCATCAAGAAGAGCACCACCACCGCTCTGTTCGGCGACTCGGCCCGCAACTACATGGGCCCGCTGCAAGAGAACTGGTTCTGGACGCCACCTTCGCAGGCGATACCGTGGGGCAGCGCCTACACGCACTTCCGCCACATCGGGCGCGCGAACGTGCTGTGGGCCGACGGACACGTGAGCACCCTGAAGCCGGACGACACAGTGGAGGTGGACGACGATTACCTGGGAGTGATATGCGACACCACGGATTTCTACTTTGACCCGGAACTCTGACTGGTCGCGGACCGCGATGAATGTGAATCGCAGTAAGTTCGTCCTCGTAGTCGCCGTGGTTTCCGTGGGTCTGCTGGTGGCGGTTCTGCTCCATCTGGACATCCTGGGTGGGCATTCCTACGGTCATCGGGCGGCGGGCGCCTCCCGGGTCCTCCAGGAGGCGGAAGGCGTCCTCCGCGAGATAGCGGCCGAACCCACCCGAGTGGCTGAGTACGTCAGCCCGTCGGCAACCGAGCGCGCCCGCAAGGCCATCAGGTCGGTGGCCCGCGATATCAGCACGTGGGAGTCCCCGCAGGTTAGCGGTGCCGAATGGTTCGGGGAGTTCCTTCGGGTGCGCGTTGCGGGAACGGGACCCGAGGGCGGCACGGTCGAGCATTACCTTTACATGGTGAAGGAAGCCGGCGAACTGCGAATCACCGGCGTGGAGCACTGAATGGAATCCTCTTGTGGCGACAAACGAGTCGTGCCGGAAGGCGGGGAGATGGCCGTGCTGAAGGGCCGTTTCCCGTTTCGGTTGGGGACGACCTCGTACATCAAGCCGGCGGACATCCTGCCCAATGTGCGATTCCTGGCCGGGTTGGTGGACGACGTAGAGCTTGTGCTGTTCGAGTCGGATGAGATCTCGAACTTGCCCGAGCCGGATGTGGTCAGGGACCTGCACCTGCTGGCGGACGAGCACGACTTGACCTACACAGTCCACCTGCCCCTGGACGCGAATCTGGGGCATCCGATGGAAGCCGAGAGGCGGCGTTCCGTGCGCAAATGTCTGCGGGTCATTGAACTGACCTCACCCCTGCGTCCGTTCGCCTACGTGACGCACATCCTGCGGGAGGGAGAGCAGGACCAGGAGGCCTGGCGGCGGGCGGTCCGACGTTCGATCGAGTCGTTGCTGGAAGCCGGCATCGGCCGTCGGCAGGTCTGCGTGGAGACGCTGGACTACGACTTCTCCCTGATTGCGCCCGTTGTGAGTGACTGCGGACTTGCGGTCTGCGTGGACGTGGGCCACCTTCTGCTCAGGGGGGAAGATCCCAACACGGTCCTCGCCCAACATCTTGGAAGAACCCGGGTTGTGCACCTGCACGGCGTGCGGGACGGGCGGGACCATCTGCCCGTTGACGTTCTGGACGAGGTCCTGCTTGCCGAGATGCTGGGGCTTATCGAGCAGGCGGACGGTGAACGGGTTGTTACCCTGGAGGTGTTCGGGCAAGACCAGTTGTTCCGTTCCCTTGTGGCCGTGCAGGAGGTGCTTTCGTGAATGAGGTCACACTCGTGACCGGCGGCGGACGCAGCGGCAAGAGCCGATACGCCCTCCAGCTTGCCGATCGCTACGACAGAAGAGCATTCATCGCGACGGCCGAGCCGAGCGACGAGGAAATGCGCCGGAGGATCGAGATGCATCGCCGCGCCCGTGGCGATTCGTACCTGACCGTTGAGGAGCCACTGGACCCGGCTGCCGCCATCCTGTCTCTACGGGGCCGGGTCGATGTTGCCGTGTTGGACTGCCTGACGGTCTGGCTGGGCAACCTGATGCATCACGAAGATACTGCGGACGGCGAATACCGGCAGGTGCGGAGCCTGCTGGGCGTGGTTGAGGAACCTCCGCTGGACCTGGTGCTCGTGACCAACGAGGTCGGCATGGGCATAATCCCCGCGAACGCGATGGCGCGCGAGTTCCGGGACCTGGCCGGGCGCGTCAACCAGGAGGTCGCCCGGCGGGCCACGAACGTCGTGCTCATGGTCAGTGGCATCCCGGTAGTGGTGAAGGGGAGTGTTGAATGAACGATCTCGAAGTTCTGATTGGTGCAGTCGAACCGGTGGACCGTGCTCTGGAGGCAGAAGCCCGGGCCCATCTGGACGACCTGACCAAGCCCCCCGGCAGCCTGGGACGGTTGGAGGACGCTGCCGTCCGCTACTGCCTGGCGCAGGGGACGGTCTCCCCTGAGCTCGGGGCCCGGGATATCTTCGTGTTCGCGGGCGACCACGGGGTGGTGCAGGAGGGGGTCTCCGCCTACGGTCCGGAGGTGACGGCCCAGATGGTGCGCAATATGCTGGCCGGCGGCGCGGCGGTGAACGTGCTGGCCCGTCACGTAGGAGCGGACGTGCACGTGGTGGACATCGGGGTCGCCGGCCCGCTGGAAGACGCCCCGAATCTCTGCCGGCGCAAAGTGCGGCCGGGGACGGCGAACCTCGCGGCCGGCCCGGCGATGACGGTCAAAGAAGCCGAGGAAGCCGTCCTGGTGGGGGCGGAACTGGCAGGACAGGCCGCCGACCGGGGAGCATGTCTGCTGGGGGCCGGCGAGATGGGCATCGGCAACACCACGCCGTCGGCCGCTCTTTTTGCGGCCCTGCTGCCGTGCCCGGTGGAGCAGGTTACCGGCAGCGGGACCGGGCTGGACGCCGAAGGACTGGCGCGCAAGGTGCGCATCATCGAGCGCGGACTGGAAACCAACCGGGACCGGTTGGGCACGCCGCTGGAGGCCCTGGCAGCGGTGGGCGGATTGGAGATTGCCGGCATCTGTGGCCTCATACTGGGCGCCGTCTCTCGACGGGTTCCCGTGGTAGTGGACGGCTTCATCTCGTCGGCCGGCGCGCTGGTGGCATGCCGCATGTGCGAGCGCGTGAGGGATTATCTGTTTTTCAGCCATCGCTCGGCAGAAATAGGACACGGCGTTTTCCTGGAGGAGTTCGGCGCGGAGCCGCTTCTGGACCTCGGCATGCGGCTGGGGGAGGGCACGGGCTCGGCGCTCGCCATGTCCCTTATCGAGGCCGCCGTCAAGGCCTACAACGAGATGGCTACGTTCTCGTCGGCGGGCGTCTCGGACCGCAGCGACTGAAGGAGCAGGGAGGCGACATGCCGCGCGCGCTGGTGACAGCACTCAGGACGCTGACCATCCTGCCCGTAGCGGGGCGGGAGGCGGACGACGTCGCGGAGGCACTCCGCTGGTTCCCGGTGGTAGGGTTGTTGCTGGGTCTCCTGCTCTGGGGCGTGGCGAGCGGGGTGGATGCCCTGACTCCCGGAGGCTGGTCGGGCGGGGCCGCCGTCGCTGTCGTGGTGGCGTATGCGCTGCTGACACGCGGTTTCCACCTGGACGGACTGGCCGATTGGGCGGACGGATTCTGGGGCGGCTGGGACCGGGAGGGTACGCTGCGCATAATGAAGGATTCACGCACGGGCGCTTTCGGCGTCGTGGCCGTTGTTTGCGCATTGTTGGCGCGCTGGGTGGCGGTGACGCGTCTGATTGAGTCCGGTGGTCTGCTGTGGCTGCTCGCCGCGGCCGTGACGGCCCGGGCCATGGCGGTCGAACTGGCCGTCTGGTTGCCCTACGCCCGGCCTGAAGGCGGCACCGGCGGCGTCTTCGTGAACGATGCCCGACTCTCACACTACCTGTGGTCGGTTGGCTCGGCGTGGCTGATCCTTTGCGCCACGCTGGGCCCTGTGGGGCCGGTGGCGCTGGGCCTTGGGTGGCTGGTCGTCCGGCTCTACGGCGTCTGGTGTCGCCGCCGGGTCGGCGGTGTGACAGGCGACCTGCTGGGTGCCGGAACGGAGATTGTAGAGACGACGGTTCTGCTCGTCGCGGCGGCGCTGGCCTCCATGGCCGCGCCCGTCACCGGATGGTCGGCGTTCGTCGGATAGCCTGCACGGAGGGGACACTGTGAGCACAGCGCTCGGGAAGATGGCTGCGATCGCCGTGGCATTCGGCGTGGGCCTGGGGCTGGCCCTCTGGTTGGACCGCGTGGGGCCTGCCGCCGGGGGCGCGCCGGATGCGGGGGGCGTCGGACAGCGCCCCGACCGGGAAAAACAGTACAGGCGCATCATCTGCATGTCGCCGGCCGCGTCGGAAATCACCTTTGCGGTCGGGGCCGGTCCCCGCGTCGTCGGGGTCAGCCAGCACACCACGTGGCCGCCGGAAGCGCGCGAGAAGCCGAAGTGCGGCGGGTTCTTCAACCCCAGCTACGAGCGGATACTCAAGCTCGATCCGGACCTTATCGTGGCACAGGGGGAGGCGGCGGACGTGTCCGCTTTCGCTGAGGACAACGACATAGAGGTGTTGAGCCTGGCCCTGACCGACCTGGAGTCAATCTTTGCCGAGACGCGCCGCGTCGGGCGGGTACTGGGGCTTGAGGCGGGCGCGGAACTCGTCTGTGCCGAGATGCGCTACCGGCTGGCGAAGGTCAGGGCGCGCGTCGCCGACCGCACGCCCGTCCGCGTGCTTCTGGTGACGGGGCGGCAGGCGGGGTCGCTCAGTTCCATCCGCACCGCGGGGAAGGGTACGTTTCTGCACGACCTGGTCGGCGTGGCCGGGGGTGTCAACGTTCTCGGCGACATGGATGAGAGCTACGGGGTTGTCAACAAGGAGACGCTCGTGCGGCGAGCCCCCGAGGCCATCGTGGAACTGCACGGCGAGGGGCGCGATCCGGGGGAGGCACTGGCGGAGGCGCGCGCCGCCTGGAGCGGCATGGTGTCACTGCCCGCCGTTCGGCGAGGCCGCATCTTCGTCATCGAGTCCACCTATGCGCTGATCCCCGGGCCGCGGGTGGTTGACCTGGCCGAGCGGCTGGCCGAGATTCTTCACGAGGAGGTGGAGCTATGAGCGGTGTGCTGCTGTCCGCCCGCCATTGCTCGTACGCCTACTCCGACGGCGAGTTCCGGCTGCGGGACGTCTCGCTCGACGTGCGCGCGGGGGAGGTGCTCGGCGTGGTAGGCCCAAACGGCTCCGGAAAGAGCACGCTGGTGCGTCTTATGAGCGGCTTCTACGAACCGGATGATGGTGAGGTTCTTCTGGGAGGCGAGCCGATCCACGGCATGGGAAGGCGGCCGCTGGCCCGCCGGTTGGCATTCCTCCCGCAGGACCCGGAGTCCAGTTTCCGGTTCAGCGTGCGCGACGTGATCGCCATGGGGCGTTTTCCCTACCAGAGCGCGTTCGGCTTCATGTCGAGCGACGACGCGGCCGTCGTGCGGGAGGTCATGGAGGAGACCGGGACGACCGAGCTGGCCCACCGCGTGTTCAACACCTTGTCCGGCGGCGAGAAGCAGCGCGTGCTCGTGGCCGGCATACTGGCCCAGCAACCCCGCGTGATGCTGCTGGACGAGCCGACCGCCGCCCTTGACATCCACCATCAGTCGGACGTTTTGGACCTGCTGTGGCGGCTGTCGCGGAAGGACATCGGCGTGGTGATTGTAACGCACGACCTGAACGCCGCCAGCCAGTTCTGTGACCGGCTGGCGCTGCTTTCGGAAGGCCGGCTGGCGCGCGTCGGCTCGGCGGAGGAGGTCATTGACGAGGAACTGCTGCGTGCCGCCTACGGGGCGGATGTTCGGGTGCTGCGTAACCCGCTGACGGCCGGTCCGCTGGTCCTCGTGCCGGGGGAGAGCGCCCATGTTGCGCGGTAAGAACGACGTCACGGCACGCACGCTGCTCCTGTCACTGGGCGTGGGGCTGCTTCTATGGGTGGCCGTGGGAGCGGTCTGCTTGCTCTACGGCCAGGTGCGCCTGCCGGCGGGGCAGGTGGTGCGGGCGTTGAGGGGAGCGAACGTGCCGGGGCCTACGGCCGGCATAGTCCTGATGCAGCGCCTGCCGCGGGTCCTGCTGGGCCTGCTGGTGGGGGGCGGGCTGGCCGTGGCGGGGGCCGCCTTCCAGGCGTTGCTGCGCAACCCGCTGGCCACGCCACATACGCTGGGTATCTCCGCCGGTGGGGCGCTCGGGGCGGTCACTGCCATATCCTTCGGGCTGCGCGGGCCTGCCCTGGGTCCCGTTGGCTCGGTGCAGTTCTTCGGCCTGCTGGGGGCCCTGGTGAACGTCAGCATAATCTATGCGCTGGCCCGCAGCCGAAGGGCCATATCACCCCTCAAGCTGTTGCTGGCCGGGGTGACGCTCGGACTCATCTGCTCGGCCCTCATCATGTTCGTCAGGTTCGTCTCCGACCCGCACATGCTGGTCATGGTTGACCGCTGGCTGATGGGTGGCCTGGACGTGCAGGGTTTCCACAGTGTCGGCTCGGTGCTGCCATTCCTGCTGCCCGCGCTGTTCCTCATCGGTGTGGAGGCCAACGCCATGAACCAGCTTGCACTGGGGGAGGAGATGGCCGTTGGCAGGGGAGTGAACGTGGGGGCGGTGCAGACTGAGGTCTTCCTGGCCGGCTCGGTGCTGACGGCCGCCGTGGTCTCAGTGGCCGGGCCAATCGGCTTCGTCGGGCTCATCGTGCCGCACGCGGTGCGAGCCCTTGTCGGCCCCGACCATCGGTTGCTGCTGTCGCTCTCGTTCTTCGTGGGAGGCGCGTTTCTGGTCGTGGCGGACACAGTGGCCCGCTCCGCCTTTGCCCCTTCGGAGATGCCGGTTGGCGTTCTTACGGCCATGCTGGGGGGCCCTTTCTTTCTGGTAATCCTTGTGACGCGCCTTAAGGAAATGTGACAGGGGCCGGGATAATCTTTTTTCTTGACCCTCTGCGTCCGCACCGCTAAACTCGACTTAATACGTGTCGAAGCGAGACGGAAGGCCGGTTTCTGACAGCGGAAGCTCACGGGGAGCGCGCGACCACGGTCGGCGCGCGCGATGTCCGCACCAGTGGTGGGGGAGCAGAAACATGCTTTTCGAAAGGGCAGCAGAGCTTGCGAAGGCTTCGGTGGCCAGGAGGCTGGGCGACCTCATCGCGCAGGCCTCCCCCGAATCGCTGGCCCGCATCTGGGGACTGTTCGAGAAGGTAGCCGCGAGCGATTCGGACAAGGTTCAGGCGCGGCGCTTCAGGTGGCTCGTGGAGAGCGGTCACCCCTTCGGAGGGTGGCTGAAGCGCATCGCCACGGAACTCAATCCGAAGGCCCGCTCGTGCCTGGTGCGCAATCTCTACGGCAACGCCTGGTTCCTCAGCCGGGGCACCCGGAGGGACTTCAGGGAAGAGCACGGTTACGACCCGCCCTACATCATCGTGTTCGACGTCACCAGCCGCTGTAACCTGACCTGCGAGGGATGCTGGGCGGCCATGTACGGCAAGCGCAGGGACTTTCCCATCGACCTGCTGGACCGGGCCGTCACCGAGGCCGAGGAGGAGATGGGGATCCACTTCTTTGTTTTCTCAGGTGGCGAGCCGACCCTCCGCGACGACCTCTACGAGTTCTACCGCGACCACGGAGATTCCCAGTTCCAGGTCTACACCAACGGCACCCTGATAGATGACGCGATGGCCGCCCGATTCGCCGAATGCGGCAACGTGATGCCCATGCTGAGCATCGAGGGCGACGCCGTCCTGACCGACGACCGTCGTGGTGACGGGATTCACGACCGCGTGCTGAAGGCGATGGACCATCTGCGGAACCACGGCGTGCTGTTCGGTTTCAGCGCGACGGGAACCCGCAAGAACGTCGATTCGATCATGAGCGACGAGTTCGTGGAGCGAATGATCGAGAAGGGCTGCCTCTACGGCTGGTACTTCCAGTATATCCCCATCGGCCGCAACCCGAATCTCGACCTGATGGTCACCCCCGAGCAGCGGGAGAAGATGCGGGTTCGCGTTTACGAACTCCGCAATAAATACCCCATCTTCCTGTCGGACTTCTGGAACGACGGCACCGAAGTGAACGGCTGCATGGCGGGCGGCAAGCGTTACTTCCACGTCAACAACAACGGCGACATCGAGCCCTGCGTGTTCTGCCACTTCGCCGTGCACAACGTCCGCGACACGACGCTGACCGAGGCCCTGAAGCACCCGCTTTTCCGTGCCATCCGCGAGGGCATCCCTTATGATGGTAACTTGCTGCGGCCCTGCATGCTGATCGACAGGCCGAAAGTGTTCCGCGCGTATGCCGAGAAGTACGGTGCCGAGCCCACGCACCCGGGCGCCGAGACGCTGATCGAGGACCTGGCCGAAGGGCTGGACCGGCGGGCGGCGGCGTGGGCGGAGATCGCGGAACAGAAGTGGGACGCCGGCGAACAACTGCCTCTCTATCCCTATCCGCCCGGCGAGGAGCCCGCTCACGCAACGCGGACCGCGGCAGCGCGGGTCGACGCCTGAGACGACTCCCCGGCCGAAGCGGTGACTGAAGCAGCTTCGGCCTTCTCTTCATAGGGTCACTAAAGGACCTTCCATGACGGACGACGGCAAAACCGCGGACGTGCTGCCGCTGATTGCCCTGCGGAACATGGTCATGTTCCCCGGAGTCATTACCGCGCTGCGGGTCGGCCGGCCCCGTTCCGTGGCCGCGCTCGAGGCGGCCCGTGACACGGACGGCCGCCTTGTGCTGGTCTCCCAGCGTGAAGCCGCCGTGGATCAGCCGGCGCCGGACGATCTGTATGAAGTGGGGGTCGTGGCGCAGCTGCGGGGGGCCGTGCAAAGGGAAGAGGGCTGGAATGTGATGGTGGAAGGGCAGCAACGCTGCCGGGTTCTGCAGTACGTGCAGGAAACACCGCATATCGCCGTGCGATGGGAGCCGTGGCCGGACACGGACGCCTCCATTCCCAACGAACTGGTCAACCGCGTCCAGGAACTGTTCGCTGCCACGCGAGGTGGTGGCGGGCCGGCCGGTGGGTTGGATATGCTCACCGAGTCCGGATACATGGAGTATGCGATCGCCTTTGCACTGGAACTCTCCGTCGAGAAGAAGCAGGAGTTCCTCAACCAGCGCGTGGCCGAGGATCGTTACCGCATGCTCGTGCCCGTGTTGGAGACCGAGAAACGGATAGCGGCGGCCAGCCGCCGGTTGCGGGAGGGGGCCGAAGAGGGCATCTCCGAGGAAGAGAGGCGCCGCTACCTGGAGGAGAGAAAGGAGCGCATCGAGGGTGCCCTCGGCGACGTTACGGGCGAGGGCGGTGAGCTTGACGAGATACGCAACCGACTGGACGAGGCCGACCTGCCCGAGGAAGCCCGCCGCGAGGCGGACCGGGAACTGGGTCGCCTCAGCCGGATGCACTCCGGCGCCCCGGAATACAGCGTGGCGATGGACTACCTGGAGTGGCTCAGCGAACTCCCGTGGAATGAGACCACCGACGCGCACGTGGACCTGAAGGAGGCGCATCGTGTGCTGGACCGGGACCACTACGACCGGGACGAGGTGAAAGAACGCATCCTGGAGTACCTCAGCGTGCGGCAGCTACGGCCGGAGCGGGAGGGCGCGCTGCTGTGCTTCGTGGGCGCGCCGGGCGTCGGGAAAACCTCTCTGGGCCGCTCCATCGCGGAAGCCACGGGACGGAAGTTCCAGCGGATATCGCTGGGGGGCGTGCGCGACGAAGCCGAAATCCGGGGACACCGCCGCACCTACATCGGCGCGCTGCCCGGACGCATCGTACGCGCCCTGCGTGACGTGGGGGTGGCCAACCCCGTGCTCATGCTGGACGAAGTGGACAAGCTCCGGATCAGCTTCCGCGGCGATCCTACCTCGGCCCTTCTGGAGGTGCTGGACCCGGAGCAGAACCGGGAGTTCGTGGACAACTATCTGGCCGTGCCGTTCGACCTCTCCCGGATCATGTTCATCGGAACCGCCAATACCACGGATACCATTCCGCCGGCCTTGCTGGACCGCCTGGAGGTCATCGAGCTATCGGGGTATTCGACCGAGGAGAAGATGGCGATTGCGCGGGAGTATCTGATCCCCCGGCAGCTCGAACGAACCGGCCTCGAGGCCGATTCACTGCGCATCGAGGACGACGCCGTCCAGCTTCTCATCGAGGGTTACACGCGCGAGGCCGGCGTGCGGAGTCTTGAGCGGCAGCTGGCGTCCGTCTGCCGTAAGCTGGCGCGCGAGCAGGTGGGCGGCCGGTGGTGCCTGCAGGAACTGGACGCCGAACGGGTGAAGGACCTGTTGGGACCGCCCCAGTACGTGCCCGAGCGTCAGGAGCGCCCGGAGCGGCCGGGCATCTGCCCAACTCTGGCCGTGGGACCGTCAGGGGGACGCCTGCTGGAAGTGGAGATCAGCCGCGTGGCCGGCAAGGGTAACCTGATCGTGACGGGGCGGGCCGGCGAGGCACTGAAGGAAAGTGCGACGCTGGCCTTCAATTTCTGGCGAAGCCACGCCGAGCGGTTCGGGTTCGATACCAGCGTGCTGGAGGAATCCGATTTCCACGTTCATCTGCCGGCCGGGGCACTGCCCAAAGAGGGAACGTCTGCAGGTCTGGCCATTGCCCTTGCATTCGCCTCCATACTGGCCGACGTCCCGGTTCCGGCGGGCGTAGCAATGATCGGGGAGGTCACGTTGCACGGGCGTGTGCTGCAGGCGGACCGGCTCCCGGAGCGGCTCGCCGCGGCGCGGCGAGTGGCCATTGAACGCGTCCTGGTGCCCGAGCGCAACCGCGCCGACGTGGAGAAAGCTCGCCGCGAGCAGAAACTCGAAGGACTCGATATCGAGTTCGTTTCCAGTATCGCGGAGGCCGTGTCCTGCGTGTTCAACCTGCCTCGTACCGTCGCTGAAAGGTGAGCTGCCAATGAAGCTGTTGGTCGCAACGGGCAATCCCGGCAAACGAAGCGAAATGGAGGAACTGCTGCGGGGCCTGCCGGTGCAGATTCTGTCCCTCACCGATCTGCCCAATGCTCCCGAGGTGGAGGAGGATGGGGCGACGCTGGAGGAGAACGCCGCCAAGAAGGCCTCGGAGATGGCCGGGTACGCGGACTGCTTTGCGGTCGCGGATGACTCCGGACTGTTTGTCGATGCGCTGGACGGCGAGCCGGGTGTGCGCAGCGCCCGCTACGCCGACGGGGAGCCGACGCCGGAAAACCTCTGCGGAAAGCTGCTGAGGGAGATGGCCAACGTCCCGAACGAAGAGCGCACGGCTTATTTCCGGTGCTGCATCGCCATGGCGGGCCCGAAGGGGCAGGTGCGGCTCACCGCATCGGGACGCTGCGAAGGTCGGATCACCCGCGAGATGCGCGGCGACGGCGGATTCGGTTACGATCCGGTTTTCCTTTACGAATCCGAAGACCGCACTTTCGCTGAGATGGAGCCGCACCAGAAGAACGCCGTCAGCCATCGGGGACGCGCCCTTCAGCAGTTCCGCCGACGCTTCACCGAGTTCCTGCGCGCCACCTCTGATT
Source organism: Candidatus Brocadiia bacterium (assembly GCA_046483385.1). Classification (GTDB taxonomy): domain Bacteria; phylum Planctomycetota; class Brocadiia; order SM23-32; family SM23-32; genus B1Sed10-231. The sequence continues at coordinate 6,403 of JAWODG010000165.1, read as the reverse complement.
GACGCCGTCAGCCCGCCGCACTATCATCCGATGTCCGTCGAACGCCACACTTCCGTCTGAACAGGAGCCCACCGCATGGAACTGACCGCGCCCGAAGACAGGGACCTGTCTCCGTTCACGGGCTGGACGCGCGCCCACTGGCAGGAACTGCACGCCCACCTGGTGCGGGGAACGTTCCGCTACGGCACGCCCGGCCGGGCGCAGGTGCACTTCCCCGGCCGCTCCAGCTACAACGGTTACACCAGCGACGGGATGGAGGGCTACGCCCGCACCTTCTTCATGAACGGGCCGTTCCTGCGCGGGAGCCGCGACGGCGTGCTGGAGTTCGAAGGCGAGACCTTCGATGTCGCCGAGTTCTATCGCCGCGGCATCGTCAACGGGACTGATCCGGACCACGAAGAGTACTGGGCCGGCCTGGAGGACCACAGCCAGGCCATCGTCGAAGGCGCGGCCATCGCGATGAACCTGTTCTTTTCCCGGGAACATGTCTGGGACCGCCTGAGCGAGGAGGAGCAGCAGCAGGTCGCCGACTACCTGTATCAACTGGCCGAGTGCGAACCGTGGGCTAACAACTGGATGCAGTTCAGCGCGGTCATGCACGCCACCCTCAAGCGGTTCGGCATGCGGTACAACCAGGCGAAGATGGACCGCTGGATGGAGCGGATGTACGCCTTCTACGAGGGCGACGGATGGTACCGGGACGGGGAGGAGTTCTGCTTCGACTACTACAACCCGTGGGTCATCCATCCTTACTTCCTCATCTGGACCATGATCAACCCCGGTACGGATGAGAACTTAGTTGAATCCCTGAAGGCGCGGACACGGGAGTTCACCTCTCACTACCGCTACTTCTTCGCCGGCAACGGGGCTTACGTGCCCTACGGTCGGTCGCTCGTCTATCGGGCGGCGGCTGTCGCCGTCTTCCCCATAGCGGAGCTGTTCGATTGCTCGGCGGTCCCGCCGGGTCAGGCCCGGCGCATTTGCAGCGGCAACGTGAAGTACTTCGCCGAGCGCGGGGCCGTGAGCGACGAGGATTGTCTGGAGATGGGCTTCCACGGGCGCTACATGCCACTGCTCGAGCGCTACTCGGGGCCTCAGTCGCCCTACTGGATGGCCAAGGCATTCTGGACCTTCCTGCTGCCGCCCGAGTCGTCCTTCTGGACAGCCACGGAGGCGCCCAACGAGGTGGAGAAGGACGATTTTACGCACGTCATACCGTCCACGGGGATGATCCTGCACGGGGAGAAGGAGACGGGCCAGGTTACGCTTTTCGCCAATAACGCCCACGAGTGGATCGAGCGCAAGTACAATAACTTCTGCTACTCGTCTCACTTCGGTCCCGAGATCGCCAAGGTGGACGATTCGTACAACTGTGACAACTGCCTTGTGACCACGGAGGAAGGAGAGCACTTCCACTTCCGCCAGCTCGCCGAGCACGTGGCCACGGCCGACCGCTTTACTGCCTCCCGCTATGTGCCGGACGACGAGCACCCCGAGAATACCGTGCAGACGTGCATCGTGCTGAAGGGCGACTATCACCTCCGCCTGCACGACGTCACAATCGAGCATCCGACGCAGGTCGTCGAGGGCGGCATCGCCCTGTGCTGGGACGAGGGCGAACCTGAGATCGAGTCGGGCGACGGCTGGGAATATGCCCGATGCGGGGAGCGCATGGTATTCCTGCAGAACCTGCATGGTTGGGCGGAGACGGTGCCCGCACAGGCATGGGGCGGCGACCCGGAAGGGAACAACCTGCTGGCGCGCTACTCGGTGGTTCCCTATCTGAAAACCGAGGAGAGCTTCACCGGGACCGCCGTGCTGGCCTCTCTGGCGACCGCCCGGCTTCGCCCGACGCCGGCGGATGAACTGGCCGCTCTGGTGCGCGAGGTCTCGGTCGAAGACGGGACGGTTTTCGTCACCTTCGGTGACGGCGAGCGGGCGCTGGTGCAGTTCGACCCCGTCGAGCCGATAGGTGTGGAGATGAACGGCGTATGCGTAAGCGGTGAGGTGCGCTTTGCGCGCGTCAGCGAGCGGGGAGAAGGCCTGATGCTCCTTTCCGACGGAAGCTGGGAGACACTGTAGAGGAGGACACCATGGACACTGTAGATGACGTGCTGTCGCGGATGACGCTGGATGAGAAAATCGGCCAGTGCCTGACCCACTCCTGGCGCGGGTCGGTCATCACGCCGTGCCTGGTGGAGACGTTGGAGGAACTTCACGCCGGTGGGCTGCGCATCGAGCCGTATACAACCGAGGCAACTTCCAGCAAGGCGTACGGCCACGACATCGACACGGGGGAGTGGGAGCCGCCCGAGGGCTACTTCGAGGTCACCGAGACCTACTGGCGCATCAAGCATCCGGGGTTCGAGATCCCGGCAGCCGAGTACGCGCGGCGGCTGAACAAGGTCAAAGAAATCGCCATGAACCGCCCCTCGGGCGTGCCGCTGCACGTCACCACCGACTACGAGGGCGACTTTTCCCACGACTTCCCGTTCGACGGTATCAACATGTTCCCGCCGCCGATGGGCCTGCGCGCGGCGGGCGGGCCGGAGTTGAGCTACAAAGTGGCCAACGCGCTGGGCCGGCAGCTCGCGGCCCTCGGCGTCAATATGATGCACTCCCCGGTCTGCGACGTGAACATCAACCCCGGCAATCCCGAGATCAACATCCGGGCCTTCACCGATGACCCGGACGTGTTCGCCGAGTATGCCCTTCAATACATGAAGGGATTGGAGGACGCCGGCATCATCGCCACGGCTAAGCACTTCCCGGGCCGCGGCGACTCGGCCGTGGACGCGCACGACGACCTGCCGGTCATCGAAGCCGAGCGGGACCGTCTCGACAGCGTGGAACTGGCGCCGTATCGGCGGCTCATCGCGGAGGGGCTGCGGGGCGTGATGGTGGCGCACAACGCTTATCCCGCGCTGGACCCGGAGTTGGTGCCCGCCACCGTCTCGCGCGACATCATCACGGCGTTGCTGCGGGAGGAGTTGGGCTTCGACGGCGTCATCACCACGGACGCAATGGGCATGGGCGCCATCGTGCGCCGCTGGGGCGTGCCCGTGGCCAGCGCCATGGCGTTCAAGGCCGGCGTGGACCTGATTCTGCTGAAGTTCGACAACGAGCTGCGCAGCCAGGTATTCTTCGAACTGAAGCGCTGGGTGGACGACGGGCGCATCACCGAGGATGAACTGGACGAGTCCGTCCGCCGCATCCTGACCATGAAGATGGAGCAGGGCCTGTTCGAGGACGGCGGTAAGGTGGAGGCCGAAGAGGCCACCCCGACACTGCGGGACGAAGGCATCGTCGATCTGTCGCGGCAGGTGGCTCGGGATGCCATCATGGTTTTGCGCGACCGGGACGGGCTGCTTCCCATCGGCGATGACCAGAAGGTCATGATCATCGAGCAGCTCATTATCCCGGAGTTCGTGCCCGAGAACGTCCACTACCACGCGCACTCTTTCGGCGAGGCGATGCTGGGCCACTCGCTGAAAGCGGTGCCGGTGGACTGCGACTTCGAGGCGTCCGAAGAGGACCAGAAGACGGTCATGAGCCTGCTGGACGAGGTGGACGTGGTGGTGATGACCAACTGGTTCTGGCGGGTGCTGGGTACCAGCAACGAGGCGCTCGTGCGGGCCGTGGTGCAATCGGGCACGCCGGTCGTCGTGGTGACCAACAATCCCTATCCCATGGGTGCCACGCCCGAGGCGGGCACCGTGATCTGCACCTACAGCGTGACGCCTGAATCGCTGAAAGCCGCTGCCGACCTCGTCTACGGCGAGCAGGAACCCCGCGGCGACTGGCCGCTGGTCAACTACGAACTGCCCGAATAGAGGGTCGTTGCGCGGGACAATCGGTCGAGATGCCCCGAGGAGGCATGAAACGCGGCTCTCGGCGGCCTCCTAATGTCCAATGGTGAAGTCGTGGGGCAGGCCGAGCTGGTCGTATTTCTGCGCTCGGCTTTCGCGATCGCTTTCCTGTATACTGCGGGCTATGGGCAGAGCGTCTTCCACCAAATCGGCGGGTATCACCATGACGCCGTCTCCGTCGGCCACTACCAGATCACCGGGGTGGACGTACACACCGCCGCACTCGATGGGCTCCTGATAGGAGTCCACACGGACGCGGTTCGGCTGGATGCCGCGGCAGAAGCCATTGTGGTAAACTGGCACGCGCTGCTTGATCAACTCGTCGGTGTCGCGGGCCCCCGTGTTGCTGACGCAGCCGACCACGCCCTTCGTGAGCCATCCCATCGAGTTGTTGGAGCCGATGAACCCGCAGCCGGGGTTGCCGCTGCCGTCGAAGACGATCAGGTCCCCCGCCTGCAGGTCGTCGGCCCAACTGAGCTGCGTGCCGTACCATTGATTCACTTTGCGCTGGTATTCCTCCGGCGTCTCAGCGGTGAAGCGTTCCATGGCGGGCACGTAGCGCACGGTAAAGGCGAATCCCACGATGCAGTGGCTGAAGTCCTCGATGTCGCGCCACAGGGGGCGTATGGCGGGGTCCATCAGACCGCGGTCGAAGTACCCCAGCGCGTCCACGGCGTCGTGCCAGTCGGTGACGCGTATACCTTCACAGCGTTCCAGCAGGTCCTTCCGTTCCTGGTCCATGGCGTCCTCCGGAAACTGTCGGCAGAAGTGGATGGCATTCTACGGGAGACGGCGGAGGGTGCAAGACGAGAGGGCATCATCATGCCTTCTCCGGCGCCTCCAGCCGCATGCACATGGCCCAACCGACGCCCGCCAGGATGCCGGAGAGCAGGAATATCTGTCGGAAGGTAACCAGGCCTGCCTCCAGCACGCCCCCGGTCGCCAGAGGCACGACGGCGCGGGGGACCATGATCAGAGTAAGGGCCACCACAGTGTAGGTGGGCACGCGGTGAGGGTCCGCGTAGCGGAGCACGGCCGGCAGGAAGGCGGTCAACCGCATTCCGAAGGCCAGTCCCAGCAAGCCGAAGGCGACGGACACCAGGGCGGGATGGGGCGAGATGGCCGTCGCCACGACCGCGCCGAGAAACAGCAGGGGGATCACCCGAAACGGAGCCACCGTGTTGCGCATGTCGCTGAGGGCGCCTCCCGCCAGGGCGCCGACTGCCAGGGACCCCTGGAAGAACGCCGTGAACGTGCCGGTGACCCCGTCGGAGACGCCGGGGTAAGTGAGCCCGTAGCGGGTCAGGAACGTCTCCATGATCGTCAGGGGCAGGCTTATGGCGACCACCGCGAAAATGAACTTGCTGAAATCCGGACGGCGGCCGGGAAGGGCGGCCAGCCCCTTGAGGTACTCGCCCCACGATGCATCGTGGTTGTTGGGCAGTCCGTCCTCGCGCTCTTCCTGGATGCGGCTCAGGAAGAAGTAGGAAATCCCGTAGGAGACAACCGCCAGTAAGAGAAGCAACTGGTAGCGGTCCGGGCTGGGGAAGCGACCCATGATCCATCGGATGAGCAGCCCCAATGCCACGCCCAGCACGCCGGCGACGGCCCGCCGAAAGCCCAGCACCCGCGCCCAGACGCCTTCGCTCGTCGTCTTCCCGTAGAAGTCCGTCCACAGCGGCATCGTCACGCCGCTGGCCAGTCGATACCCCGTGAGGACGATGAAGAAGATTGCCAGGGTCAGAACCGGGTCCCACCAGATGAGCATGGATATGAGCAGCACCACCCAGCCGAGCCTTTGAAACAGGCCACAGATGAGAATGGCCGGTTTCTTGTAGGCCAGGCCCTCCAGCTTTTTGGCGGCGATAATCTGCGGGACGAGGTTACCCATCCAGAAGATGGCCGGCACCAGGCCGAGAAGCAGTTCCGAATCGCTGAGTTCCGTGATCAGCCGCGGCATGACCGTCTGACGGTTGAACAGCGTGAGCCCGGCGAAGAAGAAAATGCCGTCCAGGGCGTGGAACAGGGCGTTTTTTCTGGCCTGATCAGGTGACACGGCGAAGCGCCGTCCCCTAAAGAAGAACGCAGCCGCAGGGTAGCGGGCGGGGCACAAGAATGAGTTGAGCGAGCGACCCCGAGCCTGCATTATAGGAACGTGCCGGCGCCGGGGCAACGCAAGCACTCGCAAAGCCACGCGCTGCCGTTACTCCTCCACGCAGACATCCGCACCGGCGTGGCGCAGCAACCGGCAGAACTCCGGGAAAGTCACGGCGACCGACTCGGCGCCCCCCACGGTCGTAGCTCCCTCGGCGACCAGCCCCGCTACGGCGAGGGCCATGACGACGCGGTGGTCGCCGTGGCCGTCGAGCGCGGCCCCACGCAAGCGCCCGCCGTGCATAACGAGGCCGTCGGGCAGTTCCTCCACCTCAGCGCCCATCTTGTCCAGTTCGGCGGCCATCACGGCTATGCGGTCGGTCTCCTTCTCGCGCGCTTGAGGAACATTGACCAGCCGCGTGGTGCCGTCGGCGACGGCG
>JAWODG010000219.1:0-57099 GCA_046483385.1 Candidatus Brocadiia bacterium | reverse complement strand
ATTAGTGAAAGATCAATGCCCTGGGCAGTGTGAGGGAGCCGAAACGCTCCGGACCGGGGCGGTCTGGAAAGAGATGGTGCCCGAGGCCGGTCTCAGCATGGCGAGAGATGCAACCCTACAGAAAAAAGCGGATCGTAGGGCCGGGGGATAGTGTGGCTTGATTCCGTCCTTTACAGATGCCCGGGACACGTTGGAACGTGGCGCCGTCGGATTGAAGTGGCACTCCTTCGAAGCCTATGCCAACGTCCAGCGGCCGGCCGCTGCGAGCTTCCACCTGCGCATGGCCGAAGTCCCGGGAGGACAGATCGAGCGTCCCGACGGGGGGATCGCTCGTGTCGGCCCGTTCCACGTGAGTGCGACTGAGGTCCCCTATGCCCTGTGGAAACGAGTCTGGAAGTGGGCCGTCAGCAACCAGTACTGCTTCGACCTCAAGCCGGGCTACGTATTCGACCGCGACGGCGATATGGGTAGCATGAAGCTGGGGCGGCACGAGCACGGACCTGATGAACCGGCCACGGACATGACCTGGCTCGACGCGGTGGCCTGGTGCAATGCTCTCTCCGAGTTTGAGGGACGGACGCCCTGCTACTACTCCGACCCGGGGTTTCAGCAGGTGTTCCGCATCGTCAAGGAGCGGGACGATCCCGGCGAGTTCGGCCGGCGTCCCGCCGTGTATTTTGACCGTAAGGCCGACGGCTACAGGCTCCCTACGCGCGCCGAGTGGACCCTGGCGGGACTCGCCGGAAGCCCCGCTGCTGAACCTGGCCCGAACGTGGCCTGGACCTCCGCGAACTCCGGCGGCCGAACCCACGACGTCGGGCAGCTTGCGCCCAACGCGTACGGTCTTTACGACACGTTCGGCAACGTGTGGGAGTACTGCTGGGACGCCGTGGACGCCTATAACTCGGAGGAGAATGAGCCCCACGTGGTATTGGGCGGCGGCTTCCGGCACCCGGAGGATGTGGCAAATACCGCCGCGCTGCCCTTCGGCGAGCGGCCGTCCGACGGCAACTACAACATCGGTCTCCGCGTTGTCCGATCAATCGCCGGCGCGGCGACAGACGAGACGAGTGCACACGTCGGTGCGCAGGCCTGGGACTCCGTCCCCACGTGGACGGTCCGCTCGGGCGAACGAACCGAGCCGCCGGACCGTCCCGAATCGCGCATTCCCGCCGGACTGGACATGGTTGGCATCCCGGGCGGCGGGTTCACGCGGCACAGCGACAAGGCCCACGTCACCATCTCGCCCTTTTCCATGAGCGCCACGGAAGTAGCTTACGCCGACTGGAACGCCGTCTACCAGTGGGCCGTCCATCACGGTTACGAGTTCGATACGGACGGCGACATGGGCAGCATGGATCATCGGACGGCGGAGTTCCGGCATGGCCCGCGTGAGCCCGTGACGGACATCGTGTGGCGGGACGCCGTGCTGTGGTGCAACGCGCTGAGCGAGATGACGGGGCGAACGCCATGCTACTACGTGGACGCCGACATGACCCGAGTGTACCGCCGGGCGTGGCCGTGGCGCGTCAGGATGTGGCAAGGAACCAGAGCCTACGCGCCTACCGAACTGCGTGAGCAGGAGATTTACGTGAAGTGGCCTGCGGACGGCTACCGCCTGCCGACGGAGGCCGAATGGGAATACGCTTATCGGGGTGGACTGACCGACCCGGACGCGGCACATCACTGGCAAGATCCCGGCGAGGATGACGCTCGGGGCCGGGCGACCGACTACGGCTGGCTGGCCGCCAACTCCGGCGGCCGAACCCACGTGGTCGGGCTCCTCCAGCCGAACCCGTACGGCCTCTACGATATGGACGGGAACGTGATGGAGCGAGTCTGGGACTGGGCGCATTACGACTACTACCGGGCGCGGAATCCCAAAGGAGGCGAGGGCTGGGACCTGTTTGGGCGACCCATGCGCGGCGGACACTTCGGAACGGAACCCTTCGCAGCGTGGGAACATTACAAGGAGCTGCCCACGGCCCACCGGGCCACACACGGCTTCCGCATTGTGCGTTGCGAGGCCGGCGTCCACCCGCAGGAGGAGTCCTTTGAACTGCCGACCGTTCTGGAGATCGACCCTCGGGACTTCGAACCATTGCAGGGCCGGGTATTCCGCGCCAATCTGATGCGCACAGGGGCCCATCTGGCCAGGGCGCCGCGCACTCTGGACGGCGTGAAGTGGTGCTTCGAGACCGGCGGCAAAGTGCGCTCCTCGCCCGTGGTCGCAGATGGCACCGTTTACGTCGGCAGCGACGACGGCCGCATCTATGCCCTGGACGCCGCGACCGGCCGGGAGAGGTGGCACTTCCAGACCGACGGCCCGGTTGCCGGCTCCGCCGCGGTGGCTGACGGCGTCGTATACATCGGCAGTGACGACAGCCACCTCTACGCACTGGACGCGGAGACCGGCGAGCTGAAGTGGCGCTTCAGCCGCCACTACGATCCTGTGCGATGCGGCCCCGCGGTGGCGTACGGCGTTGTCTGGGCGGGCTTCGGTACCTACAGCGGCGGCGGGTTGTCCGGTCTGGATGTGGAGACGGGCGAAGAAGTCTGGCGCTACCGCTTCCGCGGCATGAACCGAGGTCCCGTTGGCGTGGCTACCGACGGCAAGGCCATCTACGCGCCGGCCGCTGACATCCATTGCTTTGCGGCCGATATCCGGACGGAGTACCCGACGTGGCGCCGCCACGTGCCGCCCTGCCACGCCTCCATGCCGGTGTGGGAGGAGCTGGTCATCCACCATGGGCGGGGGCGCTTGCAGGCGTTGGACAAACAGACCGGCGAAACAGTCTGGTCGGTTCGGCGCGACGACCCGCCGGAGGCCGACCGCAACCCCACCGCCTCCCCGGCCGTGGATCAGGGCTTGCTGTACGCCGCATGGAAGGACGGCACTGTGCAGGCTCTGGATGTGCGCACGGGCAGACAGGAATGGGCATACGAGTGTGGGAGCTACTGCTTCTCCTCCCCCGCCCTGGCGGACGGATTGCTCTTCGTCGGCAGCGACGATGGTTGCCTCCACGCCATCGATGCAGGAAGCGGCGGGGCGATCTGGAAGTTCCGGACGGGCGGTCTGGTGCGCAGTTCCCCATGGGTTGAGGACGGGACTGTGTTTGTCGGCAGTGACGACGGCGTCGTCTACGCTCTGCACTGATCGCGGGCGCACATTGACGCAGGAGAAGGACATCACTAACATTGACCGGCTCCGCCCCGCGGGACCCCCGGAGCGCTCCGGGCCGCGGGATCCGAGCCGGACGAAAGTGGTAATTGTGGAGATGGGAGCCGCACTATGGCGCTCAAGATAGGACTCATCGGGATAATTGGCGACGAACTGAAGAAGGACCCGTGGGGCACGCTCGAGCAGGTGGCGGAGATCGGCTACGACGGAATAGAGGGCGCGGCGGGTATCGCCGGCCGCGTGGGCCTATCCGTCCCGGAAATGAAAGAGCGCCTGGATGAACTCGGTCTGGAGGCCGTCGCGCAGGGCGGCGTGCGGCTGGAGTCCGACGACGAGCAGATTAAGCAGGCCATCTCCAACGCCCGGGACATCGGCTGCAAGTACGTCGTCCAGTACTGGGGACCGGTGGAGAGCCGGGAGCAGCTTCTGGAGGAGGCCGAGTTCTTCGATCGGGTCGGGGAGATGTGCGCCGAGGCCGGCCTGAAGTTCTGCTATCACAACCACAACCACGAGTTCGCCACGTTCGACGGGGAGTACGCCATGGACATCCTTCTGGCGAACACGAACCCGGACAACGTGATGGCGGAGCTGGACATTGCCTGGGTCACCTACGGCGGCGCGGACCCGGGCCAGATGATACGCAAGCACGCGGGCCGCTGCCCCATCCTGCATGTCAAGGACGTGCTCGAAGTGCCCGGCGGCGGGGTCGCATCCAACGACGGCCGCCAGGAGACGAAGTTCACCGAAGTCGGCACCGGCGTGGTGGACCTCGAAGGAGCAGTCGAAGCGGCACGGGAGAGCGGCGTGGAGTGGCTGAGCATCGAGCAGGACCGGATGCGGAACCTCTCCCCCATGGACAGCATCCGCGTCAGCTACAACAACCTTCGCCGCGTCGTCGGGTGATTGGTGGGAGTCATGGTTTCGCGGGGGTAAGCGGATGTGCGTCCGTGGCTGGTTCCGCTCTGTGCTTCTGCTGTGGGTGTGCGCGGCGTGCATCGCATCGCCCGGTTTCGTCAGGAGAGGGAGGGTTGCGGAGATGGCCGAAGAGAAGATCGAACTGCGCTTCACGGATGTTCTGGAGGCACCGGAGCTTCCCCACCTGAAGCCTCTTGATACCGTGGCGGTCGCCGGGACCGCGCCGACTGGCTGCCGGTTGGAACTGGTCGACGGGAACGGTTCGGCGTACGCCGGACGCCCGGTCGTGGGCGCGTTCTCAGCCGAACTGCCCGTGGGCGGCGCCCTCGGCGAACAGGCAGTGGTCTTGACCGGGCCAGACGGCGCCGAACTGGCCCGACTACCCTTCCGACTCGACGCCGAGACGGAGGTGAACTGCGAAGGCGGGCCGTACGACGATGTGTGGCAGGCGATGGAGGCCTTCATCAAGCCGCGGCACCGCGAGCGCACGCTCGGCGGGAAGCAGGTTACCATCTACGTCCCCTGGGTCCGCGACGACGTCCACGTCATGAAGGCGTTCAAATACTGGGAGCCGGAGGTCGGCTCCTTCGAGGAGCACATGCTGGACATCCAGACGCCCGAGGGCATCGTCTACGACTACATCATGGACCCCGGCAGCGGCGAGCGGTTCAACTTCCATGTGTTGATGGCCGAAGGGGCGGAAGCCACTCAGGTCAGCTATGGCGGTCGGGACGTCCCCTTTGAGGGAACCCGCGTGGAGCAGAGCCGGTACGCGGACTTCACGCTGGAAGGCCCCCTGTGCGGCACCGTCAAGGTGAGTTACGCGCCGGCCGACTGAAGCTCGCCGGCCACGTCGGCCAGGACCTCGTCGGCGGCCTCCACCGTCCGTTGGATATCCTCTTCGGTGTGGGCGGTCGAGAGGAATGCCGATTCGAAGGGCGACGGAGGCAGCAGCACGCCGCGCTGCAGCATCCCCCGGAAGAAACGCGCGTAGAGTTCCCCGTCCGCCGCGCGGGCGCTCTGGTAATCGCTCACCGGTTTGTAGGCGAAGAACACCGTGAACATGGAACCGCACCGGTTCAGTTGCAGGGGTACCCGGTTCCGTTGCGCGGCCCTCCGCAGCCCGCACGCGAGCCGTGCGGCCAGCCTTTGCAGTCTTTCGTAGGGCGGGTCCTGCCGCAGCCGCTGGAGGACGGCGAGGCCGGCTGAGGCCACAACGGGGTTGCCCGACAGCGTGCCCGCCTGATAGACATCCCCCAGCGGTGCGAGCCGCTCCATCACGTCGCGCCGTCCGCCGAAAGCCCCCACGGGCAGACCGGCGCCGATTACCTTGCCGAATGTCGAGATGTCGGCGGTCACCCCGAAGCGTCCCTGCGCCCCGCCGGGCCCCACGCGGAACCCGGTGATGACCTCGTCCAGGACGAGCAGGGCGCCGCTGCTGTCGCAGAGCCGCCGCAACTCCCACGGGAAATCGTCCCGGGGTGGCACGACGCCCATGTTGCCCGCGACCGGCTCAGCCACCACGCATGCCACCTGGTCGTGGTGTTCATCGAGCAAGGCTTCCACGGAAGCCGGGTTGTTGTATCGCGCCACCAGCGTCAGGTCGGCCAGGGCCTCCGGGACGCCGGCACTGCGGGGAATGCCAAAGGTCGCCAGGCCCGAACCCGCGTTGGCCAGGAAGCTGTCCGCGTGGCCGTGGTACCCCCCGGCGAAGACAATGATCTTGTCGCGACCGGTGTGCGCCCGGGCCAGGCGGACGGCGCTCATTAGGGCTTCCGTTCCCGAGTTGACCAACCTCAGTTGCTCGACGCCGGGTACCGCCTGAGAGATCGTCTCTACCAGTTCGGCCTCAACCCCCGTGCAGAGACCGTAGCCGGCGCCCCGGCCTATGGCTTCTCGCACGGATGCGGTCACTTCCGGCGCCGCGTGCCCCAGAATGAGCGCACCCCACGACATGAGGTAGTCCACGTAGCGTCGGCCCTCGATGTCGTAGAGATACGCGCCCTGCCCACGTTCCGCGAAGACGGGAGTCCCCCCCACGGCGTCGAAGGCTCGGACCGGGCTATTCACGCCCCCCGGTATGAGTTCGCGCGCCTGTTCATATGCGGTCTCCGTCAGGTTTTCAGCCATTCGATAGCCTCCTCGGCGTAATACGTGATGATCGCGTCGGCGCCCGCCCGCTTTATGCCCAGCAGCGATTCCAGCACGGCCTTCCGTTCGTCGAGGACTCCGGCCGTTGCGGCTGCCCTCAGCATCGAGTACTCACCGCTCACCTGATAGGCGGCCAGCGGCAGGCTGGTCTTACCACGCAACTCAGCCAGCACGTCCAGGTAAGGGAGCGCGGGCTTGACCATCAGCCAGTCGGCCCCCTCTTCCTCGTCGCGTAGTGCGTCCGCCAGCGCCTCCCGGCGGTTAGCCGGCGGCAACTGGTAGCCGCGCCTGTCGCCGTGCCCGGGCGACGAATGCGCCGCCTCCCGGAACGGCCCGTAGTAGGCCGACGCGAACTTGGCCGCGTAGGACATCACGGCGACCGCCGACAGCCCGGCCCCGTCCAACGCCTCGCGGATGGCCGCCACCTGCATATCCATCATGGCGGATGGGGCCACCACGTCCGCGCCCGCAGACGCGTGCGCCACGGCAGTCCGACCCAGCGCATCGAGTGAACGGTCGTTGTCAACCTCGCCCGAGTCGGTCAGAGGAGCGCAGTGACCGTGGGTCGTGTAGCCACAGAGGCAGACGTCTGTTATGACGATGAGGTCCGGACGTTCCGCTTTGAGTCGGCCCACGGCCGAGGGCACCAGCTCGCCCTCCCACGCCGCGGAGCCCGTCTCGTCTTTGGATTCGACGTCGGGCACCCCGAAGATAAGGACGGCCGGACTGCGCCACGTACCCGCCGCGGCCGCTATGCGGTCCACGCTGAATCGGCGGACGCCGGGCATCGCGGATATCTCCTCCTCCCGCCCCGTACCCGGCACGACGAAGACCGGCAGTATGAAGTCCTCCGGCAGCAGGCTCGTCTCACGGGCGAACTTTCTCAGCCCTTCCGAGCGCCGTCTTCTTCGCATCCTGATTCTCGTGTCCATACGGTTTCACCACCTCTGCGTCGAAACCCAACCCGCGGACAGCAGCGAGCGTCCTGTCACCTATGCACTGGATACTCCCTGCAAACGCGCGCGGTCCGTAAGCGTCTCGGTAGGCCCGGACGCCGGACGGGCTGGTGAAGTAAATGGCGTCGTGGTGCGGCAACGGGCGGCCCAGTTCCGGGTGTGGCCGGATCGTGTGGAGGGCCAGGCGATCCACCAGTTCGGCCCGCCTCTGCAACACTTGCTGCAGGCTTGCCGTTGCCTGTTCGCCTTGCACAAGCACGACGCGGCCAAGATCGGTCGGCAGGTCGGACAGAAGGCCGCCTGAGCCTGCTTCGGCGGGCACCAGATCGGCGAGGATGCCGTGCCGTCCGGCCACGGTGGCTGTCCCCTGCCCCGCCACCGCTACGTGGCATCCCGCAAGGGACCGAACGTCGAGACCCGATGTCCGCAGACGGCAGAAGAACAGATCTGCGCCCGCAGGGCTGGTCAGCACCAGCCAGTCCCGGGCACGGTTCGTCAGCCGTTGTACAGCGCCTGCCACGGTTTGGGGCCGTGTCCGGGTCGGCTGCACCTCCAGCGCCGGCCAGTGGATCAGCCCTCCAAGGTGCCGGAACCGGGACGGGTCCAGCCCCGTGAAAAGGATGAGGGGACGATTGTGAGGTCCGCGGGCCGCCTCGCCGATTATCAGCAGCGCGGGCGGTGATACGCCTTGCTCGCGGGCCAGTTTCGGCATGTCGCCCAACTCGCCGAACACCCGCCTCTCCCAGGGCATAGTGCCCCGCTCTACGATGGCGGCCGGCGCCGAAGGTGGGTGCCCGTCGCGCACCAGTCTCTCGACCAGCGAATCCAGAACCCCGACCGACATGAACGCCAGCAGCGTGTCGGCCCGGGGCACGTCGGAGTTCTCAGCACCACCCGAGACTCGCCCGGTGAACGCGGCGAACGAACGCCCCATACCCCGCTGCGTCAGGGGCAGGCCGGCCGCCGTCGGAACGGCCGTGGCGGCCGTCATGCCGGGTATTGCCTCCCAGGAAACCCCGCTCTTCTCCAGAAGCTTGACCTCCTCCGCGGAACGTCCGAACACGTGCGGGTCCCCGGTCTTCAGCCGGACCACGCTCCGCCCGGCGGAAGCGTGCCCCACCATGAAGCGAAGTATCTCGCCGTGGCTGTCGCGCGTGTCACCGGGTCGAAGTCTGCGCACGATGCGCGTGGCCTCGCTGATCCCCAGTTCGGTCAGGTAGCCGCCGGGCAGCAGGCTGTCCAGTACGATGACGTCCGCCGCCTCCAGCGCCCTGAGGCCCCGCAAGCTGATCAGGTCCGGAGCACCCGGACCGGCGCCGACCAGGTATATGGCGCCTCTCACCACGGCATGACCCCCCTGTCGCCCAGGTCCAGCGGCTCCAGGAATCTCCGGAGCCTGCGGTCTTCCTCGCGTACAACCAGCGCCAGAGCGCCCTGCCCCGGCGCGGTCGGGAGCTCGTCCGACGCGAACACGCGACCTATCCGTTCTTCTTCTCCCAGCCGGATGAGCCCGACGGCCCCCAGCACGAGCGCGTCATACTCTCCTCGTTCGAGCTTCTCCAGCCGCGCGGGCACGTTCCCCCGGATACCCGTCGGGGTCATGTCGGAACGCAATCGGAGGATGCCCTCGCGTCGCCGCTCGCTGGATGTGCCAATCCTCGCGCCCGCGGGCAAGTCCTCCAGGCCCGAGCCGTCGCGGGTGACAAGCGCGTCCCACGACGCCAGAGATGGGGTCAGAGCCGCCACCACCAACCCGTCACGCAACTCGCCCGGCAGGTCTTTGGCGCTGTGGACCGCAACGTCGATCTTGCCGCCCAGCAGGGCTTCATCCAGGTCGCGAGTGAAGAAGTCGTCTTCCTTCACCTCCGGCAATGGCGTCCTCCTGTCCCGGTCGCACGGGACGTCCAGCGTGACGGTTTCGATGCCGGCCGATGGAGCCAGTTGGGCCAGGTAGCTTCTGACCTCGGAAAGCTGCTCGATGGACAGCCGGCTGCCGCGCCCGCCAAGGCGAATGGGCGGCGGAGTTGGGACCGTGCATCGGTCCCGGAACAAACGCAGAGCGTGTTCCACCGCGAGGCGTTCTGCACGGGCACAGGCCGCCGCCCGGGCACCGGACAGGGGCGTCCGCCCCGTCTCAAACACCCCGAAGTAGCGTCCGGGCATTAACGGGGACAGCTCCTTGCGGTGCGCGTCCGCGAGGTCCACGACAATGGTGGAGTCGTCCGCCGCCAGCTCCCGGACATATTCCAGGGGTTCGGACGCCAGCTCGATGGTCAGGACGATCGCCGCTGCTCGGCCCGGCTCCCCGGCCAGGACCTCCGGCGAAACTGCCCGGAGACCGAGCCGGTCACACCACGGAACGCCGGCCCCGGTCGCCCGTCGCGACACGGGCACCACCCGTGCCCTTCTGTCCACCAGCCGCTCGGCTATGGCTTCCCCCAACCGACCGCACCCGACGATTACCACGGTCCGGCCGCGCAGGCTCCTCCCGGTACTCTGAAGTCTGCCGAGGGCGGCGCCGGCCCATGAGCCATTCGGCCGCAATCCCGACTGCTTGCGGATGACTTTCTGCGCACGAAGAACGGCTGGAAACATTTCCTGGACGCCGGCTTCCGACGGTGCCTCACCCGGCAAGGCCGAACGGATCTGTCCCACTATCTCCGTCTCGCCCAGAAGCGGAGAATCGAGCCCCGACGCTACCCTCACGAGGTGATGGACCGCGGCGGCGCCCGTCAACAGATAGACGGCCTCCGGATGGGCTTCGAGCATTACGCCCCGTTTCTGGTGAATGGTTGAACGCAGTTCTCGGGCGGTCCCCCGTGGGCTGTGAGAGGAGAAATGGACCTCCCACCTCTGGCACGTGGCCAGCACGACCCACCCGGCACCCCTCGCTCCCGGCAGCGCGCCTTCGGAAAGTTTCCGGAAGACCTGATGTGGCACCATGTTGCGTTTTACCCCGAGCACCGCCGGCAGCACGGGTGGTCGCTCCCGGCGTTCCAGCGCGGCCGCAATGTGGTTCCGCAGCTTTCTTGAACGGCCGCAGTCCCGGCCGTCGGAGTGCACGGCCACCGTCACGCCGTCGGTCCTGTGCACGGCGGGGAAGATGACCCGAGAGAACCGCCCGGGTGAGACGACGCAGGCCAAACCGCCGCGCGCGTGGACGTGCTCGGCAATCTCGATGTTGAGCGATGGATCGTCCGTGGCGGCCACCACAAGCGTGTAGTCCGTTGCGTCGTCCATCGGCCAGGTGTCCCGGAGCCAAGTTACCCGGGCGGACTCGACGGCGGGCAGCAGCCGGTCGTTGACCTCCGGCGCGAGCACGGTGACGACCGCACCCGCGTCGGCGAGGGTCATCGCTTTGCGCACCCCCACGCGCCCACCCCCCACCACCAGGCACCGGAGTCCTTCCATGTCGATGGCCAGCGGCAGGTAGCGCGTTTCCTGTGTCTGTCTGTTCCGTACGTCAGGCATGGGTTCTCTCGTGAAACAGGAATCCTGTGACTGGAAACGAGCCATCTCAGGACGCTTGAAATGCCAGTTCATCCTCGACGGCGTCGGTCAGCTCGGCCGGGTGTTTCCGAACGAATGCCCCGAAGCTCTGCCCGCAGAGGGCTTGCCGGTCGTATTCCCGCGCCAGGCGCGAGACGACGCGGCCGACGGCCGAGGCGGGAAGCCCGGCGTGTAGCTGCTCCCCCAGCGCGGGGGAGCGCCTCCCGCCACCACCGACGAACAGGCGGAATCCTTCCTCGGTTCCGCCTTCGGCGGCGATGCCGCGGCCAATGAGGCCGATGTCGGCCACGGCGGCGTGGGCGCAGTTGTTCGGGCATCCGCTGATACCAATGCTCAGGAGACATCCCCCCGGCAAGGCTTCCCGTATCCGCTCCTCGGCCCGGCGGGAATCCGCTATGCCGCGCGGGCACCACGTGGTGCCGGGGCAGGCCACCACCCGCGCCGCCTCGGCAAGCCTTTCCAGACGGGGCGGCAAACTGGGACGTTCGTCGGCGAAGACCTGTAGATCATGCTCCAGGCCCAACCTCAGGGTCCCGCCTGAGTCCTCGAGCACCGATGCAAGCTGCAGGGCCTGTCCGGGCGAAATGTCTCCCCGCGTTAACTGCAGCCGCGCTGTCTCCGGCCGGTCGCCGTCGAACACTTCGACGGGTGGCCCCGGGTGATCGCCTCTGCGCTTTTCCTGTAGGAAAGTGGCATCCAGTTCGGCGGCGAAGCGGTCGTCTCCCCAGCGCTCGCGCACGTGCCGCAGGCGGGCACGGCGCCGGTTGTTGCGGTCCCCGTGTTCGTTGAACAGGCGCAGCGCACCGACGAGCAGCGGAACGAGCTCTTCCGGCCTCAGACCTTCATAGAGGCAGACCCCGGTGCCCGGCCTGGCCCCCAGCGAGCCGGCCACGATGGCCCGGAAAGTCCCACCGTCATCCGGAACCAAACCCAGGTCGTTGATCCACGGCATCGCGCAAGCGTCCGCGCAGCCGGAGATGCTTATCTTGAACTTACGGGGCATTGAACGTATCCAGGGAAGCTTCTCCGCTTCTCGCTTGAGCGTCGCGCCTATGGGTGCAGTGTCAACCGTGCCGGGCAGTAGTCCCGCTCCGGGGCAGCTCGTGACGTTGCGCAGGCTGTCCCCGCAGGCGCTGACACCCGTCAATCCCGCCTCGCGAAGCCGTTGCTGGACGCGGGGCACGTCGGGTCCACCGACCCCGTGCAGCTCAACGTCCTGCCGGGTCGTCACGTGGAGCGGGTAGCCCGGAGTCAGGTCGCGGGCGATCTCCGCCAGGCCCCTCCACTGGGCCGTCCCGATACGCCCGCCCGGGACCTGCACCCGCTGCATGTAGAAGCCCTCCTGTTTCTGCGGGTAGAGGCCCACGAGGCGGGCCGCGGACGGATCGGCCGGCACGCTGTCCACCGGGAAGTCAATCTTGCGCTCGGGCATAGGAATCCCTTCCTTAGGTTAGCCTTCCTGGTCGCGTTTGAGCGGCCGGGTGTGAATTCCGCACTCCCCCCCGCACTTGCTGGTGCCGATCCATCGTCCGGCGCGCTCGTCCCCGCCGCTGACGATCTGCGTGCACGGCTCGCAACCCAGCGAGCGGTAGCCTTCCTCGTAGAGGGGGTTGACCCGCACGCCCCGCACGGCCAGGTACTGCCATACCTCGCGCTCCTTCCAGATGAGGATGGGATTCAGCTTGGTCAGCCCGGGGTCGCGTTGCTCGACCTCCTCGAAGTCGGTGCGGGTGCGGCCCTCGGTGCAGCGCAGGCCCGTGACCCAGCAGGAGACCTCCATGTCTTCTATGGCGCGGCGGGTCGGCTCCACTTTCAGAACCTCGCAGCAGCGGTCGGGGTCGAACTCGTGGAGGTCCTCCGGCAAGGCCGCGTCGTTACTGTAGATCCGCAGTTCGGGATACTCCCGCACGGTCTCCCGCATGAACCGTTTGGTTTCGGCCGGTTTGAACCGGGTGGTTACGATGAAGCCGGGGATGTCTGCGCTGACGCGCTTGGCCAGGTCCCACACGACGCATGAGTCCTTCCCCAGGCTGTTGGCCACCACGAGTCCGTCGCCGTGCAGGCGCCACGCCTGCCGGATGAGCGCGAGCGAGCGCTCGACCTTCTCGGCGAAGTTCAGGTTCTCCACCAACCACTCTATGTCCTGCTGCTGAGCCGTCTGAACGGACATCGCACGTCCCCTCGCTGCTAAGGCATCGATATATAAAGTATCTCGACCGGAATACTCGGGATAAGGGCAAAAAAGAGAGGCCGGCCCCTCAGATCCTGTACATCGGAACGAACTTCCCCTTCCGCCTCTCCTCTTCCACCACCAGGTCCCGGAACGTCTTGCTGTCGAACACGTCCGAGAGGGCCTCCCTCGCCTCCCGCCACAGCGGCAGGAAGACGCAGTTCGGCCCAAGCGGGCAGTCCGACTCCGAGCCCGGCACGGCGCAGCCCACCGGCGCGATCGGCCCCTCCAGAAAGCGGATGACCTCCCCCACCGTCAGGTCGGCCGGCGAACGCACCAGGAAGTAGCCTCCCTCCTTGCCGCGCTTT
The DNA here is from genome assembly GCA_046483385.1 of Candidatus Brocadiia bacterium. GTDB lineage: Bacteria > Planctomycetota > Brocadiia > SM23-32 > SM23-32 > B1Sed10-231. The sequence continues at coordinate 43,848 of JAWODG010000219.1, read as the reverse complement.
GAGTCCACGAACCCGCCGCGCTTCAACTCGTGCAGAATCACCTCCAGGAAGCGCGTCGGAATGGCCTGCGCCTCCGCCACGTCGGCGATCTTCTGCGGACCCCCGTCGCCGCGCTTGCTCAACTCGAACAGCGCGCGCAGGGCGTACTGCGTTTTCTGCGAGAGCATGAGTTCAGCCTCTTCCCGAGTAACCCGATGATGATTCTACCAAAGGCGCACGGGCCTGTCAAGGACAAAACCCGGCCGGTCCGATTTCCTCGCCGGCGGCCCCCCGCCCTGCTGCCCGTCCCGGCCGGCTGAAGATGGGCCGGCTACCTTCTCTGGCGCGCCTCCGGACCGCTCAGGAGCGCGTACAGCGTGTTGGGCGGAAGATTCAGCCGCACTCCGTCCGCGCCCACCTCGAGCGGCACGTGTTCCACCGCGAAGCCCATTTCGTCCAGCAGCGTGGCCCGAGTCAGAGTGGGGTTCCGCACCGTCAACTGAACGTCCGCGTTGCGCACCCGCCAAGGCATCTCGCCCGTGGACAGAATCTCGTGGCCTTCGACGCTCTCGCCCTTGATTTCGCGGGTCGCCGGCCGGACCTCCCACCCGGTGGGACGCGCCGTGGTGCCGAACTGCACGAGGATCCGACGTGAACTCGCAAGAGGCGCCTCATCAAGAGCGACAGCGACGACCACCGCGTACTCGTTGCCGGAGGCAATCGTGACATCCGACAGCTCGAAGTTCCCTCCCGCCCCACTCAGAAAACCGACGACACCCTGAGCCCGCGCCGAGTCGATGCGCAACACTCCTCTCTTGCGGTTCAGAATGAGTTGGCCGTTCATTGCACGCACCCTGCCTGCTGCTTGGTCCACGTACGGGTCCAGTTCCACCACGCGGCTCCCGGCGGGCTCCTCGTCATACTCAACCTCCACGCGCCCCACGAGGTACGCTTCGGGCGAGACCTTCTCCATGAGTTGCCGCTTCGCCGCGGCGGCTTCGTCGGCGTGTTCAGCGGGGTCATACCCGGGTGAGTCGGTCAGGAGTGGCGGGTTCCGCTCGAACAGCTCATCCAGTGAGCGCCGTTCGTGGACGACGGTGGCGGCGGGCTCTACCAGCCCCTGGCGGTAGATGAGCGCCGCGGCGGGAAACTGCGAGATGAAGCCCGGGTGCGAGATGCTCCACCTTTTCATGGGGTGGCTGCCCTGGACTTTGGTGAATCGGAAGTAAGGGTCCAGATCGTAGGCCGGGGCCTGCGCAGCGAACCACATCAGGCCGTCGACGCCGCTCATGGCGGCGTAGGCGCCGGTCATCACCGGGCCTTCGGTGGTGTACAAGTTGGGCGGCACCCAGTTTGTGCTGGACACAATGAACGGGTGTCCGGCCACCTGCTTGCAGGCGGCGGGCAGATCGGGTGTCCGGACCGCCGAGCGGCGTGTGAAGAACTGCCCGGGCTGGATGCGCCAACTGCTGTGCTGACCGCGGAACACCCCGCCGAAGAAGTCGTTCAGCTCGATTACGTCCCCGGCCGTCCACGCCCAGCGCTGTGCGCCGTCCAGCCGCACAGGGTCAGCGGAGTGGAAATTACTCGGGCTGATAAGCTGGCGAACGCCAAGGTCGCCCGTAAGGTAGGATCTCATATCCACGTAGAAGCCACGCTCCAGGCGCGCCATGAATTCTGTCTGGTCGCGCAGCCGACGGACATCTCTGCGTGGGGGCCATTGGGTCAGTTCGTACATGGGGTAGAGCCCGAGTCTGCCCTGCTCCGGCGCGTCGCCCTCGACTCGGGCGCTGCCCCAGGCGGCCAGGGCCTCGTCGATGCCACCGTATCTCTCTCGGGCGAACCCGGCAAAACGCGTCTCGAGCTCCCGCCGCGGTCCGCCCTTGATCCGGTCGAACCACCAGAACAGCAGGCTGTCTTCGCTGACGATCTGCACGATGGCCACGGCCGGATCGTCTTTCAGGGGAATGCCCGTGTACGGGTTGGGTTCCGTCATCAGGCGCCTCATCCACGCCCGATAGCCTTTCTGAAGCGTCGGTTCGAAAAACAGCAGCCCGTTCACGCTGTCGCCGCTGGAGTAACCCTCGATGCCCCAGTCGGGGTCGATGTACTTGACCGACCCGTGATCCCAGAACGGTGAGATGCGCGTGTAGATGCCTTCCTTCTTCATCGCCGCTACGGTGCGCCAGACTGTATCCAGAAAGTCCTCATTCACGTCGGTAATGGCGGCACCCTCCTCCTGCGGCATCAGGCCGCTGCTGGCCCCGCCCACGCGCACCATGTTGACGCCGACGCGGGCGAGGAAGCGGGCGTGCCGGGCGAGGTCCTCATCGCTCACCCTGGGGCCCACGTGCGGGGCCACGCCCCAGAACCGGATGGGCACGTCGTCCCCGCGGACGAACCCGTCGCCGTCTTCGGACAGGCGAACGAAACCATGCAGCCCCGCCGTCTGTTCGTTCAGGTAGCGCAGGTCCAGCATTCCGCCCTCGAGTCTCTGACCCGGATTGAAGGCCCACGTCCCGTCTTCCGTCCAGGTCTCCGTGTCCCCGGGCCGGGCGATCCCCGCGTCCGCGAACATGAGGGCAAGAAAGCCCAGGGCCAATGCCACAGACCGACTCCCGTACCTACCCAGTATGAACATGAGTGAGCCCCTTCCAGCCTGACCAGTCACCTGCATCGTCAGAGCGTACTCGGATCGGATTATATCAGGATACGACACATCCGCAACAGGCGCGGAGCGAAACTCCGCATTGACCGCGGGGCCGGAGCGACGTAGGATAAACGCAACGTTACACTTTTACACCGGACGGACATACATGGACGGTCCTTTCCGTAGCGAGCCCGTGCCCACCGTTGGCCTGAAGAGCCGTGCCGCCGCGTCAGCCCGCGCGCTCGACCGCGAACTGGCTTTCACGGAGGCCTACCGCGCCGCTTCCGACGACCACGTCGCCATCCGCGAGGCGCGGTGCCTCGGGCTCGGGCGCCTGCTGAAACCCATCCGGGAGGGCGACCTGTTCGCCGGCCGGCACATGAAGGCCGTGCTCGACCCCGACGGCCTGCTGGTGGGCTTCGGCCTGGAGCACGAGGACTGCGGGCGGGTGTATTACTGCGAGTTCGACCGGCTGCGCGCGGCCATCGAGGAACTCGACGACCCGGACTACCGGCGCCGGTGCGAGAAGATGCTGGAATTCTGGGAGCGTGAGGACACCCAGACGCGTTACTTCGAGGCCCTGCCCGACGACGTCCGACAGGCCACGAGGAACAGCCTGTGCAGCAAGGGCATCCGACTGGCCGGCGTGCTCATGGACTACGACAAGCTCATCCGCCTGGGGCTGCCGGGCCTGCGGAAGGATGTCCGCGAGCACCACACCGCGGCCTCGGCCGGCGACGGGCGGGAGCCCGAGCTTTACGAGGGCATGCTCATGGCCCTCGACCTGCTCGAAGAGACGTGCCTGGACTACTCCGGGCAGGCGCGCCGCCTGGCCGCTACCACGGACCGGATCGACTGGTGCCCCGAGGCGCAGCGGATGGCGGTCGACCTGGAGCAATTGACGAGCGCGCCACCACGCACGATGCGGCAGGGCCTCCAGCTTATGTGGCTGTACTCGATGCTGGCGGGGGCGACCAACTTCGGCCGGATGGATGTCTATCTGGGCGACCTCTGCGCGGAGGACCTGGACTCGGGACGACTGAGCGAAGAGGAAGCGGTCGAACTGCTCGTGGCCTTCTGGCACCTTGTGGCGGATGTCAAGTACCACTTCAATGGACGAATCATCGTCGGAGGCCGGGGACGACGGAACGAGCCAAACGCCGACCGGTTTGCCCTGCTGGCCATGGAAGCCAGCCACCGCAGCAACACCACCGAGCCCCAGCTCAGCCTGCGTTTCTACGAGGGCCAGGACCCGGCGCTCATGGAAAAGGCCATGGAGGTGATCGGCGACGGATGCGTCTATCCCATCCTTTACAATGACGACGTGAACGTCCCGGCCGTGCAGAACGCCTTCGGCGTCGGCGCCGAAGAGGCCGTCCATTACCTGCCCTACGGCTGCGGGGAGTACGCTCTGGACCACCGGAGCATCGGGTCGCCGAACACGTCCCTGAACCTGCTCAAGGCCGTGCAGGTGGTCATGCACAACGGGGTTGACCCGGACACGGGCAAGCCGACCGGGCTACGGACCGGCGACTTCACCGATTTCGAGACGTTCGACGACTTCTGGGACGCCTATGCGCAACAGGTCGAGTATCATGTCGAGCAGGTCGCGCGGGCGCACGCCGTCGAATATGAGATTGAGCGGACAACAGCCTCGTTCCTCTATGCCAGCATGCTTTACGACGACTGCCTGGAGCTTGGCAAATCGCTGGTGGACGGCGGCGCCCGCTACCGGGGCGCCGTCCTTGAGTCGATGGGGCTCGTGAACGCGGGCGACTGCCTGGCGGCCATCAAGAAGCTTGTCTACGACGAGCGGCGCTTCACCCCCGAGGAACTCCTGCGCATGCTGGAGGCGGACTGGGAGGGCTACGAGCGGGAGCGACAGCTCTTCGTCAACGCTCCGAAGTACGGCAACGATAACCCGGAGGCCGACGACATGGTGTGCCGGGTCTCCGAGCAGGCCTGCCGGAGCTGCATGGAGCAGGCCGAGAAGGTGGACATGGACTACGTCCTGCTGGTCTGCATCAACAACTGGGCGCACATGAAGATCGGCGAGAAGACGGGCGCCACGCCGGACGGCCGCCGGGCGGGCACCCCCATCGCTAACGGCAACGGCCCCACAGCGGGCAACGACCGCAACGGCGTGACCGCCTTCCTCACCAGCATTGCGAAGCCCGACCCGACCATCCACGCCGGCTACGTGCACAATATGAAGTTCAGCAAGAAACTGTTCCGCGATGACCGGCCGAAGCTGGATGCGCTGCTGAAGACCTACTTCAGGGGCGGCGGCACGCAGGCCATGATCACGGTGGTGGGTCGCGACGACCTGGAGGCCGCCATGCGCGAGCCGGAGAACTATGCCAACCTGATGGTGCGTGTGGGCGGGTTCTGCGCACGTTTCGTGGACCTGGACCCCGAACTCCAGCGCGACATCATCAACCGGACCCACTACGAGTGATCCCGCAGCGGGACGTGGACAGGTGGTGACAGCCCTGTTGCGCCTGTTCCCTCAGGAGCGTACCATGGTAGTAGAGGAAGAGCGCTCTATGTCTGTAAATGAGCGGAGCGTCGAGAGTGCTCCAACGCTCATCTGCAGAAGGACAGAAACATGAAGACACATATCACAACGCAAAGCCCCGGCATGGCAACATGTGTGCTTGTAGCGGGCATGATGGCCGGAATGCTGTTGACCGGATGCCAGAACGGCAGCGCGAGGGCCTGGGGCACAGGGATAGGCGCTGCGGCAGGCGCGGGGGCCGGCTACCTGCTGGCCGGCGACAGCAGCGGCACGGAGGGCGCCCTGATAGGCGCGCTTGTCGGCGGCGGAGCCGGCTACTTAGTGGGCAGCCACCTGGACAAGCAGGACCAGCGCAAGGTGGTGCAAGAATACAATCACCTGATGCAGATGGACGACAGGGGGTCCGTCGAGGCGAGAATCCGCACCTTCGCGGACAGCGAACTGGGCAATGCGGACGGCAACACCTCGGCCAAGGAGTACAACAGGGCCTTGAACGAACTGGGGCATGCGCTGGACACCGCCGCAGACGAGAGCGGCGACCGCAATCGTTCCACCTCGCCGCTCGAGCGACAGCGCTATGTCCAGCGGCACCAGGACCGGCCGTTGGTCCAGATCCTCACGGGGACGTGAGCGGCCGGGCCGGCCGGCAAGGCTACTGCTGCGGCGCAACCCGGTCAGCCATCGCGCGCCCCAGTTCGACACACTCCTTGAGATCGTCGTCCTTCGCCATGAAGCGCGCCTCCACTACGGGCTCGACCAGGTCGAAATTGCATCGCTCGCCGAACTCTTCGAGGCCCTCCACTCCCCCACCGCTCCATCCGTACGTGCCAAACAGGCCCAACGCGCGCCCCACCAGCCGTTTGGCCTCGAGGTAGTTGACCAGGTGCTCGATGGGCGGGAATATCTTCTGGTCGTAGGTGGCCGTCCCGATGATGAGTCCGGCCGCCCGCCACGCGTCCCGCAGGATGTAGCTCACATGCGAGCGCGAGGCGTCGTGGACCCGCACAGTGGGACAGCCGCCCTCCCGGAGTCCGCTGCACACCGCCTCCATCATGGCCGTGGTGTTGCCGTACATTGAGCCGTATACCACCACCACTTCCGGCTCCGTCTCCTGTCGCGCCAGCCGGTCGTAGCAATCGACGATGCGCCACGGGTCGTCGCGCCACACGGGGCCGTGCGTGGAGGCGACCACGCTAAGATCAAGTCCTCGGACGCGTTCGATGGCTTTCTGCACGGGGGTGCAGAACTTGCCGATGATGTTGGCGAAGTAGCGGAGAATCTCCTCCTCCAGCCGGTCCACGTCGAGCTGGTCGTCGAAGATCGCTCCGTCCAGAGCCCCGAACGCGCCGAACGCGTCGCCGCTGAACAAGACCCTGTCGGCGGGATCCCAGGTGACCATGGTCTCCGGCCAGTGGACCATCGGGGCCAGCAGGAACTGGAGCGTGCGCTCCCCCAGCTCCAACTCGTCCCCGTCGGAGACCTGCAGCACGTTCTCGTCGATGCCATAGAGATGGGAAAGGAACTCAAGGGTCATGCGGTTCCCCACGATGGTGACGTCGGGGAAGACTTCCCGCATCAGCCGCGCGGACCCGGAATGGTCCGGCTCGATATGGTTGATTATCAGGTAATCAACGTCTCGGTCCGGTCCGATGGCCGTTCGCAGATTGCTCAGGAAGCTTCCGAAGCCGCTCGCCTTGACCGTGTCCACAACGGCGACCCGCTCGTCGTCCACGACGTAGGCGTTGTAGGCGATACCGTCCGGTATCGGCCAGATGGCCTCGAAAAGATCCGTCTCCCTGTCGTTGACGCCAACCCAATGAATGCCTTCGGTGATGCGTATCGCGTTCATGTCTCTATCTCCCCTTGCGCACACTTTAGACTGCCGGCGTACCGTCGTCAACAGGGCGCGCGTTAGTGCCCCGCGTTTCAGTGAAAGGAGTTCGGCAAGAGTCCATGTTGTTGACAGGAAAAGGGGAGCGGAATAGTATTCGCGCAACGTGTTGACCTAACCCATCATCCGCACCCATTATGGGTCAAGCCGATGCCCGACGACGCGTCCGAAGTCATATGGTCACGAGCCGAGCTGGCGGGTTTCCTGCACCACGAGCATCCTCTGGTGCGCCTGTGGGCGGTGGACAGGCTGTTCGATCTGGGGTTCGAACCGGACGATGAAGCGTTGCTGTTGCCATTGTTGGAGGACGAGCAGGCTGTAACCACATCGCGCGCTCTGAATGCGTTGACCAGAGTAGTCTCACCCGCCGCCGAGGAGCGCTTGCGGACTTTCCTGCGCCGGGAAGACGTTCCCGGTGACCAACTGTTGAGCGCCCGGGGCCTGCTGGCCGGGCTGGGGGACCGTGCCGCTCAGGAGCGCCTGCTCGCGGACGCGGAGGCGGGCAATGATTGGGCGCTTTACGCCTGGTACCACACCGATGTCGACGACTTCGTGCGGACCGTGCACAAAAGGTATGCCCGGGCAGAGTTGCCGGCGTCCGTGGTGTTGCTGAGATTCCTGGTTTCCACCGCGCGACCCGAGCTGGCAGGACACGTGCTGCGCGCCGTGTCGCGACTGGCGAAAGACACGCATGTGGAGGAAGTGCTGGACAATGCGGTGAAGGCGGCCGGAGCCGTGGGGCTGTGGCTGCCCGAGGAAACTGACGACGAAATGAAACCTCCCGAGCCTCCGGAGCCGGCTGACGAGCAGCTCGCCGGCATCCATTCCCGGACCGAAGACGTGACGCAGAAGGCCGTCAAGCTCGCGGACCGGGAGGACTGGGAAAGTCTCACCCGGGAATCGCTGGATGCGGCCGAGGAGATCGCCCTTCGGATGGAGGAAGCCGGATGGCAGACTCCCGAAACGTCGTGGGGGCTGGCGCTGGCTCGGGAATGGAAGGAAATCGGCTGGCACCTCCACCTGGATGATCCCTTGACCTGCGCCGCGGCTGCGTGCGGACTTGTAACCGGCCTGCACGACACGTTCATGGTGGAGTGTTACCTGAGGCAAGAGGACGGCCTGGCGCCCGCGCTGGATGCCTTTGAATGGGCCTCGAGTTCCACAATCGATCGGGTGCGTGAGCAGCTCCAGAGCCGCTGGGAAGCGGCTCAAACGGAGGCAGCCGCCCGGCAGCGAGCCGAGCAGACCCTTCGCGAGTGGTTGGATGTCGATGATCATAGGCAAGTGCTTGACCGGCTGATATGCACAAGGGGGCTCGACCTTCCGGGAACCGGTGAGACTCTACTTCAGCTCGCCGAGCGGACGCGGCGGGGCGAACTTTCGTGGGAATGGCCCGGTGAGTTGTGGGAGCTTCTGGCGGGCCATCTCGCCCACAGCCCCGAACAACTGCGCCAGTCGGGCCGCCGCTGGCTGGAGGCCGACCCGATAGCAGCGGCCGAGTTCGCCGGAGCGCTGGAAATGCAGAACGAGAGTTGGGCTACCCGGATGGTGCTGGATTCGCTGGATTTTCTGGCCGCCCATCCCGACGGGGGCAACCCGTGGGAGCTGCTGCGAGTCCTGGGCGATCCCGCGGCGCTCCCGGCCGCGGTGGAAGCCTGGCGGCCGAGGGAACACGACGTAGCGCGTTGCGCGGGCCTGCTGGCCCGGCTGGACGGCAGCTTCGACCAGCTCCCGGACGCGCTGAGGGCGGAGGCACTGGACCTGGAACAACACGACCTCGCGAGACAAACTTCGATCAGCGGGGGGTTCGAGGACTTCGACCTCTCCGTGTTCAGAGACGAACCCATTCGGCTGAAGGCCCGGTGTCTCGAATGTGACCGGGTCTATACTTACGAGTTCGAGCGGGTCTTCGTGGACCCCGATGCGTGGTCCGGCAATGCGGGCGACACGGACGTTTTCGGGACGATGGTTCCGGGCGGCATCGTGGAGTGTAAAAACTGCGGAGCGCGTGACCGCTACGAGCTGCTGAGCGGCCAGCACCTTAACCTGATGCCCGCCTTGTTTGCCAGTATGGAGGGCGAGGATGTCTCCGAGAGGCGGATCGTGCCGGGCGTGCCCCGTCTGTCGGACGGCACTGTCGTTCGAATACCCACCGAGGCAATCGAGCATCTGCGCCGGGAGGCCGAGGCCCATCCCGACAGAGGCGAGACCTGGCGACGCCTGGGCAACCTGTGTGGTAGGTTCGGCCAGACCGAGGAGGCCGTTGCCGCCTGGAAGCGAGCCATGGAGGTGGACGAGACCGAAGTCCAGGCCGCCGTGAACCTGGCCGACGAATTCTGGGGCTCTGCCAAGCCGGACCACTCCCCCCTGCGCTACATCCTCGAAGCAATTCGCCGGCTGCCTGACGCCCCGATGGAACCCGCCGAACGTTGGGACATGGCGGACCTCCTGGTTGAGATGCTGAAGGAGACCGTGCCGTACGCCTATCCTCCCGTCTGCATGATGGCTGCGTGGCCCGGCGGACGAGTGAACGCCACACAGACGGTCAATCTGAGCGAAGTTGACTTGAGGCATATCACGCGCTGGGACCGCCTGACCGAACTACTGGCCGCAAACGCGTTCACCGCCATCGACTTCTCCCCCGAGCTGCCGGACGAATCCCCCACGCAGCTGGAGATACTCATAAACGAGACGGACGACATCCCCGGGCGCCCCGACGATGTTCCGGTGTCCGAGGAACCCTTCTACGAGGAGGGCCCGGCCATAAGGGCGGCGGCTAAGGTCGGCCGGAACGATCCCTGCCCCTGCGGCTCCGGCCGTAAGTACAAGCACTGCTGCGGCGCACCGGGCAAGCGATAGCGGGCCAGCTCCATCCTGTTCAGACAACATCTAAGAGCAGCCCCGGCCAGTAGCGGTCCGGACGCGACGCCAGGGCCAGGGGTTCGAACAGGCGCTCTGCACCAAACGCCCCAGAGCCTGGTTCCAGTGTGGCCGGTGTGCTCCGGAGAGTGCCGAAGGTAGTCCTTTGCAGGCGCTCAAGGCCCTCTGTGCTGACCGCCTTGTCCTGCGACATGGTCCACTCCGTGACGGGGATGCCGGCCGCGACCTGCGTCATGGTGCCGGGCACCCGTTCCCACGTGGTGCCGGCCGGTTCGTACTCGGTGACCAGATCGCGGTACCACACGCCGCCGGCGTCATTGACGGCCCATACGCCGCCGCCCTGCACCGCAACCTGGGCGAGTTTGCCCGGCACGCGGTCCCAGCCCGTCCCGTATGGGGTGGCCAGGTTTATGCCCGTCCGGTAGAAAATGGCGCTGTTCACCAACATGGCTGGTTTACCCCGCACCCGAATGCATCGGCTCCCCTCCGTGTTCGAGCCGGGTCAGCGGCCGTGCGTTCGTGCCGGTCGCGAAACTCCCCACCGTCAAAGAAAGCGTAACATTATAGCGGGCTCTTTGTGGCGAATGAAAGACTTTTCCCGGTCTCTTCCGACTGTACCCTCGCCTGTTCCGCTCTTGGGTGTGAGGGGGCACAGCCGTCGCTGCCATCATTGAGCGTGCCTTTGCATCCTTTTGAGACGCCACTGCATGCAGGCGGCCGGCTCCCACTCGTCCCAGCGCCCGAGCCGACGGATGACCTCCGGGTTTGCCAGCGAACCGGGCAGCCCGCCGGTGCAGACTGTGACGATGCTGCCCGCGGCCGACCGCTGAAGCTCCACCTGGGACTCCTCGGAGTACCACGCCATGTGGTCCGTCAGCACAATGCTGGGATGGCTTCGGAGGGGTGAGTCGGCGGGAGGGGGCTCCTGCTCGAAGACGTCCAGCGCGGCCCCCGCTATCTCGCCCTCATCCAGCGCCCGCACCAGCGCGTCGGTGTCAACCACCGGCCCCCTGCAGGTGTTGACCAGGATGGTGTCGCGCTTCATGAGCGACAGCTCGCGCGTGCCTATGAGGTGGTGCGTCTCCGGGAGCAGCGGCACGTGCAGCGACACGTAGTCGGCCTCGCGGCACAGGTCGTGCAGTTCCCGGAGTTCGACTCCCAACTCCTCCGCCACCGCTTCATCAACGTAGGGATCGCTGGCCAGCAGGCGTAGCCCCCAGCCTGACGCCTTCCGCGCGACGGCCCGCCCGATCTGCCCGAGGCCTATGAGCCCGAGAGTTCGCCCTTCCATCCTGTGGATGGGTGCCGGGCGGCGCACGTCCCAGTCCCCCGCCCGCATCTTCCCGTGCGTGTCCACCACGTCGCGCACGCAGCAGAGCAACAACGCCAACGCGTGGGTCGAGACCTCGTCGATGCAGTAGTCGGGCACGTTGCCCACGATAATGCCCTGCTCGGTGGCCGCCCGCGTGTCCACGTTGTCCGCGCCCACGCCGTAGCGCACGATGACCCGGCAGCGCTCGAAAGAACGTCTCATCTCCGCCGTGACGACCGTGCGCCGAACGAGGATGCCGTCCGCCGAACGGCAAAGCTCAAGCGCCCGGTCCCGCGGCAGTTCCTCGGCATTGATGAACTCGCCCCCGGCACCCTCGATAATCTCGCGCTCATATTGGTCGGTGCTATACCCATGCTCAAGCAACACAACGGTGAAGTCGCTCACTGTTAGTTCTCCCTGCTGAGTCTCGCCTGCGCCGGCCAATCTACAGGCAGCCGGGCTCTTAGCAAAGGCAAAGCCGCACAGTTGCGTCTAACAGCAGGGTCCGATACGCTCTGGAGAACCACCGCGAGGAGGAACTTTCCACTACGGGAGACGATCCGATGGGCGAATGGGGCTCCGGGGTTGACGGCATCATTGACTGCCACGTTCACATGCGCGGGGTGGACACCGAGGAACGCATGCTGGCCATCCCCGAGGCGACCGGCATCGAGAAGATGGGCCTTGTGGCCATTCAGAACGAGGCCGCCGGTGCCGGCCTGGCCGAGCCGCTGCTCGTGAAGGCCGGGCATCCGGACGACTTCTACGTCCTCGCCGGTCTGAACCACGCGGAGAAGCTCTCCGGCGGAGAAGTCGAGACACCGAGTCTGGCCGAGCAGGTGGACCGGTTTGTCGAGGTGGGCTGCGACGGCATCAAGATGATCGAGGGCAAACCCACCTCACGCCAGAAGCTCGACATCCCGGTCACCGACCCCTACTACGCCGACTACTGGGCCCGGGTCGAAGAGCTGGGCCTGCCGATAATCTGGCACGTGAACGACCCCGAGGAGTTCTGGGACCCGGACAGGATACCCGGCTGGGCGAAGGAGCGGGACTGGGGATACGGGCCGGACGACGTGCAAGAGGAGGAACTCTACGCCGAGGTGGACCAGGTCCTGCAGCGCTACCCCGGCCTGCAGGTGGCTTTCGCCCACTTCTACTTCCTGTCGGCCGACCTGCCGCGTGCAGGCCGCTTCCTGGACGAGCACCCCAACGTCCGCTTCGATCTGGCGCCGGGCATCGAGATGCTCTACAACATCTCGCGCGACCCCGATGCCGGGCGCGAGTTCTTCATCCGCTACGCCGACCGAATCGTGTTCGGCACCGACCTGGCGAGTCGCCTCACCGTCGAAGAGGGTCGCATCCGCGCGGGCATCGTGTTCCGCTGGTTGGAGACCGAGGACGAGTTCCGCGTGCCGGAGGAGGCTGACTTCCTTCTCGGGCCGCCCGATGACGGCATCATCCGCGGCATGGGGCTGCCCGACGACGTTTTACAGGCGATCTACCGGGACAACTTCGCCGCCATGGCCGGCGCCGAGCCGAAGCCGCTGAACACCGGCGCGGTGATCGCAGAATGCAACCGGATGGCCGCCATAGCCGAGGCCATGTCCGGCAAGCCGGCCGACGAGACGGAGGCCGCGCGCGTGGCCGAACGGCTGGGTGAGGGCCGCGATGAACATTCCGGATAGACCAGCCCGCGGACAGCAGGGCTGCAGGGCTTTGGCTGGCCGACATGCAGAGACAAGAGGAGACGTCAGTGGTTGCTGAAACACCGCAGAGACCGAACGTTGTGCTGATTCTCGTGGACGACATGGGGTATTCGGACATCGGCTGCTATGGCTCGGAGGTCCGCACGCCGAACCTCGACGCGCTGGCGCACAAGGGGGTCCGCTTCAGCCATGCCTACAACGGAGCCCGCTGCTGCCCGACTCGGGCCTCGTTGCTGACGGGTCTCTACGCTCAGCAGGCGGGCGTCGGCCACATGGTGTCGGACCACGGCGTGGGGCCCGCCTACCAGGGGTTTCTCCGCGACGACTGCGTGACTATCGCGGAGGCGCTGAAGCCGGCGGGCTACCGCACCTACATGTCCGGCAAGTGGCACGTGGGCGGCGTCTTTACCCCGAACAAGCCGGAGACCTGGCGCCCCGGCGACCCCCGCCACCCGATACCCATTCAGCGGGGATTTGACCGGCACTACGGCATACTCGGCGGAGCGGGCAACTACTTCGATCCACCGTGCCTGGTGCGCGGCGACACCGTCGTCGCCGAGGGCGGCGGTGACTACTACATCACCGACGCCGTCACCGAGGAAGCGATCGGTATGATCGACGATGCGGCGGCGACGAACGACCCCTTCTTCCTCTACGTATCTTACACCGCGCCCCACTGGCCGTTGCAGGCGTTGCCGGAGGACATCGCCCGGTATGAGGGCACTTACGGGAAAGGCGGATGGGACGCCGTGCGCGCCCATCGACACGAGGAGTTGAACGCGAGCGGCATCCTGGACCCCTGCTGGGAGATATCGCCTCGCGACGAGGAAGCCCCGCTCTGGCAGGAGGCGCCGCGTAAGGAGTGGGAGGACCTGCGCATGGCGGTCTACGCCGCCCAGATCGACCGCATGGACCAGGGCGTCGGTCGCATCCAGGCCCATCTGCGCGAGCTGGGCATGGACGGCAACACGCTGATCATGTTCCTGTCCGACAACGGAGGCTGCGCCGAGTTCCTGCGGGAGGACGAGGGCGACGGCTGGCCCGGCTGCTACGCCAAAACCCTGCCCGACGGTCGACAGGTCCAGGTTGGCAACGTGCCGGGACGCCGCCCGGGTCCCGCCGACACGTTCATGAGCTATGACCTCCCGTGGGCAAACGCGTCGAACTCCCCCTTCCGACTCTACAAGCACTGGGTGCACGAGGGGGGCATCGCGACGCCGCTCATCCTGCACTGGCCGGACGGCATCGGCCCCGAGCCCCGCATCGAGCACGCGCCCGTCCACATCATCGACATCATGCCCACGATACTGGAAGCGGCCGGGGCGGAGTATCCCTCCGAACGCGGGGACCAACCCATTCCGCCCATGGAGGGTGAGAGCCTCCTGCCGCTGGTGCAGGGACGCTCTTTCCAGCGGGGCGTACCGCTGTTCTGGGAACACGAGGGCAACCGCGCGGTGCGGCGCGGCCGCTGGAAGCTGGTCAGCAAGTACCCGGGCCCGTGGGAACTCTATGACATGGTGGAGGATCGGACCGAGTTGAACGACCTGGCCGACCGGAAGCCGGGCGTGGTGGCGGAACTTAGTTCGCTTTACGACGAGTGGGCAGACCGCATTGGCGTTGTGCCGTGGGAGCAACTGAGGGGCTGAAGACTCCCGAACGGGAGAAGGCTGTAGCGCCTTGTCAGGGCGCGGTGGTGTTTCCTGGCGTCTTGTTCTTGGTGTGAGGAGTCGCACCCGGGGACAGTGGCACCTGTACGGGAAAGGAAACGGGATGCACTCCGGTACGAGCTGCCAGCCCGCTGGCGCGGGCTTCCACAGCCGGGGGCGGCTGTGCCACAATACGCGCCGGGAACGCTACGTTCTCCTGACCGTGTGTGGGCCTCGTGGCTTCGTTCGCCCCGGACACATGTTCACGACGCAGGCGCCTCAAACGACCAGGTTCGGACTGTTGGGATGCATGTGGCGTTCGCGCGCGTTCCAGGTCTCGACCAGGTCGAGTTCGCGCACGAGTTCCGGCCACGGTGGGAAGGGGTCGTTCGTGCGCTCCAGCCAGCGCTGGAGTTCCGCCTCGAGTTCGGCCCGGACCTCCCGCGCATCCGGATCATCAATGAGGTTCGTCTGCTGGAAGGGGTCCTCCCGGTTGTCGTAGAGCACCCAGCCGGAGCCGTCCGACCAGCGGGCGTAGGTATACCGGTCGGTGCGCACTCCGCGCCACTCGTCCACGGCCTGGTCCACGGCTTGATCCACGGGAATCGGGATGCCGATGGGCACCGACTTCGGGACTTCGGCCTCCTCACCGCGCACCAGCGGCGCCAGGTCGAGCCCCTCCATTGACTCCGGGACGTTTGCGCCCAGCAGGCCCAGCATGGTGGGCGTCAGGTCGGTGATGCCGGTCACCGCATCGCACTCACGGCCCGACGCCAGTAACCGGGGACAACGCATCAGCAGCGGCACGCGGATGGCTTCCTCCCAGGGCTGCTCCTTCTTGCGGCGCTCGTGGGAACCGAGCATGTCGCCGTGGTCGGACGTGAAGACGACCAGCGTATCCTCGTCGAGGCCGAGGCGTTCCAACGTCGCCAGCATCCGCCCCATGCACTCGTCCAGCGCGGTGATGGCGGCGTAATAGCGGGCCATGGTCAGTTTCCAGCGGTCCCGGTCCTCCGCGCTGTCGGCCGGAACGTTCGGCCGAAGACGGATCTCGTCGGCGTCGTACATCGACAGGTAGCGCTCCGGCACCTGGTCGTAGGGAGCGTGCGGCGGACCAAAGGACACGACCAGAGCGAACGGCTCGTCGCGATGAGATTCGATGAACTGGGTGGCGAGGTCCGTCTGGCCGTCGGGTTCGTATCCTTCGAAGTGCTGCACCTCGTTGGTGTCGAGGTGGTACTTCCCGTCGAAGTACTGATGGTGACAGTTCCACACGGCCCAGAAATCGTCGAAGCCCAGCCGTTCCGGTCCCGGCGGTATAAAGCGGTCGCGCGGGACGCCGCCGAGGTGCCACTTGCCGATGTAGCCGGTGCGGTAACCCGCGTCCCGCAGGACGGTCCCCAGCGTCGGCACGTCCGTTCGGATCGGCAGGTCGTTGGTGACGGCCCGGTGGCTGAGCGGATACAGGCCGGTCAGCAGTGAGCCGCGGCTGGGGGTGCAGACGGGGTTGTTGGCGATGGCGTTGGCGAAATTCACGCCCTCCCCCGCCATGCGGTCGAGGTTGGGCGTGGAGACCTGGTCGTTGCCCGCGCAGGCCATGTCGTGGCCGCGCATCTGGTCGGCGAACACCAGCAGAAGGTTTGGTGGATGCATATCTCGTTCAGTGACCTGGGCTTTCAGTCTGGTTTCTCTACTGGACCGTCAAGCTGGCCGGAGGGTGGAAAGCACGGTGCGGGGCAAGCCCCGCAACGGCAGAGCGGCGGCAAGCCGCCGCAATCCAGGGGCCGCGCATCTGGTCGGCGAACACCAGCAGAAGGTTCGGGGGACGCATGGCGGCTCCTACAGGGCCTGTATGTCCTCAACGGAGAGCCGCCGGTGAATCCAGCGGAACTTCGACCGGATGTTCGCGTACATCTCCCGTATCTCGGCCTCCTGTCCCGTGTAGCTGCACTTGATGCAGTAGTACTTCTCGCCGTCGTGGTAGAGCACGACGTCGATGTCGCGCGACAGGCAGACCGGGCAGCGCAGGCTTACTCGGCTTTGCTGAGACATAAGCATGACGTGAAGCTCCCTCCGGCTTTCAAGGTAGTTTCAAGGGTCAGGGTGAAGTAGGGGCTGAAGAGGAATCCCTCGACGGCCGTGCCGGATTCCGCCGGGCCGTCAACGGGGCACAACTCGACCTCGCAGTTGATCTGCGGGATGGTCGCCCGGGCGGCCGTGGCGTTGGTCGTCTCGATGGCCCGGCTTTCGTAGGCGTATTCGATCTCGTGGGCCTCGTCGCCCTCGACGGCCAGCGTGACGCCGTGCAGGTCCTCCGGGTATTCGATTGTCCCGTAACACGCCTTGAAGTACTCGCAGACTTCCAGTTCGGCATCCGGGTCGGAGACCTCCGCCAGCTTCCGTTCGATGACGATGCGTCCGTCGCCGGGGAAGTGATAGGTCGTCTCGATGGAGGCCGTCAGGCCGTCGCTGAAGCGCAGCTTCGCGGGTGTCAGGGGCACGTGTACGCCCTCGTCGTCCTGTTCGATGCCCTGGCACTTCGTGGGGCAGGCGCAGAGGTCAACGGTCTCCTCTCCGTGAGTCACCGCGAGCGTCGTGCGGGTGCCGTCGAAGGAGTGGTTCGCGGCGCCGCTGCGGTACTGGGACTGGATGAGATATGGATACGAGCCGTCGTAGAGCGATGGGGAGTCCGGGCCGGTGCTCCGATCACACTCCGCGACGTATGGCCGCAGGTCCCCGATGGAGCCGCCCTGCTGCGTGTCGATCAGCACACGCATGTCGGGGTCCAGATACCACACGTAGTGCTTGCCGGACCCGTAGAGCATCTCCTTCGCGTGGAAGACCTCATGCCCGCCGGGCGACCGGTTCTCGCGATACCACGCGGCGAACTCGCTCATCGTCATGTCTTCGAGTTCGCCCTGGTCCCGCAGGTCGGCCAGGTACTCCAGCAAGTCGCGGTAGAGTTTCTGGGAGACCTCGACGGGGTCCTCGATGTTCATGTTGTGGGTCAGCCAGTTCGGCCCCACGAAGACGTTGTAGTAGGAGTAGCCCCCGTTCAGGCGCTCCTGCGCGCGGTAGAGGTCCACGAGATTGAAGTCGTAGGGGTGGATCTCGCCGTCGTTGCCCAGCCCGCGCTGCACGTTGGCCGGGTGGCTGGCCCAGAAGTCGTTGCGGCTCTCGTAGGAGAGCGCCGGGTCGCGGCTCAGGTGGCAGACGCCGACGATGCCCGCGGCGTCGTCCTCGTCGCGCGCGGGGCGCAGCGTGTTACCCTTCGCCGGATACCACGCCGACCACGGACCGCCTTCGTTGAACAGGTACCACGAGTTGTTGCAGCCGTGGAAGTTCTTCACCCCTTCCTCGAAGCAGGCGCAGACGGCGATCTCCACGGACGGACACGCTTCGGTGAGCACCTCCATCGTGGAGGCGTCCATGAAGTAAGTCGCTGCGGAGACCGGGTCCCGACCGAAGCATTCGCGGAACCGCTCCAGAGCCATGGGGATTATCTTCTCTTTGTTCTCCCGCGAGTAGAGCCAGATGGAGTTCATCTCGCAATGGAACTCCTCCCGGAAAGCCTCGCAGTTCAGTTCGCTGAGGAACAGGCCTATCTCGTCGCCGTACTCCTCGTGGTAGCGCTTTATGTCCTCCACCATGAAGTCCTTCTCCATGGCGGGCAAGCTGGCCAGGATGGTCACCTTCAGCCCCAGTTCGTGGGCCATGTCCTGCTGAAGCTTGAAGAACTCGTAGTAGTCGCCCATCTTCGGCCGGTGCAGCAGGTTCAGGTACACGGTGCAGTTCCTCCGTGAAGGTCAGGTGACTCGGGAAACGGCAGGATAACCAATCTGCCGCGCCCCGGCAAGCGCGCCGTCTTGCACCGGGTCCCGTCTTGGGGTAGAACGACTGTGAGCCCCAAAGGAGATGAACATGGACAGCCGCGAGATAGTTCGCAGGACGATTACCTTCGAAGGGCCCGAGCGCGTCGCCATGTCGTTGCCCGACCCCTACCCCAACGACTTCTGCGGGTCCGGGCCGAGTCCCGACCCGGACCATCCCCCGACCGGCTGGGAGCAGGTCGATTCCGGCCGCTGGGAGCGCACGGACGAGTGGGGCAACACGTGGGCCCGCATCGAGGGCTTCAGCAAGGGCGAGGTGGCCCGAGGCGTCATCGAGGAGTGGGACCAGCTCGACGAGATAGAGCTGCCCGACTACGACCTGCCCGAGAGATACGAGCGGGCCGCAGAGACCTACGCCGCCAACCCGGACAAGTTCAAGCTGGGTCATCTGGGCGGATTCCCCTTCAATATCGCCCGCAAGATGCGCCGGATGGACAACTTCCTGATGGACGTGATGGCCGAGCCGGAAAGGTCCGAACGCCTGCTGGCCATGGTCGAGGAGCAGTTGCACCACGGCATCCGCCATCTGGCCGAGGCCGGCGCGGACGCGATCATGTTCGCCGAAGACTGGGGCACTCAGGACCGCCTGCTGGTGCCGCCGCGCGTCTGGCGCAGCATGTTCCGGCCGGGCTTCGACCGGCTCTGCGCCACGGCGCACGACAACGGCATCTTCGTCATCATGCACTCGTGCGGCTTCCTATACGAGGTCATCGATGACATGATCGAGGCGGGCATCGACGTCTTTCAGTTCGACCAGCCCCAGCTTTACGGCATCGACACGCTGGCGGACGAGTTCGGCGGGCGCACCACCTTCTGGTGCCCCGTGGACATCCAGAAGACGCTTCAGACACGCGACCCTGAGCGTATCGAGGCCGACGCCAAAGCCATGATAGAGAAGCTCGGGGCCGGCGGCGGCTTCATCGCCGGCTACTACGGCGGCAACGAGGCGATCGGACTGGACAAAGGCGTGCAGGACATAGCCTGCCGCGCGTTCGTCAAGCACGGCGCGCCCCAACTGTGGGAGGACTTGAAGGGCCGCCTTGCCCCCGCCGGGGCGGACTGAGTTCCTTTGCCCCCACGACCTTCCCCTCTTATCTACGGAGACTGACTATGGCCGACGTACGACTCGGCATCATCGGATTCGGCGGCATGGGACGGGGCCGTGCGCTCAACGCCGCCAAGCTGGACGGAGTGCGCCCCACGGCCGTCGTGGACACCCGCGAGGAGGCGCGCCAGGCCGCCGCCGAGGAACTCGATCTCGCGGCGTTCGAGACGCTGGAGGAGTTCATCGACGCCGACGCGGCCGACGCCGTCTACATCGCCACCCCCAACAAGTTCCACGCCGAGCAGACGGTCCGCTGCCTTGAGGCCGGCATCCACGTCTTCTGCGAGAAGCCCATGGCTATGAACGCCGCCGAGGGCGAACAGATGATCGAGGCCGCGCGACAGGCCGACCACAAGCTGACCATCAACCTCTCCTACCGGGCGACGGGCCCGGCGCGGGCGGCCAGGGCCGTGGCCGAGGAAGGTCTCCTGGGCGAGGTGTACTTCGCACGGACCGGCTGGATGCGCAGCCGCGGCATCCCCGGGCGTGGCTGGTTCGCCACGAAGGAGCTGTCCGGTGGCGGACCGCTCATCGACCTCGGTGTGCACCGCATTGACCTGGCCCTGTGGCTGATGGGTAACCCCGACCCCGTCGCCGTCAGCGGGGCCACCTACGCCGCACTGGGCAAGCGCCTGTGGGCCGAACGCGGCCGCGACTATCAGGTGGAGGACCTGGCCACCGGCTTCGTCCGCTTCGCCAACGGCGCTACGCTGTCGCTCGAGGCGTCCTGGGCCACCAACAGCGAGTGGCGGGAGGACATGTTCACCTACGTATATGGCACGAAGGCGGGCATCACCCACCGTTCGGTCGGTGGCACCTACGACTTCGAGGCCCGGATGTGGGGCGAGACGGCCGGCACGTACTCGGAGACGAAGCTGGATCCCATCGGCGGGCCCGGCCACCTGGAGGCGTTCATCGAGGCCATACGGGAGGACGGCCCGGTCCCGGTGCCGCCAGAGGATGCCCTGGCGGTCCAGCGTATCATCGACGCGCTCTACGAGAGCGCCGAAACCGGACGTGAAGTCCGCCTGGACGGTGAAGCCGACTGAACACGCCTCAACTGCACGGAGTTTGGATGCGCTCCCTCATCTTCTCCGATATCCACGCCAACCTCGCGGCCCTCGAAGCCGTTCTGGAGGCCGAAGACTGGGACGAAGTCCTCTTCCTCGGCGACGCCGTCGTGGGCGGCCCCCAGCCGGACGAGGTCCTCTCGGTCATGCGGGAGTTGCCCGGACAATTCGTTATGGGCAACCACGACCGGCAGGTCCTCGAAGAGAGCCTGACCCCGGGGGAGACGAACCCTGACCAACTGTACATCCAGTGGACGCGGGAGCAGTTATCGCCCGCCAACCGGGAGTTCCTTGAAACTTTCAGCCCTCCCCTGTCCGTGGGGCGAAACGGGCGGCAGATGCGCCTGTTCCACGGCGACGTGTCCGGCGAGCTGGGCTGGCGGGTCTGGCCGGACTCAGAACCGACAGTCTTCGAGGCGCTGGCGCAGCGGTTCCCGGAACCGTACGTCCTGCTGGGTCACTCCCACATACAGTTCCGCGTGCAGCACGGCCGCACGGAGTTCATCAATCCCGGCGGTGCCGGCCAGCCGCGGTTGCGGCGGCTCGTCGCCGGCTATGCCCTGCTGGACAACGGCGGCCTCCAACTGAAAGCCGTGCCGTACGATGCCGAGGCAACGGCCCGGGCCATGGACCGCGTACCACTGGCGGAATGGTACGTGGACATGTGGCGCGAGATATACCTGCAGGGTGAACTGTCGGACAGATACGCGTTGCGCGAGTGGGAATCGCTCCGCCAGGTCGGCTACCGTTGAGGCCCGCGCTGTTGAAAACCGGCGGCGGGAGGAGTACAAAAGACGCTGAACACGGGCGCTTGCGACCTTGAGCGAGGAGGGCAGTCGGCATGAGAAGGGCATTATTCCTGATAGTCATCGCGGGCATAGTGGCGGCGGGGATGGGGTGCACCTACGAGAAGCGGGTGGACACAAGCCTCCCGGGCCCTCCGCCGTGGGTCAGCCAGATACCGGAGGATACCGAGGACAGCAAGGTCTTCGTGGGCATCGCCCTGGCGGACAACATCCTGGACGAGCGTAACGCCCGGAACCGGGCCATGGAGGACGTCCGCAACCAGATAGCCGAATCCCTGGCCACCAGCGTCGAGCGGGAAACCCTGGAGATCACAGAGGAGAAAGGCGCGGCGCACCTGGGGCAGGATGAGGACCGGGCCTCCTACTACGCCGAGGCGAAGAGCCTGGCACGGCAAGCCATGTCGGGCGTCGAGCCAAGCGCGTACTACTGGGAAAAGTGGAAGGTCAAGTCCAGCTTCTGGAAGCCCGCCTTCTCTCGCTACAAGTACTGGGTGAGAGCGGAGATGCCGCTCTCCCTTTACAACCAGTTACGCGAGACGCTCTCTGAGCAGGTGGCCTCGCAGGCGACCGTGCAATAGCTTCCCCGAGCGGAGAGAGGCCCATGCCCCGTCCCGTCCGGTTTGGCCTGCTGCTCGTCGCGGTTACGGTGCTGTCGGGCTGCGCCTCGGAGCGGCTTCTGGACACCTCGATGGCCCCGCCCGCCTGGGCGCAGCAGCCGCCCGAGCCAACGGACGACGCTCTGCTGTTCGTGGGGCAGACCGTCGGAGACAACATCCTGGACGAGCGCGGCATGCGCCAGCGAGCCATGGAGGACGCCCGACAGCAGATGGCCGCCCGTATCGCGAGCGACATTCGGGCCCGGACGGCGGGCTACGTCCTGGAGCGGGGCGACCCGGCAACCGGCCGGAACCGGGTCGAGGAGGCCGAGTACGTCCGGCAGGTGGCTACGGAAGTGAGCCAGGAGCTGCACGGCGTCCGGCAGCAGGCCACCTACTGGGAGAAGTGGCGGGTCGATCCCGGGCTGTTCAGTCGATCGTTCGTGCGCTATAAATACCTCGTGCTGGCCGCCTACCCGCGGGAGCAGTACGAGCGGAAACTCCACAAGTACGTGCGGCTGGCGGAGGAGCAACTCCGAGCCCGCGGTCTGATAAATGCCGGCCAACCCATCGATGCGGCGCGTCTGCTCAGCGATCTGATCGACGACTACCCCGACGCGCCGGTTTCGGCCTGGCTCATCCTGGCCGACGCCTACGAGGAGGCCGGGCGACTTCGGCGTGCCGAAGACACACTGCGGGCCGCGCTGGACGTTGCCTCCCGGGGCGAGGAGCAGCGCGTACGACAGCGGCTCGAACAGGTCGAGACCGCCCTCCCCCAGTTCCCCGACACGGCGGTGTACGTGGTGTCTGACGTCGCCGAGGCCGTGGCCACCGACCGGGGCGTGCCCGGCTGGGTGGAAGCGCCGCTGGCTGCGGCTCGTCTGCGGGTCGTCGCGAGTCGCGCGGGGGATAGCGGGGGTCCCCTCGCTCCCTACTTCGCGTCGGCGGAGCGGATGGGGGCCCGGTGGCTGGTGACCGTGACCGCCCGGCAGGCTCCCTCGGAAGGCCCCGGCGAAGTCTACGGTGTCTCTATCGCGCGGGCCTGCGTGGAATGCACGACGCGCGTCTACGAGGCGGAGGACGGTCGCGTGGTGGCCGGGGCCGCCGCGCTGGAGTGCGCCTCGGGACGGTCCCGGGCGGCGGCGCTTCACTCCGCCGCGGAGCGCGCCGCCCTGAAAGCCACGCGCGAGTGCCTGCTGACAATAGCCGAAACCCGGTCCCCAACGGAGTGATCTCGAGATGCGTTGTTCTTGCTTTGCCCTTCTTTGCGTGATGTTGGCAGCCTTTGCCGGCTGTGCGTCCGGGGAGAGCTACGTTCAGAAGGACTATGACTCCGGCGGCTTGAGGCGCATCGCCGTAACCGAGGTCCAGGTCGGTTCCGGGGGCGACGCCGTGCGCAACTTCATCGGGGACCTCTTCTCCGTGGAACTGCTCAAGAAGGGTCACAATCCGCTGGAACGTCGACAGGTCAAGGCCATCCTTTCGGAGCAGGAGTTCCAGGAGACCGACTTCACATCCCCGGAGGGCGCCGCCCGCGCGGGGCGCATCAGAAACGTGGACGCCGTGCTGGTGGTCAACGTGCCGGAGTTCGACGACGAGAGCATCACTATGACCGCCAAGCTGCTGGACGTCGAGCAGGCCGACCTGCTGTGGGTCGGTTCCGGCTCGGGCACAAGCGGCCGCAACGTCTGCACGGCGGTGGGAGCGGCTATCGGCGCCGGGATCGGCTGGCTGATTGGCGGCGACCAAAGCGGCAAGACGGCCACGGCAGCGGGCGGAGCGGCCGTCGGCGGCATCGGAGGACGGGAGCTTTCGCCCAAAAAGGAGAAGCTCGCCCGCAGGGTCGTCCGTAAGGTTATGAAGGACTTCCCGTCCCGGTTGCATCGGCCCTGATGGTCCTGTTCGCTTCTACTCGGCGCCGGCCAGGCTCTTCACGCGCAGCAGCGTCAGGTAGTGCAGCACGCCGGACAGCACGAGCACGGCGACCGAGTAGACGGCCAGCGTGGCCCCCACCCCCATCGTCATGAACCCGATCATGCCCAGGATGCCCATCGCGAATGTGCCGCCGAAATACCAGATGACGAACGCCACCAGGAAGCCGCCACGCTTGAGCAGGACGGAGAAGAGAGCCACAAGATGCAGGAAGAAGACGAACTGGCAGAGGATGAACAGGATGACGCCTTCGGTGAACAGTCCCTCCACGGCCTCGATAAAGGCACCGGGCGCCAGGATGACCCCCACCATGAACCAGCATGCGGCGGGCAGCAGGGAGAGGCCGTAGCCGAGCAGTTTGCTCATCTCGATGGCGAACAGGGATTTCGGCAGGGTCACCAGGCCCGCCAGCGTCTGCCACTGGCGCTCGTAGGAAAACGCACGGTTGGCGAACAGCACCAGCTCCAGCGCCATGAACGCAACCATGAACCCCATAAGCATGCCGCCCGCGAACTCCGCGTCGAAGGGGTCGTTCTGGCCCCAGCAGACAAGGGCGGCGATGACCAGCGGCAGGCTGCACAGCGCGAACTTGAGCAGCAGCATGCCCTTGCCGCCGGCCGTGAAGTGAAACTCCTTCCAGGCGATGGGGTTCGACCACGTGCGCCCCACCCCGAACCGGCGCAGCAGCGCCGTCCGTCGGAATGCAAGGCCGCGTGAGGGGGCGACCGCTTTCTGCTCCCGCGTGAAGCGCCCGAAAGCCGCCCATGCCAGCAGGAAGAGCAGCCCTCCCGCTGCCACGTTGCTCAGGGGCTGGAAGCCCAGCACAGGCTCGTCAAATCCGGTCTGCATCACTGTGCCGATACGGCTGAACACAGTCATGCGCGTGCCGTAACTAAAAAATGCCGATAGATAGCGGTGCACAGCCGTACCGGCCGGCAGCCAGCCTTCGCTCGCGAACCAACGCAGCAACGCACTGCCCATGGGCGGCAGAATGAAGAGGACCAGCAGGGATACCACGATCCACCGCCCCGCGCGGGCCGTGCTCGACGACACGACCGACCAGAGCAGCGATAGGTTGGCGATGAACACGAGCCACGCCAGCAGGGCAACGTATCCGGCGAACACCTGGTGCAGCGAAACGCCGCCGAGCGTGACCGTCAACATGATGAGCGGCACCTGCGCCACCAGCAGCAGCACCGCCGTGATGAGTCGGCTGGTGGACTTGCCCAGCAGTATCGAGATCGGATTCAGCCCGGCCATCTTCAAGAGGCCCAGCGTGTTCTGTTCCTTTTCCTCCGCGATGAGCGAAGCGAAGTAGGCCGGGCCCGCCAGCGCAATCAGCCCGGCATTGACGTACGTGATGGTGCGGAACAGCCGCAGGCCCGGAGCGCCCATGAACATGGCCGTGGACTGGATGCCCCAAAGGCAGAAAAGCAGGATGACCAGGACGCCGGTGCGGATGAGGTACGTTCGCCATCGTCGGGCGCCGGTGCGCAAGGAGCGGCGGAAGAAGACAGTCAGGTCGCCGATCATGAAGGCACCCCCGGCTCGGTCAGTTCCAGGAAGGCCTCGCTCAGTTTGCGCACCCCTTCCCGGAAAGAGGCCAGGTGGCCGCCGCTCTCCATGACCGCTTTGACTACGGCGTTGGTGTCGGTTGTGCGCATGTCGAACGTAATACGATAGGTCGCATCGCCGTCCATCCGTTCCACCGACAGCATGCCGTCCAGTTCCTGGAGCGCCTTCTCGGTGGGCGGATTCTCCTCGCGCAGGGCCACCACGTAGCTGGCGCGGTCCCCCCTCCTGTAGAGCAGGTCGGCCATGGGGCCGCAGTACTTCACCGAACCCCGGTCGATGATGGTGACGCTGTCGCAGAGGTCCGCAAGCTCCCCGAGGATGTGGGAGCTGATGAAGATGGTCTTGCCCATGCGGCTCAGCTCGCGGAATATCTCCATCAGCTCGATGCGCGCCCGGGGGTCCAGGCCGGCGGCCGGCTCGTCCAGCAGCAGCAGGTCGGGATCGTGTATCAGCGTGCGGGCCAGGCTCACCCGCTGCATCATGCCGTGCGAGAGGTTCTTTATGTAGTCGTCCCGGCGGCCCTCCATGTCCGTCAGGGCCAGCACGTCGTCGATGAGCCGGTCGCGCTCCTTCAGGCCCAGGCCGTAGGCCGCTGCGAAGAAATCCAGGCATTCGAAGACCGTCATCTGGCGGTAGAGACTGAACTCCTCCGGCATGAACCCGGTCCGCCGTCGCACGGCCTTGTCCCTGTCCGTCACGTCGTTGCCGAAGACGTAGGCGTGGCCGCCCTGGGGCTGCAGCAGCGTGGCCAGTATTTTGAGCGTGGTCGTCTTGCCGGCCCCGTTTGGGCCCACGAACCCGTGGATGGAGCCCCGCTCCACGCTGAATGTCACGCCTTTCAGGGCCACCGAGCTTCCATAGGCGTAGCGGAGATTCTTCACCTCCAGCGCCGGTCCCTTCTCCTCAGCTTGCTCCGTCATCGGCGCCCTCCGGTTTCGTCATCGTAACGTGGTAGAGCACGTATCCTTCCTCACGTCCCAGCCCTTCGGATTGCACGGCGAACTCCCGTGGCGCCGTCGCGTAGACGTAGAGCTGCAGGGCTTCGTTATCCGGCCGGGCGCCGGTCACGTAGTAGGGAAACGCGTCGGTGCCGCCCAGGCTGTGCGCGATTACCGGCCTGACAAACCGGCCGTATACCTCGCTCGCGCTCAGGCCTTTCTTCATCATGGGCACCGCCCGGCCGCTCCTGAAGCCCATCTCGCCCATGCGGAGCTGGTTCGGCTCCAGGAACGTCTCGCGGCTTACGCCCCAGGAGGCGTCCACTTCGATGGCGCCGCCCCGACGGTTGGCCTTGAAAAACCTGTCGTCGATGTAGGCCCACATTGTCTCGACGTCCTCCGGGAAGCCCGGCCCCGGCCGCAGGCTCACGCGGGTGCGACCGCTTTCGGAGGTCCAGTCGTGCACTTCAAGCCCCAGGTCGGGCCCCTCCGCGCGGCCCCTGTGCAGGAAGGAGCGCGAGGAGTAGAGCGGCATGTCCACGACGAAGCGACCGCCCGCGCCGTTCTGGATCACACCATTGACCGCCTCGAACTCCTGGCACGTCGAGTAGTAGTTCTGGTCTCCCGGGTGCGTAATGGTGTAGTAGTCGCCCTCGGTAACAAAGACGGTGCTCCATTGCGTCAGGTGGTACCCTCCGCTTCCGACGGGGCGAGCGTACGTGAGCGTGTGAACGCCGGCCTCCTCCTCGTAGCCGCGCCGGCCGAGATAGCCCAGCAGGAGCCCGAACAACACCACCATGCCCAGAAAGAAACCAATGGTCCGCCTGTAGTCGCCGCGTGCCCCGCCGACGAGCCGGTTGATCGGCCCCACCAGCACCACGTAGCCCACCAGCGCGAGGGCGATCAACGCCCAGTTGTGCTGCGGCTCGATCAGGCTCCGCAGTCCCACGAAAACGCTGTCCTCCAGCGGCCAGTGGTAGCCCTCTTCTGACTCCTGCAGTGCCGGCCCGCCGTAGCCCTGGTTGCTCAGGTAGCTGGTCGTGAGACGGTTTCGCCCGATGGGATGCCTGAAGACGCGCCCGGCGCCGACGCGGTATTTCTGCCGCCCGTCGTTCAGTTCGGACATGTCCTGAGGAAACTGCGGATAGGCGCCGGTCTCGTCGTGCAGGATGTGCACGATACCTCCCGCGTGCAACCAGTCCATCACCGCGCGGCGTCGCACGGGCTCCCACCGCGGTACAGCATCGATAGCGAGCGCATGGAGGCCGTCCGTGGCGCCGACGCCGGCGGGGAACAGCTCTTCGGGGAGTACGGGGATGCGGGGGGATGCCCCGCCCCGGGATGCATCCCACAGGAAGACCGTGGCGGGCGGTCCAAACCTTGGTCGGCGCAAGTCGCGTTCGTCCCGGCCAACTTTCAGACGCCACTCGTTACCCGAGGTGCCGACATAGGGATAGAAGCGCAGCCACCGCGACATCCCCGGGGCCAGGAAGCACGGCTGCATCAGGTCCGCGCCGAGTTTCTCACCCAGGGCGTTCCGTTTCTCCAGCGTGACGGGCGCCTGCCACATCTCCGCCCCGTCATTCGTCACGAGCACCGAAAGCATGTTGATGCGCCCGGGCACGACGGTGCCGTCAAAGCCCCAGCGCGCCTCCCGCACCTCGACGGCGGAGGCCGATGTCGCCATCACCGCCAGAATGACCAGAGCCAACACCGGGCGATGGGCTGGCAAGGCGGTGAGTTTATCCCCGTCCATCTCGTCCCTCCGTTGCCCGTCCCAGGTAATCGTCGGCCTTTGCCAGGCAGCGCCAACGCGCGAACAACAGGATGCCGGCGTACATGGAATAGTTCAAGAGCACGCCGGCGAGAGCGGATATCTCCAGCCCGTCCTGCCATGATTCCATGTCGATTTCGCTGAGAGCCACCGCCGTTCCCGGGCTCAGCAACAGCAGGTAGGCGGCGGGAGGTCCGTTCATTGCTCCCCGCCACACCGCCTCAAGCAGGAAGCCCAGAACCCAGGGCGCCACACACCATATCACAACGAGCAGAACCGCCGCAAGCATCGTGCGCAGGCTGCCGCGCATCCGCAGCCCCACCCACGTCGATACCCACGAGAACAGCGGCAGATACACGGCGACCGACAGCGCAGTGCTCAGCAGATACAGCAGGGGGTGCTGCTGGCGCTCCATGAACACTTCGGCCAGCGCCACGACAAGCATGAGGGAGCCTATGACGATGAGCAGCCGACGGCGGGCTTTGACCTTCTGGTGCACGATGTCTCGCCCGCTCAGCGGCGTGGCCAGGAGCACGTCCAGGGTGCCGCCCGCCCGCTCGGAGGCGAAGGCATTCGCATGGGAAACGACGATGGCAAGCACGCCGACAACCCATAACAGCGTCAGCGCGAGCGTGCAGAAGACCGCTTCGCGACCCAGTCCGCCGGCGCCGAGCTGCATCGACACCAGCAGAATGACCGGGATCCCGAGCAGGCAGAGGACGCGGATAAGGTGGCTCGGCTTACCCAGAGACTTCTTGGCCGTCTCCCGCCAACGGACCGGTTCCGAGCCCGGCAGCGTGTCCGGCTCCTTGATGAGGATGATGCCGCCAATCAGCCTGTTGGCCCGCCGCCAGAAGGTGTCCAGTTTGCGAAAGACGCCCACCACCACGCCCGAGCTGCTCACGAACGCCCGCCGCACCAGGAAGACCCGCGCCAGCCCCAGGAAGAGCAGCGTTGTCAATACCACGGGAATGCTGCGCAGCAGGGACACGCCGAAACCCGTGTACGCGGCATCCGCGAACAGAGCGGGTGGCACCCACAGAAAGAATGTGGTCTCGTCAATGCCGTGCATATCGCCCACGAGGGTGATGAAGCCCAGAAGGACTGGCCAGCCGACGTAAAGCGCGGCCAGAAGAAGGTACGAACCGAGAAACGCCTGCGCCCGGGTGGCGCAGAAGGAGGACATCATCAGCGTCGCGGCGCCGACCTGCAATACTGCCAGTAACAGCAGCAGCACGCCGACGGCCAGGTAGTCCGGCGATAATCCGCCGAAGGAATAGCAGATCGCCAGCAGCGGCAAGCCCAGCAGCAGACAGGAGAGCATGGGTACCAGATGACTGGAGAACTTCTGGAGCAGTATCTCCCACGGCCTCAGGTCCGTCACAAAGAGGAGCTGCAGCGTGTTGCGCTCCTTCTCGGCCGTAAGCGCCCCGCACATCATGGCGGGCAGGAACAGATAAACGCCGGCGAACTGCAACACGATCAATGTGGCGAATGCCTCTCTTCCCAGGCCCAACACGGCGTACAGGCCGCCGCTACGGAACCGGCTGCCTATCGCCTCGTGGAAGAACACCAGGAAGCAGAAGGAAAGCCCGACCGCGTACAGCACCCGCACCACGTAGGTCCGCCGACGCGCGGCCAGCTCCGTCAGGTCGCGCGTCAGCAGCGGCAGCGGTGCCGTGCGGGGCAGCAATCTCATGCCAGCTTGCCCTCCGTCAGCTTCATAAAAGCCGTCTCCATGTCCATCGCCTCGGGCTGGAACATGTAGACCCTGGCGCCCAGATTCCGCAGAGCTTCCAGGAGTTCCTCCGCCCCCAGACGATGCTCGCGGATCTGGAAGCAGAACCGGTCCACGTGCCGCTCGACCGAAGCGACGCCGTCGATCTGCTCCGCCCTGCGCATCATTTCCTCGGTGGCGTTGGATATCTGCACGTGGATTATGCGCCGCAGCCCGAGCTGACGGTAGATGTCGTCCAGCGACCCCTCCGCCACCAGCCCGCCGGCCTCGATGATACCGATGCATGTGCAGAGCTGGGCCAGTTCGTGCAGGATGTGGCTGGAGACGAGGATGGTCTTGCCCATCCGCTTCATCTCCTTTAGCAGCTCCCGGATTTCGATCCGGGCGCGGGGGTCCAGGCCGCTGGCCGGTTCGTCCAGCAGCAGCACCTTGGGATC
The DNA here is from genome assembly GCA_046483385.1 of Candidatus Brocadiia bacterium. GTDB lineage: Bacteria > Planctomycetota > Brocadiia > SM23-32 > SM23-32 > B1Sed10-231. The sequence goes on along the minus strand of JAWODG010000219.1, from coordinate 13,402 downwards.
GTGCAGGAGCACTCGCGCGAGACCCAGCCGCTGTTTCATCCCGCGGGAGAGGGAGTCCACCGGTTCGTCGCGCTTGTCGGTCAGGTCGGTCAGCTCCAGCACGTCGCCGATGACGCGGCGCCGCTCAGCGCCGTTCAGGCGGTAGGCGGCCGCGAAGAAGTGCAGATACTCGCGCACGTTCAGATCGTCGTAGACGCCGAAGAAGTCGGGCATGTAGCCGATTATCCGGCGGACCCGCCGGGGGCTCTCCATCACGTCGTGGCCGCCCACCAGGGCCGTGCCGGCCGCCGGTTTGAGGAGCGTGGCCAGCACGCGGATGGTCGTGGTCTTGCCCGCCCCGTTGGGGCCGATGAAGCCGAACACCTCACCCTCCGGTATGCGGAAGGAAAGGTCGCGCACGGCGGTCGTCTTGCCGTATCTGACGTAGAGATGTTTGACCTCCACTTCCGCCATCATTCGCCTCCATCGTAAAGGTGCCGAACCACGAATATCTCATCTCCCTGCTCCTCGATGGCGGCCACGAGCCACTGGCCCGGGTCCTGCGGGTCGAGCAGCGCCAGGTCCTCGAAGTTGCCCGCGCCGGCGGGTGAGAGGGCTCGCACAACGGAGAACACGCCGTACGGCTCCGGTCCGAACAGTTCGTCCAATGCTCCGGCTATATCGTCCCGGTCCCCCCTGTCGGAGCGGTAGCGGTAGCCGCTCGGCAGCACGACCGATGAGCGGTCGCCGTTCATGACGACGAGCCGGCCGCCGAAACCCGTCCCCTCGGTCAACTTCCGCACGATCTCCCTCGTGGGCGCGGCCCCCGACAGGTCGGCGGCAACCAGAGCGTTCCAGCGCAGATTGTGGGGCAATTCCAGCGGTTCGAACGACATCGTTCGGGTGACCACGGGCGACCACTGCCGCACGTATTGGTGAACGCGAAAGCGCGCCGGGATGTTCCCCTCGTAGAGCGGGGGCTCGCTCGTCATAAGCGACCCGCGCTGCGCCCTGTAGGAGTAATCCCATCGCGCGTATTCGTCGACCGGGACGCGGTCGTGCAGGCACTGACGGAACTCCTCCGCCTGCGCGCTTCCCCGCCCCCGCAGGGCGAGGCTGTATCGCGTCCAGCGGATCACCGCTCCCCGCCGATCGACGTCCGCCACGGTCAGGGACCGCGTTCCGCCGGCCCCCGTCATGTAACTCTCCGCAAGCAGCACCATGCACAGGGTGATGCCGAGGGACACCGCGGGGAACAGAATCCACGTGAATTTGCGGCGCCCGAGCATCCCCAAAGCGAAGTAGTCAGCCGGTCCCACCAACAGGAGGAAGCCCAGCAGAACGGCCAGAATCACCCCGAAAGGCAGAATGCGCACGTCCCGCGGCATGAGGGCCTCGATGATGACCCCGCCGGCCGGGTTCGCTACGTGGGCGGCGTCCAGGCGATCGGGTCGGGTCCGTTCAATTGTCACGTAAGGCGTACGGACCGGGGGCGCCTCGGCCCGGTCATCCCGGCAGTAGCCCGTTTGAACCAGAGAGCGGGCCTGATCCGCGCGGAGTCGCCAGAGGAACGCGACCGTCCGCCGCCACTCGGCCTCGTCCACATTGCCGGGCTCGACGATGGCCACACAGCCCAGGCCGCACCGGCAGCGGACGAGTCCGTGCGGCGCCCGGTCAAACGGTGTCCAGTCGCCGCCAGTGACTTCTTTCATGAACTCTGTCTGTTCGGTCCCCAGCGGCGCCGCCACGTCCGGCGCCACCAGCAGGCTGCCTCCCGCCCGGGTCCAGCGCGCCAGGGCCTCCAACCGTGCTCCGTCGGCCTGCCGCAATCCCTGGTCGGTCAGGAGCACGATGTCATAGCAGCAGTACCGGAGTGGCTGCGTCGGCAGCTCGTCCGGGCTCACCATGGGCACGCTCGTTCGAAGCGGGGGTGGGTCGTCCTCCCTGCGCGGCAGGTACCTCTCCAGTGCCAGGTTTGTCGCCATACTCCGCACATCGGCTCCCATCGACCAGTCGGGGGCGATAACCGCGACCACGAACGCCCGTTCATTTGCCGTGGGCGCTGTCAGGACTGCGGGGGGCAGCGGCCTCTCACCGTTCTCCGTCAGGAGACCCACCCGCACCTCGAGAGGCATCTGGAGAGCCATGCTCTCCAACGGTGGGAGCGTCAGCCGGTACTTCTGAGTGCCCCGGGGCAGGACAAGCTCGCCGGTGCGCAGCACCATCAGCGTCTCCTGACCGTCCCTGAAAACGAGACGCAGCGCGCCCCGCTGCAGGCCTTCTGACCTGTTCTGCACGGTCAGCACGGCGTTCAAGGGGGCCCCCGACCGAGGCTGGGGAACTTGCGGGACTATGTTCACGATCAGGTCCTCGGCCCCACCGGCCACGGGTCCACAGAACAGCAGGGCCAGCACGCACATCCGAATGGCGCCGTGGATCATGCGAAGCCTCCTGCTCCCCGCTGGAAGTACCACCACTCGACGAGCATCAGCGCGAAGGCGACCAGCACAAGGTGGCGCCAGAGCGGACGGTTGGTCCGGAGTTGCTCCTCGGACGCCGCCACGGTCAGCTCCTCCTCGAACTCGATGCTCTCCAGGCCGGTCAGCCCGGTTTCCTGCGCGGAGAGCAGACTCGCTCCCACTGTTCGACGCTCGCCCTCCAGGTCCAGAGTGTACCGGCCGACCTGGGGTGCCGGGACCCCCGAGAGCACTCCCCTGCCGTCGCTCGCCTCCACGCGTCGCCCGCCGTCCGGCCCGATTATACGGCACTCGATGCCGGCCTCCGTCTCGATGTCCGGCAGCACCCCGGTGAGGACGGGCTGGACCTCCGCCAGGCCGGCCTCACGCATGGCGACCTCCACAAGGTTCGCCACCAGCACGGGAAAGCCGACGCGGTAGGGCAACGTCGACCGATCCGTGTGGAACAGCATGTAGTAAGCGGTGCCACGCCGCGCCCGGCGCCGCAGCAGCAACGGGCCCGTCTCGCCGTGGATCAGCACTTCGTAGCCGAGTTCCTCGAAGTCCCCCGTCCGCACCCCTTCCGCCGCCAGCGGCCTGTCCACGATCACGAGGTCCCGGAAGTCCACGTACTGCAACAGCGGCGCCGTGCGCTGCCAGTCCACGACCGCCGTGCCTTCCCCGTCCACGCTGATCAGCGACTGCAGGTCGGGAGGCACGACGCCGACGTAGAATCTCACGGCAGCTTCAGCGGCCGGCTCATCGGCGCGGTCGGTGACAAGAAGCTCCGCCGCGGTGTCCGAAAGCTCGACGGACGGCAGCGCCTGCACGGCGTGCCGGTAGGACGGCAGGTCCCCGGCCACCCTCACGGGCAGCGGACGCATCGGCGGCAGGTGGAGGAAGGCCACGTTGTCGGCCTCCAGCGCGTCGAAGCCGTCCGGCACCAGGCGCACCTCGAGGTCGGCCTCCTCCTCAGCCGGCATGGGGAACACCAGCCGCTCGCCTTCCTCGGCGGAAACAGTTATGTGTTCGGTCCCCACCTCCTCACCGTTGCGCGTCACTCCCACGGTCACCGGTGTCAGTTCGTCGGCCGACCCGGCCACCTGGCAGAACACGTCCCACTGTCCCGGCGCACCGCGGCGGGCATTGAGCGCGGTGATGCCGACGTTCGTTCCGCCCGGCGGGACGCGCCGGTAGTCCAGCTCGAAGGAGAGGTCGACGTTGGCCTGCTCGGGGAAGTTCCCGTCGGAGAACATTACCGCCCTATCGCAGGGCACCGCCTGCGCCAGCGCCTGCACCGTGCGCAGGGCATCGTCCACGTCGCTCGTTACGTCCGTGATCTTCAGCTTGCCAAGCGCCTCACGGAGGATGCGCTTGTTGTCGGTGAAGTCGGTCACTTTCCGCGCGGCCCGGTCGAATGAGATGAGACACATCTCCTGGCCGGGCAGCAGGCCGTCGATCATACGCTCGACGTTGTCTTTCGCCACTTCCAACCGCGTCCGGCCGCCCGGCTCGTCGAGGGCCCCCATGCTGGCTGAGCAGTCCACCAGCACCGGCACCCGTTCGGCCTCCGCTTGCCGCCCCCTCCAGAACGGCTGGAGGCCGGCGGCTATGAGAAAAAGCAGAAGCAGAAGCTGCAGAAGGAGCAGCAGGTTGCGCTTGAAGCGCTGGAAGGGCGAGTTGACCCGTTCGTCCTCCAGCACCTTCTGCCACAGCACCAGAGACGGCACACGCAGGCGCGGGCGCTTGAGCTTGAGGAAGTAAAACAGTATCAGCGGCGGCACGAGCGCCAGCAGCCAGGCGTTGCTCAGAGCTGAGAAGCCCAGGCCCCTCATACCAGCCACCCCCTCCGCACCATGAGGTCGAACAAGAGCCATTCCAGCGGCGCCCGCGAGCTGAGCGAGAGGAAGCGTCCGTTCCGCTGGCGACAAAGCTCCGCGAGATACGCCTCGTAGGCGTCCCGCTGTTCCTGGTAGATGTCCAGCAGGTCCCCTGCCGACGAGACGTCCCGCATGCTCTCCGTCTCCGCGTCCACCAGCCGTACGTCGCCGCCCACGTCAGGGTCGATCTCGGCCGGGCTGAGTATCTGCACGCCGAAGACCTCCAGCCCGACGCTGAAAACGCGATTCAGCGCCCTGCGCACGTCCCCGAACGTCAGGAAGTCGGACAGGAGAATCGCCACGCCCCGTCCGGAGTGGAAGCGTAAGAACGACTCGACCCCCTCCTCCACCGGTTCGCTGCCACCGCCCTCGAGACCCTCCAGGAACCGGAAAAGCTTGCGCATGCTGGCGCGTCCGCGGCACGGCGGCAGCCTCTCCGGCGTCCCGTCGCGGGCATTGAAGCTGTAGGCGCTGAGCCGCTCGGTGCCGAGCAGCGCCAGCACACCGAAGGCGGCGGCGAGCTGCCGGGCGCGGAGGAACTTGCCCTCGAAGAGCATCGAGTCGCTCCCGTCCACCAGCAGCACGACGTGGACCTCCTCCTCCTGCTCGTAGAGCTTGAGGTAGGGGCGGTTCAGCCGGGCGAAGATGTTCCAGTCCACGAACCGCACGTCGTCGCCGGGCACGTAGTCGCGGTAGTCGGAGAACTCGATGCTGGAGCCGCCCCGGCCGGTCAGGTGCTCGCCCCGGCTGCGGTTGGTCAGGCGCCGATGGGGGTTGATGCGCAGACGCCGCAGCCTGTCGAGCACGTCGTTGCTCAGCAGCGGCGTCAGCCGGGCTCTCTGTCCGCTTTCCTCGGCCATCAGGCTTCTTCCGGAACCTGTTCAAGGAGTTCATCGACGAGCTCGGGCACGCGGATGTTCTCCGCCTGCCCGTCGTAGTTCAGAAGCACGCGGTGTTGCAGCACCTGCCGGGCGAAATGACGCACGTCGCCGAACGAGGCATGCGCCCGACCCTCCCCCAGCGCCCTCATGCGCGCCGCCCGGATGAGCGCCTGGCTCGCCCGCGGACTGGCGCCCCAGCGCACGTAGCGCTGCACGCCTTCCGCGGCGAACTCGGAGTCCGGATGGGTCGCCAACGTCAGCCGCACGGCGTAGTCGCGTATGGGGTCCGCCACCACGACCTTCTGCAGGGTGCGACGCAGGTGGAGTATGCGCTCGCCGTCCAACACCTTCTCGGCGGCGGCCTCCTCCCGCAAGATGGTCCGATTGACGACCTCGTTTAGTTCCTCGCGGTTCAGGTATGGCACGTTGGCCTTGAACATGAAGCGGTCTAACTGGGCCTCCGGCAGCGGGTAGGTGCCCTCCTGCTCGATGGGGTTCTGGGTCGCGAGCACGAAGAAGGGCTGCTCGAGCTGATACGTGGTGTGACCCGACGTGATGGAGCCCTCCTGCATGGCCTCCAGCAGGGCCGACTGCGTCTTGGGCGTTGCGCGGTTTATCTCGTCCGCCAGCAGAAGCTGCGTGAACAGCGGTCCCTTGCGGAATTCGAACCGGTAGCGCCCCTCCGGACCCGGCGTCATGACTGTCGTGCCGATGATGTCGGCCGGCATCAGGTCTGGGGTGAACTGGATGCGCCGGAACTCGAGGTCCAATGCCTCCGAGAGGGTCTTCACGAGTTTCGTCTTTCCCAGTCCGGGCACGCCCTCCAGCAGGACGTTGCCGCCGCAGAGGATGGCGGCCAGCGTGCACTCGACCACACGCTCCTGTCCGACGATGACCTTGCCCACCTCCTCCCGCACGGCGCGCAGGTCCGCCCTGAACTGCTCCGCCTCCGCCCGGAGTTCGTCCTCAACCTCCAGCCTGTCTTCGGCGCTCATAGCCACTCCCTCGTCAGTTTCCCGATGTTTCCCGTGTCCTCATTCGTCTTCCTCTTCGTCCTCTCTCCACTTCTTGCGCGCTTTCAGCAGTCGTTCCGTCGTGCTCAGGCCCTCGGTATCCCCCGCCTCGGGGCTCGGCGCTTCCTCGGCCGGGGCCTCTTCGGGGCCGACCTCCGTCCGGCCGAGGCGGGGTCGCGGCCGCTTGCCTTTGGCCTTCATGGTGGGTATCTCGCGCTTGCGTTTCAGCAGCGCGTCCAGCGTGGCCGCGGCTTCCTCGCCTTTGCCGCGCCGGAACCACCCGGCGATGAGGGCCCAGTCGAGCTGGATGCGCCTGACGCCCACGTCCAGCGGCACCAGGCACGCCAGCGCAATCAGGAACCAGTCGAAAATGGGACGCGAGCTGGAGCGCGGCGTCCTCTCCCGCACGAAGACCTCCTCCCCGCCCTCATCGCCGGTCAGCATCCGCCCGCCCGTCTCCTCCGCTATCCCCCGGAGCACACCGGGATTGGAGCGGAAGCGGAGGTACTCCCGGGAGTACGGCACAACGAAGCCGCCCACAATCTTCTCCTGCCGGTCGGCCCCGAGCGCGGAGGCGGCCACCTGATAACGCCCTTGACCCCAGAGCGGGAAGTCGCCCTGGTAGCGCCGCGGGCCGACCTGCCGCAGACGCACGTCCTGTGACTCCCCCCGCGGGCCCGAAACGTGCGCGTCCAGCGTCAGGAAGGCGCCCTCGGGGTGGTAATCCTCCACCATGACGACGCCGGTGTCACCGTCCGCAAAGCACTGCATCTGCAGGTGTTGGGCGCCCGCCGCCCGCGACAGGTCCGTGATGAGCTGTTTGACGAACGGCACGTATTCTTCCCAGTTCATCCAGACCGCGCCCCAGTTGGGCGAGAGGTCGGAGGTGAACGCGCCGGCTTTGCCCAGACCGTAGCGCCACGTAGCCAGCAGCGGGTCCTCCTCCCCCTCTTCCGACGGAACGCGCAGGATGCTGCCCGCCCGGTCGTTGAGGGTCGTCAGCACGTAGCCCTTCAGTTCCGGGAAGCCGGCGATGCCTTTCAGGATGGGCGAGGGCATGCCCGCCTCCGGCGTGAAGGTGACGTTCTGGATGAGCTTGCGGCTCAGCGTCTTCGCTTCTTTGATGAAGATGGACGGCAGTCGGCGGGGGTCGCTCGGATAGTAGTAACGCCCGCCGGTTGACCTCGCGATGTGCTGCATGATCTTCGTGTCCTGCGGCGTGTGCGGGTTAATCACCACCGTGGAGACACTGACGTTCGCATCGACGAACTCCTGTAGCAGGGCGGGCGTGGGCGGCGACGGGTCCCCGTCGGAGATGATTATCATGTGCCGCACGGCGGCGTCGCTGGCCTGCAGGCCCTTCAGTCCCATCTGCATGGTCGGAGCGAAGCTCGGCATATCGCCGATGGACGCCTCGTTGATGAGCCGTACCATGCGGTCATACTCACTGGCCGGCGCCATCGGGACAATCCACTGTTCGCCGCCTGAGTACTCGTAGGCGAGCACACCCGCCTCGTCCCTGTCGCTCAGGACGCGTATGGCGGCCTTCGCGATGCGTTTGCCCCACGTGTTGCCCTGCGCGAACTCGCAGGTGTGAAGAATGATGGCCAGAGCGCCCTTCGGCATGACCTTGCGCTGGGAGATGTCCATGCTCACGGGCAGCGCCTTTTCGACCGGCGTGCGGTGGTAGCCGCCCGCGCCGAAGCTGCTGGCCCCGCCGACCATCAGCAGGCCCAGCCCCTGGTTGTAGACGCCATCGTGGAGCGCCTGCATCTGCACCACGTCCAGCGCGTCGGCGGGGACGTTCGCCAGCACCACGCAATCGTAGGGCATCAAGGCCAGCGGGTTGCGCGCCACCTCGTAGGCGGAGTGCACCTCGACCCCGAAGCGCGCTTCCCGCAAGGCCCGCACCAGCGTCTGCCAGTCACGCTCGTCCCCGGACGGGTCGGTGACCACCATCACCTTGCCCTCTCCTTTCAGGTAGAGGTGGTTGATGACCCGGTTGTTGTCCTCCCACGCGTCGCTGCCCTCCGGCGGGTCGATGTGTGCCACGTATTCGTAATACCCGGGCTCGCGGAGGTGTATCGGCAGCACGTAGCGGTTCTTGCCGGCGTTGAACTGGACTTCTTCCTCATAGATGGTCTCGCCGTTCTCGGTCAGCCTCAGCAGCCCCGAGCCGTCTTCGAGCGACGAGAGGACCACGGCCGCCTCGTAGGTCTGCCCCACGCGGACCCGCTGCGGCAGCTCCAGCTTCTCGAGCCACACCTCGCGCTCATATCCGTACTGGATGGGCAGGACGTCCACGGCCACGTCTCGGGCCTTCAGCTCGTCCAGAGCCGCCGAGACGCTGCCCTCGGTGGCGGTGCCGTCGGTGATGAGAACGATGCGGTTCAGGTTCTCGTCCGGCAGCACGGCCGCCGAAAGCGAGAGGGCCTTCTCCAGGTTGGTTCCGTCCGGGCTCACCACCGAACTGACGGCCACGAATTCCATGGGGAAGCTGGGCGCCGGCGGCAGCTCGACAGCCGCATTGCGGCCGAATACCACCAGTCCGGCCTCGTCGTTGTCCTTTTTGCCCCCCACCGTCCGGGTAACGTATTCGAGGCCGGCGTCCGACGCCTCCCGCCCGATGGAATCCGACATATCCACGGCGTACATGAGCGACATGACGTCGCTCTTGCGCACGGCCCGGGGCTCGGCGAGTCCGAACACCAGCACGCCCAGAAGGGACAGCCGCACCAGCAGTGCGATCACTCCACGCGCCCCCCTCAGCCCGCCGCGCCCGGCCATGTGCAGCCACCACAGCCACGGAGCGGCCGCCAGCAAGAGGAAAGCCCAATACGAGGTGAACGTCAGAACGTCGGTCAGTTCCAGCATCAGGCATCCGGCGCCGAAAGCTCCCAGGAAGACCACCAGCGGCAGGGCCCGCTCAAACGTCACGGGCCTCCTCGATGGGGGCAGTACCTCCTTGATGACGCCTTCAACGCTCAAAGGCTCAGCTCCACCATGCGCCGATTGCCTGTGTCTGTCACGTATATCTGTCCGCTGCGTCCAACCGCAATGCCCCAGGGCGTCTGGAACTGTCCCGCCCCGCGACCCGGGGACCCGTAGCGGCCCAGGAGCCGTCCGTCGGGCCCCACTGCCGTCACGCGGCACGCGGCGTATTCGGCCACGTAGAAACTTCCGTCTGGCCCCAGTGCAATGTCGTAGGGAAACCGCAGACCCAAATCCGTGTCCTGTCCGGACAGCGTCCCCTGGAACTCGCCGTCGTCGCTGAAGACCTGAACGCGGTTGTTCAGCGCGTCCGCCACGTAGACTTTTCCTTCGCGCCACACGAGGTCGGAGGGCCTCTGGAACTGCTCGCGACCCGTCCCGAAGCTACCGAACGACAGGACGTGCTCGCCGTCGGTGGTGAACTTCTGCACGCGGTCGTTGCCGCCGTACTCGCAGACGTAGATGTGGCCGGAAGCGTCTTCGGTGAGCCCCACGGGGTAGATGAACTGTCCGGGCTCTTCGCCGTAGCTCCCGAACTGCCCGAGCAGTTCGCCGTCAGGCCTGAACAGAAGCACGCGGTGGTAGTGGGTGTCTGCCACGGCGATGCGGCCGTCCCGCAGGACGCAGACGTCTTCGGCGGTGCCCTGCTCGTGGTCGGGCATCTCCCACGAGCGGAGCAGCTTTCGGTCGGGCCCGAATACCAACGCCCGACCGGCCGTGTCCAGCACTATCAGTTCTTCTCCTTCCCCTCGCACGGTGACGGCCCGCGGTGCGGGAATGCGGGGTCCGTCGGCGGGCATGACCCAGTTGCGCTCCACGCTGACGGGCAACGGCGGCTCCGTGCCCCCTCCGCCGCAACCCACCATAGACAGCATTACCAGCAACGTAAGGACGAGCTTCAGGATCACGCGTTTCCCCGGCTCCAGCCGATCGCCGGCCGGCCGGTGGTAGAAACGCCGCGATTCCCCCGTCTCGGGATCCTCGACTTCCGCCTCCGCCACGGACCCGTGAAACCGTGCCGACCGGACGCGAAAGCGGCCGTCAGGGCTCGGACGGATGGTCACCTGCTCGGGACGGTAGCACCGGCCGTTCTCGCCGGCGCCGTCCAGCCACTTTCGGGCCTCGTCGGGCGTCAGCCAGTTCACCTCGCCCAGGCACTCGGCCAGTTCGCGCGTCTCCGGGCGCCAGTACAGTTCCTCGACCGGTCCGCCGTAGAGGACGCGGCCCTCGCGCAGGCAGACGACCCGCTCGGCCTCGCCCAGAACGCGCTCGGGGGAGTGCGTGGCAAAGACGAGGGACGCGCCGCTTTCCTCGCAACGTCTCCTGATGACGTCCCAGTAGCGGGTGGCGCTGGCCTGGTCCACGTGGGACAAAGGTTCGTCCATCACCAGAACCGCCGCGTCGGCGGCCAGAGCACGCGCCACGGCCAGCCGGGACTTCTCCCCCATGGACAGCTCGTCGGGCCGGGCCTCCACCCGCTCCGTCAGGTCAAGCTCCCGGAACAGTTCGTCGACACCGGTTCCGGCGCCGGGGGGCGTCACCGCCTCCACGTGTTCCCGCGCGGTCATGTGCGGCCAGAGCCCGCCGTCCTGCGGCACCCAGAACAACGGCAAGGCGAACCCTTCGGGCTCATCCCCGCGGCTCACGGAACCCTCGTCCGGCTCTTCGAACTCCACCAGCAGGTTGAGCAGGGACGTTTTGCCGGCGCCCGAGGGTCCCATGACGGCCGTTACGCCCCGTTCGATACGGAGATGATCCGCTTTCAGTCGAGGCACACCTGTCCCCGCCAGCAGCACGCCCTCCAGTGTCCAGAGCGTTTCACGCATGCGTCATGAGCCTCACGGCGGAACTCCGGAAAGCTTCCACGATCAGCACGACCAGCAGAGGCACCAGCAACGCCACCAGCACCATGGCGGAGAGCACCTGCGAGCGACCGTAGTGCATAAGGTTATAGAGCCACACCACGGCCGTGGTGTGGCCGGGCGGCGCGAGGATGGCCGACGCGCTCAGCTCCAGGTACGCCCAGCAGAACAGCAGGAAGAACACCCAGAACCGCGCCCTGACGTCGAGCCGCCAGCGAAGCCGCCGTCCCCGACCACGCACGGGCGGTGAGCCCGAACCGGTCAGAAGTGACGCCGTGTGCAGCGCCGCATCCGGCCGGAAGCGCTGCACCAGCAATCGCAGCAGCAGCGCGAACGGGAACAGCAGCATTGCCAGCGTGGTCAAGAGCGGCAAGGGCGTATCGTAAACCGCCTGTAATACCGGCTGCTGGCAGAGGTACACAGCCACCAGCGCCAGCACCAATCCGCCCAGCAAGCCTGGCACCGCCAGCAAAGCACCAAGCAGCGTGCGCGTTCCAGCAAGCCGGCTGGTGCCACGCCCACGGATGAACCAGCCTGCCGCCACGTAGCCGATACCCGCTGCAACGGCCCCGTAGGCAATACTGTGAAGCAGGTCGGAGCCGAGTGAGAAGTCGCGGAGCAGAAGCGGCAGCCCCGCCACCGCCCCTTTCAAAACGACCCATCCGGGCACCAGAGTGACACAGGTGACCGCCAGAACAACGTAGCCGAGGGACGTCCATCGCACCGTCCGGCCGGGGTGGGCACGCTTCGAACGAAGCCCGGCGAGCCGTCGGGCGTGCACGAGTGCGAGCAGAACCACGAACACCACAACTGCCTCCGAAATCGCCGGCAAAGAAACAAGTCGCAGAGAATCCAGCAGCGCAAGCCCGCCCGCCTGTGCGTCGAAGATACGCACCGTCCACGTGGGCACGACCATCAGGGATGCGATCTCGAACTCGCCGAAGGCCAGCAGGAAGGCCACGCCGAACGCCACCAGCCATTTGCGCCCGGGTCCGCGCGCCAGGAACCCGAGGCGCGACGTAAGACGCGACCGGGTCCCGTGACCGCCATCCAGCAATCGGCGACAGTGCATCGCCTGCGGCGTGAAAAGCGACGGCGCAAAGTACAGAACCAGCGCAGCCGGCGGAACAACCTTGAGCCAGACCAGCACCGTATAGAGGGCCTGGTTCCACAGCGGATGGCGCACGAGCGACAGGGAGAAACTCGCGTAACCGTACCCCACAAGCAGCGCCGGAGTCACAAAAGGAAGCAGGAGACTCGCCCACACGAGCATCCGGCGACCGCGGGGCCGCGGTACGCGCAGGAATGCAGCCATGGCCGCACCCATAGGCACGGCGGCGCAGGCGACCAGCGCTGCCCGCCCCAGCGCCCGCGCGTATACGGCACCATAGCTCACTCCACGTACTCCGCCTTGAGCCAGGCCAGGCAGGCGTCACGGGCCGGGCCTAAGTTGTCCAGTGGATAGCCGTCGTCCGCCCATTCCTTAAACTGCCGCACCTCCTCCGGTAACGCCTCCGGATCGACCGGTCCCAGGGGCACCTGGCGCGACTTCGCGTTGGCAAGACCCGTCTCGCACTCGCGCGACAGCAGGTAATCGACAAGTTTCCGCGCGTTCTCCACGTTGTCACTACCCTCGATGATCGATACGGTATTCGGGATGCAGATGGTGGCGCCGTCGCCGACCCGCACGGGCACGGCCTCCACCGGTTTGCCGGCGTCCTTCGCCAGGAAGAAGTCGTCGGTGTCCGTGAAACCCAAATCGCAGACGCCCTCGGCCACGAGGTCCTTGGCCTGGGCGTTGCCCATCACTTCCCGCAAATCGCGCTCGCGCACCTCGGCGTGCCACTCTTTCAGCCGCTCACCACCCCACAGGTCCCATAACACCGAGTAGTGGGTCAGCGTGGTGCCGTAGAGGGGCTTGGCCATGGCCACGCGCGACAGGTCGCCCTGCATCGCCTGCTCGACGGCTTCGGGTGTCGCCTCCATGCGGTCGGTGTTGACGATGTAAACGCGCAGCCGCGCGCCGAAGCCCGCCCAGTAGCCCTCGGGGTCCTTGAAGGCCGCCGGAATCCTCTCATAGCCGGGACCCTTATACGGCTGGAGAACGCCCTCCGTCTTCAGGTCCATCGTCCCCAGCAGCTCATTGTTCCAGAACACGTCGCAACGGGGGTTCTCCTTCTCGCGGATTAGCAGTTCGATGAGCCCGAGAGATTTCGTGGCTTCCGTATCGAACTTGACTGCCACAGGAATGCCTGTTTGCTCCTCAAAGTCGTTGAGCACACTCTCGGAGTAGACCGAGTCGTGGGCGCAATAGACGACGAGTTCATCGCCGCCCCAGGG
>JAWODG010000210.1:0-3593 GCA_046483385.1 Candidatus Brocadiia bacterium | reverse complement strand
CGTTCCTGTCGGACGAACGCACCTGTGACGTCTCGCCGGGCACATTAGGACGGCGGCCCCCCGCGGGGTGTCATCCTGAGGCGCCACTTACGGGGCGCCGAAGGATCTCCGACCCTGTGCGTGGCGGGCGGGGCGCCTGCTCCACGGTGCTGAAAGCGTCTGAAGGCGGGCCGTTTGGTTCTCTGCTCCGGACAAGAACCCTTGAGGACTTATGTCAGCCCTCTTAGCGGCCGTCCGAGACACGCTCCAACGCTTTTACAGCCTGAACAGCGTTGACTATAATGGCTTTTTGGCTCGGTTCCGGAGGGAATGGCTCGTGAACGACCAGAGACAGGGCATGGTGGACGTTTCCGGCAAGGAGCCCACCCGCCGCGTGGCCGTCGCCGAAAGTGTTCTGCGGGCCGACGCGGGGACCGTGCAGGCGGTGCTGGACAATGATCTGCCCAAGTCCGACCCGCTCCAGACCGCCCGCGCGGCGGCGTTGCTGGCCGTCAAGCGCACGCCGGAGACCATCCCCCACTGCCACACCATTCAGGTCACCGATGCCTCCGTGGAGTTCGAGCCCGCCGAGGACAGCGTCGTCATCCGCTGCCGGGTGGGCACCTTCGACCGCACCGGCGCCGAGATGGAGGCGATCTATGGCGTAACCGTAGCGGCCGTAACCCTCTACGACATGATCAAGGCGGTCTGTCCCGGCGCCGAGATACTGCGGACGCGCCTGTTGGAGAAGGCCGGCGGCAAGAGCGGACACTGGCGAGCGGAGGACTCCGATGAGTGACGAGGGCCGCCTGCTGGCCGTCTGCCTGTCCCGCCGCAAGGGCGAGACCAAGACGCCCGTCGAAGAGGCTCGTCTGGTGGTCGACCACGGGCTGGAGGGCGACGCCCACGCCGGCACGGGACGGCAGGTGAGTCTGCTCTGCCAGGCCAGCGCTGACAAGATCCGCGATCACGGCCTCGACGTGGGTCCGGGCGACTTCGCGGAGAACCTGCTCGTGTCCGGCCTGCGGCCGGAGAACTTCCCGGTTGGAAGCCGCTTCCGCGTCGGCGAGGAGGCCGTGCTGCAGGTGACCCAGATAGGCAAGGAATGCCACCAAGGCTGCGCCATCCGGGAAGCCACCGGCGACTGCGTCATGCCGCGGGAGGGCATTTTCGCGCGCGTCATCACCGGCGGGACCGTCCGCCCCGGCGACGCGGTCCGACCGGGCGATGGAACCACGAAGAACACGAAGGACACGAAGAACAACGAAAGAGAGTAAGAGGCTTTTACTTCAGACTATTCTGGCGCATTTGTGGCGTCCTCAAGAGGTAATTCAGGTGCGCAGCTGTGGTCGTAGCGTCTGAGACCGCGTGCGTAGGCGTAGACAAGAGCCCAACCAGAATCCTGATAGGGAGCCCGCGACATGGATTTCGATGAACTCTCTAACCAGGTGATCGGCTGCGCGCTCGAGGTGCATCGAAACCTCGGACCCGGGCTGCTGGAGTCCGCCTACAGTCAGTGTCTTGCTCACGAACTGGCCCTGGAGCAGATACCGTTCACGGCTGAACGAGCCATACCTGTTGAGTACAAGGGAGTGAGGCTCGACTGCGGTTACCGGGCGGATCTTGTGGTCGACGCAGAACTGCTCGTCGAACTGAAAAGTGTGGATGAACTCCTGCCGATCCACGAGGCACAGGTCCTCACCTACATGCGGCTTGCCGAGATCGCTACCGGACTGCTGATCAATTTCAATGTGCCTCTGCTGAAGCACGGCATCAGGCGGTTTGTGCTTTAGCTTTTCTTCGTGTCCTTCGTGTCCTTCGTGGTGAGAAAACGATGGGTTTTGTGGCGGCTGTTTTGGTGCCCAGCGACAGGATATCGCGCGGGGAGGAGCAGGACCGCAGCGGTGCCCTGGCCGCGGACATCCTGGCCGGGTGCGAGGACGTCACGGGCGCCGTCGAGGTGCGTGTAGTTGCCGACGAGGCCGACCTCATCGCCGCCGCCCTCCGGGAGTGGTGCGAGAAGGGAGTGGGACTCGTGCTGACGGTAGGAGGCACCGGCCTTTCGGCACGGGACGTGACGCCGGAGGCCACCCGGACCGTGATCGACCGCGAGACGCCGGGCATCACGACGGCCCTGCTGACGCGGGGCCTGCAGTCGACGCCGCGCGCCATGCTGTCCCGCGCCACGAGCGGCGTTCGCGACCGGACGCTCATCGTGAACCTGCCCGGCAGCACGTCGGCCGTCCGGGAACTGGTGCCCTATCTACTCCAGGCCGTGCCCCACGCCGTCGAGGTGCTGGGCGGCCTGCAGGAGGATTACGACACGTGACGGAGACTCCATGACACTCCAGCGCGCCGACACACCGAAAGAAGCCCGAGACATCGTGAGCGGCTGGAAGGCCGAGCGCCTCAGCGTCGGCTTCGTGCCCACGATGGGCGCCCTCCACGAGGGTCACCTCAGCCTGATACGCGCCTCCGCCGCCGAGTGCGACCGCACCGCCGTGAGCATCTACGTCAACCCCACCCAGTTCGCGCCCGAGGAGGACCTGGAGGAATACCCGCGGCAACTGGAAGAGGACTGCCGGGTGGCCGAGGAGGCCGGCGCCGACATGGCGTTCTGCCCGCGCGACGAGGTCATGTATCCCGAGGACTTCAGCACGTGGGTCACGCAAGAAGGGCTGACGGAGGTGCTGGAGGGCGAGCACCGCCCCACCCACTTCCGCGGCGTCCTGACCATCGTGTGCAAACTGTTCAACTGCGTGCCCGCCGACCGCGCCTACTTCGGCCACAAGGACTTCCAGCAGACCGTCGTTGTGCGCCGCATGGTGCGCGATCTGAACATGCCCATCGAGGTCCGCGTCATGCCCACCGTGCGCGAGGAGGACGGACTCGCCCTGAGTTCGCGCAACCAGTATCTCGACGACGAGGAGCGCGAACAGGCCCTCTGCCTCTACCGGGCCCTTCGCGAAGCCTATCGGCGCTACCGGGAAGGCGAGACCGCCGCGGACGCCCTGCGGGCTGCCATGGACCGAATAATCGCCGGGGCGCCGCTGGCGGACCCCGATTACGCCGAAATCGTGGACAGAGAGACGCTGGAGCCGGTCGAAACCGTGACCAACCGGGCGGTGGCCGTACTGGCGGTACGTGTGGGCCAGACACGGCTCATCGACAACCATCCGTTCGCCGAGGAATTCCCCGAGCACCAAACCTGACCCCGTCGAGGAGACACCCTTGCATCCCTATCTGCTCAGAATACCGCTGCCGGGCGGTGGAAGCTTCCCGGTGGCATCGTACGGCTTCATGATTCTGGTGGGGTTCCTGCTCTGCCTCTGGCTGCTGCAGCGACGCGGCGCGCGCATGGGCCTCGACCCGGTGGCCCTGTTCGACGTGGCGGTGGCCGGGCTGCTCGGCGGCATCGTCGGGGCGCGCATCTTCTACGTGGTGCAGCACTGGGAGCTGTTCGCTTCCGAACCGGTGCGGATACTGTTCCTCCACGAGGGAGGGCTCTCCATCTTCGGCGGGCTGATAGGCGGGGCGCTCGGGCTCATGGCCGGCATCCGGAAGAAGCGCCTGCCGCTGGTGCCCGCTCTGGACGTGGCCGCCGGGCTCGTGCC